>CAZMEC010000267.1:0-3891 GCA_964565265.1 uncultured Myxococcales bacterium
GGCAGCAGGACCAACTTGGGGACCAGGCGGCCCAGGGTGATGCCAAGGATGTGGCCCCGGCGGACCTCGCCGGCGACGCCCTGCCCGGCCAGGACGGCGTGCAGCCTCCCGAAGACGGTGGCCTCCATGATGTCCCCCAAGAAGCGCAGTCCCAGGACGGCGTGCCGTCCCCCGACCTGGGCCCCGACGGGGGGTTGATCGATCTTTCCCCCGACGCCCCCCAACCTGACACAGGGTCCGACCTTGCCGGCCTCGACAGCGACCCCGACGAGGCCAGCCCCACGGACAGCCCCTGCCTTGCGGACTGCGAAGGCCGCGTCTGTGGCGACGACGGCTGCGGAGGCTCCTGCGGCCTTTGCGACGACGGCTGCACCTGCAGCGCCCAGGGCCAGTGCCAGGGCGCCTGCCTCGGGCCCCTGGACGACTTCGTGGCGGTGGGCGAGGGTCCCTTCCAGATGGGCTGCAACGAAGGCCTGGACTCCTCCTGCGAGAACGACGAACTGCCCTACCACGAGGTCTACCTCGCGGCCTTCCAGATCAACCGCAACGAGATCACCGTGGGCGAATATGCGCGCTGCGTGGACGCCAAGGTCTGCTCGGCGCCGTCCTGCGACTGGGGCACGGGCCTTGCCGTCGCCCAGCCCCTGCGCTGCGTCTCCTGGAATCAGGCCCGGGCCTACTGCACCTGGCGCAGCGCCCGCCTCTGCACCGAGGCCGAGTGGGAGAAGGCCTCCCGGGGCACGGAGGGCGACCTCTACCCCTGGGGCAACGCCAACCCCACCTGCGCCCTGGCCGTCATGGGCGGCCCCGGCGGCGTCTGCGGCAACGAAGGCCCCGCTGCTGTCTGCTCCAAGCCCGCGGGCAACAGCCCCTACGGCGTCTGCGACCTGGCCGGCAACCTCTGGGAGTGGGTCAACGACTACTACCAGTGGGACTACTACGAGAGCTCCGCCTACCAGAACCCCCAGGGGCCCGGCACCGGCAGCAACCGGGTCATCCGCGGCGGCAACCTCTGGGACCAGGCCTCCGCCATGCGGGCCTCCGACCGCTACTTCAAGGCCCCCGCCTCCCAGGCCCCGGACCTGGGCTTCCGCTGCTGCAAATGATTGGGGACTCGGGCCAGGCCTGGCGGGACACAGCATGTGTGAACAGGGCGCCTGGCTAGAAGACCCAGCCCAGGTTCAGGCGGTGGCGTCCAGAGCATCTGTCAAAGGCCGGCCCAGGGGCCATGGCGGCGCCACCTGCGCCTCAAACAGGTTTTCGAACACCGGGTGGTTCGCCTTGAACGCCTCCAGGATCTCGGGATCAAAATGTTCAGGCTGGGTGCGGCCATCGCCCTGCGTGATGATCTGCATGGCCTTCAAGTGGTCGAGGGCCGGCTTGTAGGGCCTCTTGCTGCGAAGGGCGTCGTAGATGTCGCAGATGTTCATGATCCGCGCCATCAGTGGGATCTCCTCGCCCTTTTTGCCGTTTGGGTACCCGCCTCCGTCCCAGCGCTCGTGGTGGTTCAGGGCAATCTCGGCCCCTGCCTTCAAATAGGGAGACCTGCCGTTGCCAAGGATCTGCTGGCCCATGACGGTGTGCCCCTTCATGACCACCCACTCTTCGGCCGTGAAGGCCCCGGGCTTCCGGAGGATGTGGTCCGGGATCCCAATCTTCCCGATGTCGTGCATGGGGCTTGCAAAAAAGATCCTGTCCAGGAATTCCTCGTTCGGGCTCAGCATCCTGGCAAGCTCCCGGCAGCAATGGCCTATTCTCTGAACATGACCCCCGGTGTCCTCGTCTTTGTGCTCTGCGGCCCGGGTCATGGTGAAGATGGTCTCCAGGTAGCCCTCCTGAAGCTGCACAGTCCTCTCCCTGACCTGCTTTTCCAGCGTGTCGTTGTAGTCCCGCAGGTTCCTTTGCAGCAGCCGCACCTCCAGCATGTTCCTGACGCGCGCCAGCACCTCGGGCAGCTCAAAGGGCTTGCTTATGAAGTCCCGCGCCCCGGCCTTGAGCGCCCGCAGTTTGTGCCCCGGCTGGGCCGTAATCACCAGCACCGGCAGCAACTCATCCGGCTCGTCCTGCTTGAGTTCCTCCATTACCGTGAAACCATCCATCTGCGGCATCAACAGGTCCAGCAGGATTATGTCGTAGTGGTGCTCGCGGTGAAGCTTGCTGACCTCCTGCGGATCCATCGTCCAGCTCACCGAGGTATAGCCGGCCGACGCCAGGATTCGCCTCAGCAACTGAACATTCACCTCCAGGTCATCAACAATCAAAATGCTCGCGCCCAGGATGTCGCTTGGGTTCACCATTTTCGGACTCCCGCGTCAGTTGACCTTCTTGGCAGCTCTGGAGACGCCCTTCAGCGCGGCGTCCATTGCTGCCATGAACTCGCTGACCTTGATGGGTTTGGTGATGTAGCCCAGGAACCCTGCCGTAAGCCCCTTGATGATGTCCGGCTGCATGGCATTTGCGCTGATGGCGATGGCCGGAATGTGAGCCGTCACCGGGTCAGCCCTCAGGGCCTTGAGGACCTCGAAGCCGCTGATATCCGGCAGGTTGATGTCAATCAGAATCACATCGGGCAGGGATTCCTTCGCCAACGCAATGCCGCTGGTCCCGTTCACTGCCGACAGCAGGCGAATATCGGGATGCCGCGCAATGATCTGCTCGACCAGCTTCAGGTTCGCCGGGTTGTCCTCGACATACAGCAGGGTATGAAGCCGATCCTCCCGCGGGGCAAGGGGCAAGGGGGAGAACTCGGGAACATTCACCTCCTGGGTGACCTCTGGCTCGTTCGCCGAAATCAGCTCGAACCAGAACACGCTGCCGACCCCGACCTCGCTCTCAACCCCGATGACGCCGCCCATCGCCTCGACCAGGCGCTTGGCCACAACCAGCCCGATGCCGGTGCCTTCCTCGCCGCTGGCCTCTTTTCCAAGGCGGTTGAAGGCCTGGAAAAGCTGCGACAGTTGCAGGGGGCTAAGCCCGGGCCCCGTGTCGGTGATGATCACCCGGGTGCGCCCCGGCGTGAGCTCCGCACAGCGCACCTCGACGATGCCCCGCTCGACATTGTATTTGATGGCGTTGGACAGCAGGTTGATGACGACCTGCTTCACCCTGGTCCTGTCGGCCAGGACGAACCAGGGCTCGTCGGACCGGGGAAAGACCATTTGGACGCCGCGCTGCTGAGCCTGCGGTTCAATCATTCCCTGGCACTCGTGGAGGATGTCGGACAGGGACACCGGCTCCCGCGATAAGGGCACCTGTCCTGACTCGACCTTCGCCAGATCCAGGATCTCGTCAATCAGCTTCAGCAGGTGCCAGCCCGCCTGCAGGATCTGGGCAATGCTGTCCTTCTGCCCCTGGGTAGGTGGGGGCGCGTCAGACTCCATCAACTGAGCGAAGCCCAGGATGGCATTGAGGGGGCTGCGCAGCTCATGGCTCATGCTGGACAGGAACTCGGACTTGGCGAGGTTCGCCTTCTCCGCCACCGAGCGGGCGCTCTCCAGTTCAATGTTCTTCTCCTCCAGGATCTCATCCAGATGCCTGCGCTCGGTGATATCGCGCGCCGCAGCAAAGACCCCCTGCAGTCTCCGGTCCCTGTCGTAGAAGGTGGTCGCATTCAGGGACACCACGGTTTCCTTGCCATCCATGGCGCTGGCGGTCAGCTCGTAGTTGGTGATGCGCTTTTCGCTCAGCACCAGCCGGATGCCGGTCTGGGCCCTGTCCGGGTCGGTGAAGTGGCTCTTGAAGGGTGCGCCGATCAGCTCGTCTCGGGTGCAGCCCGTCAGCGCCTCCATCTGCTTGTTGACATCGGTGATGATGCCCGACGGATCGGTGGTCATCAGCCCGTCCATGTTGGATTCGAACAGCGAGCGGGTATAGAACTGGTGGTCCCGGAGG
>CAZMEC010000268.1:0-3869 GCA_964565265.1 uncultured Myxococcales bacterium
TGTCCGGCCAGGACCACCAGGTCATCACGGGCTTCTGCGTCTTCGACCTGAAGAAGAACAAGGAAGGCCTGCAGGCCGTCACCTCCACGGTGCGCTTCAAGCGGTTGACCCGGCCCGAGATTGAGAAATACATCTCCCTGGGCGAATCCCTGGACAAGGCCGGCGCCTATGCGGTGCAGGGCGTGGGGACCTACATGATTGATACGGTCCACGGCTCCTACACCAATGTGGTGGGTCTGCCCCTGTGCCAGTTCATGGAGATGCTTGAGGAGATGGGCGCGCGGGACATCCTGCCCTACTGATCACGGTACATCCATCACGACGGTTTCGCCGGGGGCCAGGGTCACCGGCATCACTCGCACCCCGCTCATGTCGTCAAACACCACCTTCACCTCGCCCTTGCGGCGGGTGGGGTCGTGCATGGCCACCTCCAGGCGTTCGTTCACCCGGCCCAGGGCCCGCCCCCCAAGGAAGACCAGGCCCTGGCGCGGGCTTCGGACCTGCAGTGTGGCGGGGCGGAAGGCAATCTTCTGCTTGATGGTCAGGGGCGGCTGGCCAGCCCGCACTACGAACTCCCGGTCCACATCGGCGCAGGGAGCGCAGGCGGGGTGGTGCAACCGGAGGGCATGTCGGCCCACGGACAGGGGCGGCGCCTCCGCCTTGCCGTTGCCCAGATAGTTGCCGTCCACCCAGATCTCCACGGCCGGCGGGAAGGCTTCGATCAGGACCCCCTTGACGGGTTCGGGGCGGGGCTGGGGGGGGCTGGGGGGCTTGCGTTTCTTCGACGGCTCCTGGGGGCGCCGGCCACCGGTGTCACCGGCGACCCGAGTCTCGGGGGCAGATGGGACGACGGGTGAGGGCTGGACCGCGGGGACTGGGCGGGGGCCGGCGGGGGCCTCCTCCACCAGGACGGCGACCTTCTGCAGGGCCATGGAGGACAGGCCTCCAAGCGTTCGAAGGCTGGCCTGGAGGGGCACCTGGAGGGGCGGGTTGCTGTGGGCGGTCGGAGGGGCCGTCGGTTCGGGGGCCTGGACCTGTTGGCCCCGAAAGGCGTCAAAGATGGACTGGCTGCGGGGGGCCTGGGGGGCGCCCTGGGGGCCGTCCACCCAGCCCCGGGGAAACCAGCCGCCCTGGGGAGCGTTGACGAAGTCCTCTGTCAGCAGATAGGCCCAGGCGCCGCCGGAGACCAGGAAGGTGGTCACCAGAACCCAGGCCAGGAGGCGCCTACGGGTGAAGCGCTGCTCCATGGCGGTGAGTTCGGCCTCGATCTCGGTCCGGCCGGGGAACAGCACCATCAGCCGGGAAAGCATCTCCAGGGCCTCGGCCCGGCCGGCCTTGCGGCGCATGAGGGTCCGGGCGGCGGCCAGCCAGCGGTCGTAGAGGCGCTTTTTGAACTCCGTCTCCCAATGGGGAGGGTCAAAGAGGTAGGCCTGGAGTTCGGCCTCCGGTTCGTCGATGCCGGCGCGCTTCAGCAAGCGGTCGATGGCGCGCAGCAGTTCGGTGCAGTTGGAGAATCGGTCGTTGGGGTTGCGGCGCAGGCAGCGGTCCAGAATGGCCTGGAAGGAGGTGGTGACGGCGGGATTGAACTTCCTGGGGTCGGGGTATTCGACCTTCAGCAGTTTGGACCAGATGGCCTCCACGGAGGGGGCCTCGAAGGGCAGCTTGCCCGTGGCCAGGTGGTAGGCAACCGTGCCCAGGGAGAAGATGTCGCCGCGGTGGTCCAGGTCTTCGCCGTTGACCTGCTCGGGGGACATGAAGGCGGGAGAGCCCAGAATGTCGTGGACAGCGGTCATGCGGTGGAGGTTGCCCCCGAAGGCGATACCGAAGTCCATGAGCTTGACCACGCCCTCCGAACTGAGCATCACATTTTCGGGCTTCACATCCCGGTGGACCACACCCTTGGCGTGGGCGTACTCGAGGGCCAGGACCACGGGGCGCAGCAGCAGCAGGACCGCCTCTTCCAGGGGCACGCTGCCCAGGGAGGTGATGAAGGCGTTGAGGTCCCGGCCGGCGATGAACTCGGTGACCAGATAGCAATCCGAACTTTCCGCCCCGGAGTAGTCGTGGATGACCACGATGTTGGGGTGGGAGAGGCCTGCCACCAAGCGGGCCTCGCGCTCGAAGCGGGCCCGATCCTTGGGCGAGGGATTGTCCGAGCGCAGGCGTTTGAGGGCAACGACGCGGCCCATGCGAAGATCCTCCGCCCGGAAGACCTCTGCCATTCCGCCACTACCCACCAGATCGATGACCCGGTAGCGCCCCTCTAGAACCTGGCCTTGCACAGTACCCCCGGCTGCCAGTTATTTTCCGCGCGGAAAATAGCACGAAACGCCATTCATATGAATCCGTTTCTTGCCCCGGGGGTCGGGCTGGGGATACTATGTGCGCTGATTCCATTCGGAGGTTTGGCCATGAGGCAGTTCTGGGCGCTGGTTGCGGTGATGGGTTTGGGAGGCCTTACGGCCTGTGGCGGCAACACCTTTCAGTCCGGGGCACCCACCGCCCGATTGTCGGCGCCGGCCTGCGTGGTCCAGGGCGCGACCGTTGTGCTGGACGCCTCCAAGAGCACGGACCCGGATGGCAAACTGGTGCGCTTCATCTTCTCCCTCGGCGAGGGCAAGCCTGACTATGTCAGCGACACGCCCCGGCTGAATCATGTCTTCGAGCAGGCCCTGGTCGTGGACGGGGGCTACCTGCCCTACCACCTGGGTCTGACCGTGGTGGACGACGACGGCAACTACTCCAGCGTGCTGAACTCCAAGCTGCTCTATGTGGTCCGCAACGAGGCCCACTGCCCGACGCTGCAGGAGGATGTGCTGGAGGCGGATCTGGTCTTCGCGGACGCCAAGGATACCTTGGACAGCGTGCCCGGTGACACGGCGCCTGTGGACACCACCGCCGTCGACACCACCCCTGTGGACACAACCTCCCCGGACACGACGCCGCTGGATACCGTGGCGATTGACACGACCACTGTGGACAGCGTGGCTTTGGACACCGTCTTTGAGGATATGGCAGTGGACACCACGCAGCCCGAGGACACCCTCCAGCCGGACACCACCACAAGCTGCACCAACCTCGCGGGCAAGTGGCATGTGACCACCCGCCGGGACGGCATCAAACAGTTGGAGATGGACATAGACCTCTACCAGACCGAGTGCGCCGTGACCACTGACGGCGGCTTCCTCAAGGGCAACATTGCCGGCGACGGCACCCTCAATATCGACTCCAACATTCCCGCCCTCCACATGGAGAACTGCAGCGGCCCGGCGGCCAAGCCTGCTTTCTCGGTTAGCTGTGACGCCGACGGTGATGGTGGCGTCTGGACCGCTGACTTCCTGGCCAAGTAGCCTTCCCAAGCCACCCGAAGCCCCGGAGCAACCAATGTTCACTCGCATCATGACCGCTGTGGTAATGGCCCCCCTGGTAATCGCACTTCTGTGGCTCATGCCCGGCACTGCAGGTGTGGCCCTCGTGGGGCTGGCAGCGCTGGTGGCCTTCGACGAGTTCCTGCGCATGGATGGCCAGGGGGGCGCCGGGGGGTTCAAGGCCCGCGCCCTACCCCACCTGTGCCTGCTGGCCCTGCTGGCAGTCACCATCCTGGCCCCGGGGCACCTGATGGCCGTGCTGTTCCTGGCCCTGGCCCTGCTGTTGGTGCGGCGCATGGCGGCCGCGGGGGACTTCAAGGACTGGATCTCGAGGGTGGCGCTGCCCCTGACCGGCCTGTTGTGGATTGGCCTGCCCATGTCCCTGTTGGCCCAGACCCTCTTCGTGTTCCCCGAGGTGGGCCGCAACCTGACCCTGGGCCTGTTCGCCATCGTGTGGCTGGGGGACACCCTGGCCTACTTCGGCGGCCGCACCCTGGGGCG
>CAZMEC010000269.1:0-3863 GCA_964565265.1 uncultured Myxococcales bacterium
CAGAAGGTCAACAAGACCTCCTCCGCCATCCGCATCACCCACATCCCCACCAACATCGTGGTCCAGTGCCAGAACGAGCGCTCCCAGCACAAGAACAAGGACATGGCCATGGCGGTCCTCAAGTCCCGCCTGTACGACCTGGAGCAGAGCAAGAAGGACGAAGAGAAAAGCAAGATCGAGTCCACCAAGCAGCGGATCAACTTCGGGTCCCAGATCCGCTCCTATGTGTTGCAGCCCTACCGGATGGTGAAGGACCACCGGACGGGGTTCACCGTGGGCAACGCCGACGGCGTGTTGGATGGGGACCTGAGCGCCTTCATCCAGGCCTTCCTCATGCGCCGCTCCGACGATCCCATCCCCACCGACTCCGACGACATTTAGAAGGCAACCCCCTCCCTTGCGGTCGGGGTTCGGACGACCGAGGCAACCCCCTCCCTTGCGGTCGCGGTTAGTCCTCCTCCAGGTCCTCCACCAGCACCAGCTTGGGGGGCTCAAAGACCTGATCGCTGAACTCGGGGAAGAACTGCAACCGCTCCAGGGTCTTCTCCAGCTTCAGCACCAGGGGTCGGAGGGTCGCCGGGTCCCGGGCTGAAACCCCCACCGAGTCCTCGTCCAGGGGCAGGTCCAGGCCGGCCGGCCCCAGCCGGTCCAGCTTGTTGTAGACCGTCACCAGGGGCGTGCCCTCCAGGCCCAGGTCCGCCAAGATGTCCTCCACGGCCATCTGCTGGTCCTCCCAGCGGGGATTGGACGCATCCACCACATGGAGGAAGAGGTCCGCCTCTCGAAGCTCCTCCAGGGTGGCCTTGAAGGCCTGCATCAGGGTCTTGGGCAGGCTGCGAATGAAGCCCACCGTGTCCGTGATGACCAACTCCCGATCCCGGGGGAAGCGCAGGCGCCTGCTGAAGGGATCCAGGGTGGCAAAGAGCTTGTCCTCAGCGTCCGCCGTGGCCCCCGTCAGGCTGTTCAGCAGGGTGCTCTTGCCGGCGTTGGTGTAGCCCACGATGGACACCACTGGCACCCCGCTGCGCTGGCGCCGCCGCCGCCTGGTCTCGCGCTCCGAGGCCAGCGCCTCGAGCTGCTTCTCCAGGCGCTTGATGCGCTCCTTGATTCGGCGCCGGTCCATCTCCAGCTTGGTTTCCCCCGGCCCCCTTCCACCTATGCCCCCCATGAGCCGACTCATGGCCGCCCCCGCGCCCACCAGTCGCGGCAGGATATGCTTGAGCTGGGCCAGCTCCACCTGGATGCGGCCATCGTTGGAGCGGGCCCGCTGGGCGAAGATGTCCAGGATGAGCTGGGTCCGGTCCATCACCCGCACCTCCGCCAGCCGCGAGATGTTCCGCACCTGGGCGGCGCTCAGTTCGGGGCTGAAGATCAGCAGGTCCACGCCCTTGTGCATGGCTTCCTGGATCAGGGTGCCCAGCCGCCCCGAGCCGATGAAGGTGGAGGGGTCCGGCCGCCGCCTCTGGACGATGGTATCTTCCACCCGGATTCCCGCGGACCGGGCCAACTCCTGAAGCTCGGCCACATCCCAATCCCCCTGGCGGCCGCCGTCATGATCCAGGTGGACCAGAAAGGCCCGCTCTCCAGTGTTGACTTCGTGGCGACTGCTCCGGGCGTCAAGTTCCCCGTCCAGGGCCTCCATCAGGGCCGCGAAATCCTGGGTCACCGCGGCCACCGGGCCCCTGGGATAGACCTCGTGCTTTTTTCCAAAGGGGGTCTCCGGCAGGACATGGGCCCAGGAAATGGTGGTGGGCTTGCCTGGCACCGGGGGGGGCCAAAGTACCGCCACCGCGTCCAGGTACAGCAGCCCCAGGTCCGTCAGGTCGTCCTCGTCGAGTTCCTCGCCGAGCGCATGGACATGCACAAAGCGAACCCCGCGCAGTTTCCCCGGGGCCCGGCGAAAGCGGTCAAACTCGGGCAGCTTGATGCCCCGGGCGTCCCCCAACACGACATATTGCACCAGCCCCTTGCGGTCCAGCACCAGCCCCACCTGCCGCCCCAGGAGGGTGGAGGTGGCCGCCAGCTCCTCGGCCAGCTCCGGGGCAATAAGCTGTTCGGGCTGACAGCGCCGCCGGTAAAGCCGCTCAAGGGCTGCGGCATGGGAGGCCTTGAGGCCCGTGGTTTCTCCATAGATTCTTCGCGTAATGGCACACCTCCGGGGGCGAAATCTGCGGGCCGGTCAGCACCGCGCTGCGCATGATACGCTTGGTGCCGCGGACTGTGCAATGGGGCCTGAGCTTCATGCATTGGCATGATGCAAGATTATTAGTTCCCCCCGGGCCCCCCAAATGATCCAGCAAGCGCTGTTTTGCCGTTGCAGCCAAGCAAAAGTATTTCCTTGACAGGCTTCGGCCCTTTCTCTAAAAGGGAGTCTGCAAATCCGGAGGTGCCTGCATTTTTATGCAAGCCAGTGGAAGGTTTTCCGGGGGGAGGGATACTTGCGAAACGCCAGATTTTTCTTTGTCGTGGCCCTGCTTCTAGCGTGCCCTGGACGCTTGTACTCCCAGGCCAATGCATATCCATTAGCTTTGACCGAGGAGGAACGCATACTCGAGGAGGCCAAGGGCAGCGTGGCTCCCTTCGGCGTCAACCTGGGTATCGGTCAGACCCTTGGGGCGGCGACCTTCAATGACCAGGCTGGGGTCCGCAGGCCCTCCCTGGACCTGAGCCTCTCGGCCCAGCCCTACTGGCGCCTCACCAAGCTCATGCGGCTCTCCGCCGGCATCGGCACCTCCGTGGCCCTGGTGGAGAACTACGACACCAACACCACCAAGCAGCACCAGTGGTACCTTTCGGACCTGACCCTGGGCCTCAGCCACGCCCAGATCGCCAAGATCCCCGGCACGGGCATCGGCGTCAGTGGCCAGGTGTCCCTGGGCTTCCCCACCAGCCTCCAGAGCCAATACCGCGAACTCATCATGGCCATGCGGGCGGGCCTGGGCTTCTCTCGGGCTTTTGGCCCCGTCTATCTCTCCTACGGCATCGGCTTCTTCAAGAACCTCAACCGCTACACCTCCCCGACCCTCAGCCGGGAGGAGGTCGGGGACCATGTCATCCTGTCCCACTATCAGGGCAACGAGAACCTCACCTCCGATCTGGTCGCCTTGGGTGGCAACAACACCAGCTTCGGCATCAGCAACAGCCTGCTGGTCAGCTACTACATTCTTGACCCCCTGTCCGTCACCCTGGCCTACACCGTGTCCAACTCCTGGACCTACCGCTCCTACTCCAATGACGAATATGCGTCCGAGTATGCAGACACCGGACGGGGCCAGCGGGACAGCCACTCCGGGGTGGTGGATGTGACCTGGCAGTTCAACGATGTGTATTCCCTGGGCCTCGGGGTCCAGACCGTGGCCGCTCCTCGGACGGCTGATAACAAGGGATGGACCTTTCCATTCCTGAATTTTTCCAATGACTACCGCGCGAACACGGGAATCTATCTCGGGTTCAACGCGGTGTTTTAGTCCGGTTGGGGCATTCATTGGCGACAATGGTTTTCTTCAGGAGGTAACTTGATGAGGCGGGCAGGCTTTTTTACCCATGTTGCTCCGTTCCTCGCCGCCGTATTGTGGCTGGCGTCCTGCGCCACAGAGGTGGGAGACATCGACCGTACCGATCCCAACAAGATCAAGAAGGCCGATCTGAAAGGCGTCTGGTACTATGTCTCCACGGTCATAGACGCCCCCAACCCCTCGCCCTTCACCTTCAATGGTGAAATGAACTTCGGCGGTGGCGTGAAGGTGGTCTTCGACATTCAGGAAGACTACCTGGTCGCCTACCCCACCACGGAGATCACGGCCGTGGGCGCGGAGGAGGGCTGGCATGTCAGCTCCATCCGTAACTACTGGGACGAGGGCAAG
>CAZMEC010000270.1:0-3856 GCA_964565265.1 uncultured Myxococcales bacterium
TTGCGCTTGCGCAGGCGCTTGCGGATGCGGCGGGCCAGGGCGCAGCCTTCGGACTTCCACACCGAGTCCACGCGCACCCGGGTGGGGTCCAGTTTCCCCGAGGCGCCCATGCAGGAGAAGACCGTGCGGCCCAGTTCCAGGCTTTGCAGGATCAGGTTCAGCTTGGGGCTGAGGCTGTCGATGGCGTCCAGCACATAGTCGTAGGTCTCCAGGGCGAAGGACTCGCGGGTCTCCAGGCAGTAGGCGCGGTGGTGGGTCTGGAGATCCAGGGCCGGGTTGATGGCCAGGAGGCGCTGGGCCAGGACCTCCACCTTGACGCGGCCCACGGTGTCGGTGGTGGCCTGGAGCTGGCGGTTGAGGTTGGTGATGCACACGCCATCCGAGTCCACGAGGGTCAGGTGGCCGATGCCACTGCGCACCAGGGCCTCGGCGCACCAACTGCCCACGCCCCCCACGCCAAACAGGATGACGCGGGCGGCACCGAGGCGGTCCATGGCTTGGGGGCCAACCAGCAGTTCCGTTCGATTGAAAGCAGCATTGTCAGACACATGGACCTCCACAAGGGAACGGGCCGGATGGTATTTCAATGGGGGCGCGGGGGAAAGCGGAAAGCATTGACAGGTGCCACGACTGTTGTTAGTTTACGCTAACAAAAGGAGGCAGCCATGACAGCCACCAATCAGGACCTGAGTTCTTCCCTTCAGGATTACCTTGAGACCATCTGGCAGCTGGCGGCCTCCAAGAAGGTGGTACGGGTCCGGGACATCGCCCTGGACCGGGAGGTCAAGGCGGCCTCCGTCACCATCGCGCTGAAGCGGCTGGCGGACCTGGGGCTGGTGAACTACGCCCAGCGGGAATATGTGGAGCTTACCGAAGAGGGGCAGCGGGAGGCCCTCCGCGTGGTATCGCGCCACCGGCTGCTGCTGCGGCTGCTGACGGAGGTGCTGGGCATGACCGCCGAGCAGGCCCGCGCCGACGCCTGCTCGATGGAGCACGCCCTGTCCGACGAGGCCATGGAGCGGCTGGTCCGATTCTTCGAGTTCGTGGAGGGCTGCCCGGCCTCCTCCATTGTCGAGCGCTTCCACGACTGTCCCCTGTCCGGCGAGGGCCCCCGGGCCTGCCCCGGAGATTGCACCAAGCATCCGGGAGCCCGCCTCCGCCCGGCGGTGGAGGTCAGCCTGTTTCAGCTCAAGCCCGGGCAGCTTGCCACGGTGAGGCGGGTGGACGCCCTGGGCCCCATTCGCCAGCGCTTGCTGGACCTGGGGCTGCTGCCTGGCACCGAGGTGGAGTTTGAACGGTCGGCCCCCAGCGGTGATCCAATCTGGGTGCGGCTCCAGGGTAGCCAGGTGGCGCTTCGTCGCAAGGAGGCCGAGGCGGTCTTCGTGGAACGAAAGGAAGGAGGCCTGAAATGATCCGGGTCCTGCTGGCTGGCAATCCCAACTGCGGCAAGTCTTCAATCTTCAACCACCTCACAGGCGGTCGTGCCTCGGTGGCCAACTATCCCGGCGTGACCGTGGAGCGGCACCTAGGGCGCTACACCTTCGGAGACGAGGAGGTGGAGGTGCTGGACCTGCCGGGCACCTACAGCCTTGGGGGGTTCTCGCCCGAGGAGCGGGTGGCCGAGGACGAACTGCTGGCCGCCGACGAGGCCGTGGTGGTGCTGGTGGTGGACTCGGGGAACCTCAAGCGCGGGCTGGTGCTGCTGGTGCAGTTGATGCAAACGGGCGCCAAGCTGGTGCTGGCGTTGAACATGTCGGACGAGGCCCATGCGGCGGGCCAGCGAGTGAACCTGCCGGCCCTGTCCAAGCTGTTGCGCATGCCGGTGGTGGAGACCGTGGGGCATCTCGGGCAGGGGGTTCAGGACCTGAAGCACGCAATCCAGAAGGTGGCCCTTGACGGTGTGCGCGCCCGCCGGCCCCAGTTGGGCGGACGGCTGGACGAGGCGCTCCAGGCCCTGGAGGCCTTGGTGGATCTGCCCGAGGTGAGGAAGCGCTTGCAGCCCTGGTACGCGGCCCGCCTGCTAACGGGGGCCCGCCTGCCCGCAGGGGTCAGCGAGCTGGCAGTGACCCATGCGGACATCATTAGAACTATCCGGGAGCGCCTGGAACTGGAGACTGGCCAGGACGCCCAGTTGCACTTCACCGAGCGGTCCTTCGGCTTCGTGGACGGCCTCCTTCGGGAGACGGTACTCAGTCCCAGGCGGCGCAATGCGCGGGAGCTCTCCGACCGGGTGGACTCCTTCCTGGTTCACCGGGTGCTGGGGCTGCCGGTTTTTTTCCTGGCGATGTTTGTGCTGTTCTGGCTGACCTTCAAGGTGGGCGAGGTCCCCGCCGGGTGGCTGGAGTCCTTCTTCGCCTGGACGGGTGGGCAGATCACTACACACTGGCCCGCGACCCTGCCGGACCTGCTTCGTTCTCTGCTGGTGGACGGGCTGATTGGCGGCGTGGGCGGGGTGCTGGTCTTCCTGCCCAACATCCTGCTGCTGTTCCTGGGACTGGCCTTCCTGGAGGACAGTGGCTACATGGGGCGGGCGGCCTTTCTGATGGACGGGCTGATGCACCGCTTCGGACTCCACGGCAAGAGCTTCATCCCGATGATGACGGGCTTTGGTTGCAGCATCCCCGGCATCATGGGGACCCGCATCCTGGAGAACAGCAAGGACCGGCTGACTACCATGCTGGTGCTGCCGCTGGTCCCCTGTGGCGCCAGATTTCCCATCTGGATGCTGCTGATTCCCGCCTTCCTGCCGCCGGACGCCCGGGCCCCCATGCTGTGGTTCATCTACTTCCTGGGCTTCTTCCTGGCGCTGCTGTTGGCGCGGGTCCTGAAGGGCACGGTGCTGGCCGGTGAGGACAGCCCCTTCGTGATGGAGTTGCCGCCCTACCGCCTGCCCACCTGGCGGGGCCTCCTTGCCCGTATGACCGACCGCGCCATGCTGTACCTGCGCAAGGCCGGCACCATCATCCTGGCCATCTCCGTGGTCATGTGGGTGGCCATGACCTTCCCCCAGCTTGAGAAGTTCGAGGTGGATGCGGCGGTGGCCAGCGGGCAGGTGGCGCCCATGACAGAGGCGCAAATGCAGGCAGCCCGCAGTGCCGAAAGGTTGTCCTATTCCATCGCCGGCAGGGTGGGCCACGCCATTGAGCCAGTCTTCCGGCCTCTGGGCTTCGATTGGAAGATCAGCACGGCCCTGCTGGGCGCCTTCGCCGCCAAGGAGGTCTTCGTCAGCCAGATGGGCATCGTCTACAGCCTGGGGGAGGTCACGCCGGAGTCCGAGGGGCTGCGGGCAGGCCTGCGCCGCGATTACAGCACGCCAACGGGCCTTTCCCTGATGCTGTTCCTGCTGATCGCCACGCCCTGCATGGCCACCGTGGCAGTGACGCGCCGCGAGTCCGGCCGCTGGAGTTGGGCCCTGTTGCAGTTCTTCGGTTTGACGGCCATCGCCTACTTCCTTTCCTTCCTGGTGTACCAGGTCGGGTCCTTCTTCCTGGCTTGACAATTGCCATCGATCCCTTTGGAGGTTCCCTGTGCTGCATGAGCCAACCAAACCGAGCTTCAGTTTCCGCAAGCTGGCCTTCCCCGGCCTGTGGCTTGGCTTGGGCCTGCTGGTGGGCCCGGCGGGCGCCTTTGCCGCCGACACCATTGAGGTGTGGGAGCCCGGGGCCCTGGATGTGGAGTTCCACGCCGGGGTCGAGCGCTGGACCTGGGGCGGCGGGGAGACCCACCTGATGGGCGAGACGGTGGTGGGCGTGGGCCTGCCCAACCGGGTGTCGGCCTTCGTGGCCCTGGCGGGCGAGTACCGCGAGGCCCTGGAGGAGCCCGACCTGTTCCCCACGGTGGGGGCCTTCTGGACGCC
>CAZMEC010000271.1:0-3709 GCA_964565265.1 uncultured Myxococcales bacterium
CGGGGAAGACCAGGGTGGCCTTCTTGCCCTCTGCAAGCTGCAAGGGGTTCTGGTCTTCGTCAAACAACTGCACATCCACGAAGCCCAGGGAGAAGAGGCCCACCTCGGTTTCGCCATCCACGCCGGCGAAGTCCCCGGGGAAGGACTCCAGGTCGTCCGCGTTGGACGAGTCGAAGGTCGATATCTGGACATTCACGGGGCCGGCGAAGGCAGCGCCCGTGGCCGTCACGAAGGCATTGGCCGGGAAGGTGACCAGGGTGGCGCCGTCGGTCGCATTGCCGCCGGCGGCCACCGTGGCGGCATCCAGGGCGCTGAACTGGGAGGCCTTGAGCCGGAAGTTCAGCAGGCGCTCCTCGCCATCCTCGAGGGTGAGGGTCTTGGACACGGGAGAGTAGCCGTTGAAGGCGCTCCACTGGTAGACCCGGGGGAGGTTCACGGTGACAACCACCTCTTCGCCCGCTGCCACATTGCAGAGGTAGAAGCGGCCGTAGCCATTCACATCACCCTGTTCGCTCCCGAAGGTGACCGCCCCCTCGCCGGAGAGCATGGACCCCCAGGCGTCCCGAACCTGGCCGATGATGTTGCCCTTGCCGGCCTCGGGAACGCCGCACTTGGTGGTGAACTTGCCGCCACCACCGACGATGCCCTCATCTCCGCCATCGCTACCACAGGCCACACCAAACACCAGGGCCGCCACCAGCACGCCAAGAAGCTGCAGTCTCATGGAACACCTCCCGTTGTGTTTTTTTGGCAAAAAAAAAAGACCGGCTATCCGGTCTTTACAGTCGCGGGGGATGGATTTGAACCATCGACCTTCGGGTTATGAGCCCGACGAGCTTCCATCTGCTCCACCCCGCATCAAGGTCTTCAAAGACAGGCGGGTTATAGTCCCCCTGCCCATCCTTGTCAACCGCAATCTTTCCATGGAGCCCGGGCGCCCCAGCTTCACGGCTTGCAGCCGCTGGCGCGCAGGATGGCGCCATAGTTTGGAATGAGGTTCTCGGCGTGGCCGATGACATAGCGCAGGCGCTGCTCCAGTTCGGCGGCCAGTTCGGGTTGGGCCTCCGCCAGGTCCGTGTGTTGATCGGGGTCATCCATTACATTGAAGAGGTAGCCGCTGCGGCGGTCCTCCAACACGAACTTCCAGGGCCCGTCCAGCAGACCAAGCTGGGCCTTCGGAGGCCGCCCCCCGAAGAAGGCCACCTGGGGCAACCCGTCCTTGACCAGGTTTCGCCCCTTCATGGAGCAGGGCACGGGGATGCCCAGCAGGCCCAGAATGGTGGGCGGGATGTCCGTGTGGCTGGTCACCAGGTCCGAGTCCAGCACCAGGCCCTCAAGTTGGGGCCCGCTGATCACCAGGGGCACCCTCACGACCGACTCCAGCACATTGCGACCCGCCTGGGGACCGTGGGCCTCGCCGTGGTCGGACACCACCACAATCAGGGTCTTGTCGTCCAGCCCCAGCCGCACCAGCCCGTCATGGAAGCGTCTCAACTGCCTGTCCCCGTGGGCCAGGGCCCGCTGGTATTCCGTCAGGCGATCCGGCGCAGGGTGCTCGGCCTGCTCCCTGCTGGCGATGAAGGGGTGGTGGCCGGAGATGAGCATGAGAAACAAGAAGAAGGGCCTGCCATCATCCTGTGCCAGCAGGGACAGGGCCTCTTCCACGGTGGCGGCGTCGTCGATGCCCCATTTGTTGGTAAAAGCCTGGGGGCGCCGGGGGTTGCTGAGGGAGTCGAAGGAGCGCTCAAAGGCCCGGTACTTGAGGAAGCCCGTGCGCTGATCCCAGGTGGCCGGGTGGCTGCTGGCCAGGATGGTCCGGTAGCCCTCCTCCGCCAGGGTCTCACTGAGGCAGCGACAGGGAATGGAGGGATTGAGCCTGGTCACTGGCTTGAAGCTTGGGTAGGGCAGCTCGGAACACAGCATGGAGAACCAGGCCGCGGTGGTCAGGGAGAAGGTGGAGTAGTGCCGTTTGAACCAGGCCCCCCCAGTGCCCTCACCGCTCTCGGTCCCAAGGGCCTTGAGGAAGGGCATGAAGGGCTCGGCACCCTCCTGGTAGACCTCCCCCACGGATTCCAGCATCACGAACACGACATTGGTGCGGGCCGGCCGGGCCTCCGCCAGGGGTGGCTTCTCGGCCTCGGGTCGGATCTCATGGCGAGCCCCCAGGTCCACCCTGAAGGGATCCTCCAGCACCACTGAAGGGCTGAGCCTTTCCACCAGGGGCGATCCCAGCGACGCCAATAATTTGGTTGAAGGACTATCTTCCAACCCATCAGAATAAATACGAAGTCCAATCTCGCCTGAGACCATAAGAGGGACGAACACCACGGTCAGGATGACCTCCGCCCCCAGCAAGCCCCACAGCACCCGGGGCCCCCAGCCCTTCCAGCGAGCCAGTTGCCTCCCGGGACCGTGGAAGCCCCAAAGGGCCAGCACCGGGGGCAGCAACAGCAGCGCCACAGACCCGGGATTCAGCATATCCAACAGGGAGCTTGCCATGGCCGCCTGGGACACTCCTGCCGAGTCCTCCGCCAGGATCACCGCCTGAAAGGCCTGGAGGGTCAAAGGTCCACCCATGTAAATCTGACTGATGGTGGAGGCGCCCTCGAAGCTGGCCAAAAGCCCCGCCAGCACCCCCGCCAGCACCTGGGCGACCCGGAGCCGGCCGAGGGCCAGAGGGATGAGCACCAGGGCCAGCACCAGCAGGGCCATCAGGGCCGCTCCCAGGATATCCGAGCCATAGTACATGAGGCTCTTGAGGCCCAGCTTCCAGCTGAGCTCAAAGGAACGCCCTCCCGTGGCGAAGTACAGCACCAACACAGCTTTCAGCGCCGCGAAGGGCAGGACAAGCCCCACGAACACTCGAATCCACAATTGCCCCAACTCTGCCCCAAGGCGGGCCGGCCCAACGGTCATGCTGGTATGCTCCAGAATTCTGAACTGGGGCCGGATGCTACTCCTCGCCCCCCCAGGCGGCAACTGGATAATCCCGGATTTCGCTTGACCGAGGCAGGGCCGGAGAAGATCATGCCTCCTCGGTCATTGACCGGGCTTTGGGTTGGACACCATAGGTTGGGTGCCGCATGAAATACATGACCTTGGCCCTCTTGCTGCTGCTGGCGCTGGCAACCCTTGGCGCCTGCACGGACCTCGGCAGGGGCATGGGGTCCGACACCCTGACCAGCCTGGACACCACGGACAGCGCCAGCCCGGAGGATACCGACTACGCCCCTGACACGACCGACACCCTCGCCTTGGCTGACCTCCTCGCTGACACTGCCCCAGACCTGGACGACACGCTGCTTGACCAGGATGCACCCGCCGACTCCTTGGACGGCGGGGACTCCCTGGACGGCGGGGCGCTGGACTCTGGCGACGCCAACATCCAGGAGGCCCCCTGCGTCCCCGACTGCAGCCTCCGGGACTGCGGCGGGAACGGCTGTGGCGGCTCCTGCGGTGTCTGCCACGGGAACGACTGTGACGAGGAATACGGTCTGTGCCGCCCCCGCTCCCTCCAGATTGCCGTCGGGCGCCTGCTGTACGAACTGCGCTACCCCGAGTACGACAGTGGTGGCGGCCTGGCCCTGGCCGGGCCCAAGCCCTATCCTGCGACGGGGATGCCGGTCTTCGCGGTGGACCGGGCAGGCCGCACCTTGGCCCGGGGCGAGGTCAACAGCCGGGGCTACTTCCGCCTGGACCTGCCCCGGGG
>CAZMEC010000272.1:0-3696 GCA_964565265.1 uncultured Myxococcales bacterium
CCAGGTCGCTGTCAAAGCTGCGCCCCGTCTTCTCCAGCGACACCAGGGCCTCGTGGTCTCCCTTCCGGGTCACGGCCAGCTCGTGGGAGGGCGAGTACACGGCCTTCAAAGGTGCCGTGGTGGTCAGCTTCAGGGTGAAGGTGAAGTCCCCCGTCACGGCCCGGAAACCCCGGGCGCCCTTCAAGGGCCACTGCAGGTGACTCAGGCCTCCGTCCCTCTCCGCCGTGCCCACCAACTCCAGGCGCAGCCGCTGCACCCCGTTGGCCGCCACGGGAAACACCCGCGCCTGGAACAGCCCCGAGGACAGCAGCTCCAGCAGGGCCGGGTCCTTCAGCCGCGAGACGATGCCGTTGTAGGTCTTTTTGGCCTCCGCCTGCTCCAGCATCTTGCCCTCCAGCCACTGGCCCTCCACCTCCATGGCAAAGGCCCGGACCGTGCAGCCCCGGGGCAGCGGAAACACAAACGACGCCTCCAGCGCCCGGGGGCCGGGGTTGCGAAAGCCCAGATTGACCGTCGCCCCAAAGGCCCCATCCACGGAGGTGGCCTCCACCCGGTAGAACTCCAGGGCCAGGGGGCCCCGGTCCGGGTCCACCGGGACCAGCATGGGTTGGGCAAAGGCCGAAGCCCCAGACAGCAGGAGCGCCAACAGCAGAGGCAGACCAGACCGGTACATGGGGACCTCCAAGAGTTGTCACAGGCGCCCAGGATACCGTGCCAGCCCCCCAAGGTGCAAGCAACGCCCCCTCCCTTGCGGTCGGGGTTCGGACGGGCAGGCTGCAGCCCCCTCCCTTGCGGTCGGGGTTCGGATTGGTTGGGTGGGGCCTTCAAACTAGTGGAGCCCGCGCCCGCGCAAAGGTATACTGCCGCCCGGCGTGTTTTTGCCCTGGAAGGTCCCCATGACGGTCCGACGGCTTCAATCCCTGGTGCTGGCCCTGGCCCTTGCCCTCTTCCTGGGGGGCTGCGGGGGCAGCGGCGGGGACGGAGGCCAGGATGGCGGGCACCCCGCCGACGCCAGCGCGGACCTCCAGCAGGACAGCGCCCTGGAGGACACTGTCGACACCCTGGATCTCTTGGGGGCGGCCGACGCCGCCGACCTGGAGGACACCCAGGTCAAGCCTCCCCCGGGCCCCCTCACTCTACTAAGCCTTACTCCCCTGGAGGGCTCCCACCTGGGCGGCGAGACCGTGACCCTGACGGGCAGCGGCTTCGTGGCCAACGGCGTGCGGGTCTGGTTTGGCGATGTGGAGGCCACCCGCTTGGTGGTCATCAACGACCGCCTGCTGAACGCCTTCACCCCACCCCACCAGCCCGGCCCGGTGACCGTCTCGGTCCACCGCTGGGAGGGCAGCAAGGCCTACCTTGAGGACGCCTACACCTTCGTCGCACCCTTTGAACTGGCCAGCCTCAGCCCCCCCTGGGGCAGTCTGGACGGCGGCGAGTTGCTGACCGTCACCGGGGGTGGCCTGGACGACAGCGTGACCTTCCTCCTGGGGGGCCGACCCGCCCAGCTTGAAGCCCTGACTTCGCCCACGGAGGCCGTCCTGCTGTCCCCCGGGGCACTCCAGCCAGGCCCTGCAACCCTCTCCGCCACCCGAGGCGACAGCACCCTCCAGTTGCCCGGGGCGTACACCTTCGAGGGCAACCCCATCCCCCAGCGCGTCGAACCCTCCTTTGGCTACGCCGGGGCCTTCACCGAGGCCCTCCTGCTGGGCGCCCGCTTCAGCCCCCGGGACAGGGTCTTCGTGGACCAGATAGAGGTCCCCAGCAGCTTCCTCTCACCCTTCAAGCGCACCGTCTCCATCCCCGATGGGGAGGGCTGCCATGATATCCAGGTGGTCAGCCCCTGGGGCCAGGCCGCGCTGCCCCAGGCCTTCTGTCACCTGCCCGCGGATGGCACGGGGCGCCCCCTGCTGACCCCAAGCACCTGCGGCCTTGCGGGCGGCTGTCCCCTCACCCTCCTGCTGGACCCGCCCCTGGATCTAAGCTGGTACCAGGTCCTCATCGGCGACGAGGTGGCCGAGCCCGTCTCCGCCGACGCCCAGACCGGAGTGGTCCAGGTGCTGGCACCTCCGGGGCTGGCCCCCGGCAAGGTGGACCTGCGCTTCCAGGGCAAGACGGATCTGCTGCTGCCCCAGGCCTTCACCTACCTGGAGGGGCCATCTGTGGCGGCCCTCTCCCCCGACAACGGCCCCCCCGAGGGCGGCTTCCCCGTGACCGTCATCGGGGCCGGGTTGGCGGGCGTCCAGGCCGTCCGCCTGGGCACCGGCTTTGCGCAGGTCCTGGAGGCCTCCGACCGGGCCCTGGTCTTCCAGGCCCCCCCGGGCCCCCCCGGCACCGCCGATCTGACCCTGTTGCTGCCCCAGGGCACCGTCCTCTTCCCCGCCCTGTTCAACTACAGCGGCCCCGATGGCGTGCCCGTGATTCAGTCCGTGCAGCCCCCCCGGGCCGCCCTCAACGGTGGCACCCTGCTGACCATTCAGGGCGCGGGCTTCTCGCCCAAGGCCAGCTTCTTCCTTGGGGACCTGCCCCTGGAAGACCTCCGCGTGGAGAGCCCCAGCCTGGCCTATGCCCGCAGCCCCCGCGCCCCCGCCGGCCTCCACGATGTGGTCCTGACCCAGCCCTTGGGCACCGTCACCGCCCCCGGGGCCCTGCTGCTTTTTGACCCCGATCGCCCCGCCGGCGGCGCCTGGGGTGGCCCCCTGGACGGAGCCTTCACGGTGACGGTCTTCGCCTCCAGCGCCTGGACCCCGGTGGAGAACGCCCTGGTCTTTTTGCAGATGGACTCGGGCCATACCTTTGCGGCCCGCACCGACGAACTGGGCCAGGTCACGGTCTCCCAGCCCGAACTTTACGGCCGGGGCACCCTCACCGTCTCCCGGGCGGACTTCGACCTCTACAGCCTGGTGGACTTTGACGCCTCCAACACCACCGTGTACCTGATCAAGAAGCCCGACCCCAGCGAGGGCGGCGGCGGCAACGGCGGCGGCGGCACCCCCTGGATCGAGCCCGAGGCCTGGGTGGCCGGCCGGGTCCTCCAGGCGGACAAGTACATCCCCCTGCCCGAGGGCGTCTGTCTGGGCCCCCAGGACGGCCTCTGCACCCCCTGTGACAAGGACGAGGACTGCGGCTCGGTGGGCCTCTTCTGCCGCTCCGATGTGATGGGCAACGGCTTCTGCACCCGGGCCTGCGCCTCGGGCTTGGACTGCCCCGACGGCTTCGCCTGCTCCCAGGAGGGCCCCGGCGCCACCTGGTGCGTCCCCCTGGCGGGCCGCCGCGCCGTCTTCTGCTCCACCACCGCCGACTCCCTCTACGGCGTCCCCCCGGAGCCAGGCCTGGGCGCCCGCATGAACGCCCACGGCATCTACTTCATCCGCGCCCGCCCGGGCCAGCAGGCCATCTACTGCTACGGCGGCGTGGAATACTTCGAGAACGGCTACTTCGACCCCCTGGTCATGGGCATCCAGCGCAATGTGAAGGCCCTCTACGATCAGGTCCTCCAGGACATCGACATCACGCTCAACATCCCCCTGGGCCGGGAGGCGCGCCTGGGCTTCCACGGCCTGCCCACCCACCCCACGGGCATGCGCCGGCCCTACATGGTGGCCTCCTTCGATCTGGGCGACGACGGCTTCCTGCCCCCGCCCCTGGGCGCCCTGTGGAGTGACTTCTCCTCCTCCTACCAGCTTCGGGGCCTGC
>CAZMEC010000273.1:0-3666 GCA_964565265.1 uncultured Myxococcales bacterium
TCATCGCCCTGCTGGGCTTTGGCATGAACGCCCCCTTCCTCTTCCCCAAGGTCAAGCGCACCTCCAACCGCGTCATGACGACCTTCTTCATGGTCAGTGGGCTGCTCTCCGTCCCCCTGGTGATCTTCCGGCTGTTGCCCGAGGCCCTGCTGGCCATCTCCGTCTCCTATGTGGTGCTGGGCTTTCTGGCGGGTAATGTCTACCCCGGCAAGCGCCTGCGCGAGTTGAGGCCCCAGGTCCCGGACCGGCCCCCGGAACAGGACCGCTGATGTCCAAGCAGTTCGCAGTCCTGCTCAATGCCAACGCCAAGCGCGTCTCCGGCGCCATCCGCGAGCTGGTCAGCGAGGTCGTGGACCCCGAGGACATCTACTATTCGTCCTCCCAGGAGGAGTCCGGCCGCATCACCCAGGAGATCGTCGACAAGGGCTACTCCACGGTCTTTGCGGGGGGCGGCGACGGCACCGTCATTGACTTCATGGATCGCATCTCCCGCTACCCTGCCGCCAAGCGCCCTATGGTGGGCATCCTCATGCTGGGCACGGGGAACGCCATGGCCCGCATGGTCAGCTCCGGCTTCATTCTGGAGGACCTCAAGAGCTTCTCCGTGAACGCCTCCCGGGACGGCATAAACCTGGCCCTGCTGGAGGCCGAGGACCGCCGCTTCACCTTCGGCGGCCTGGGCATTGACGCCGAGATCCTGAACGACTATCGGGACCTCAAGTCCCGCCACCGCGTCGGCTTCATGAAGTCCGTGGCCCAAAGCCTGGGGGGCTACTTCTTCTCCTTCATCTTCAAGACCCTGCCCCGCCTCCTGCGCCGCCAGGTCTTCAAGCACGAGGCCACCGTGAAGGTCACTGCCCTGGCCCCGGGGAACAGCGCCGTCACCTTCGCCGGCGAGGGCCGCACCTACGCTGAAGGCGAGGTCCTCTTTGAGGGCAAGGCCATCGTGGCCATGGTGGGCACCGTCCCCTATTACGGCTACGGCATGAAGGTCATGCCCTTCGCGGGCAAGGATCCGGCCCGGGCCCATCTGCGGGTGGGCACCATCTCCATGTGGCGGGCCATCTTCGGGTTCCACAAGCTCTGGAACGGCACCTTCGAGGGCCCCGGCATCCATGATTTCCTCGTCACCGCCGTGCGCGTCGAGACGGACCGCCCCATGCCCTATCAGGTGGGTGGGGATGCCGCCGACTACCGCCAGCAGGTTGACTTCGTGGTGGTCCCCGAGGCCATCAAACTGGTTCATCTCTTCTAGCCCTGAAGACATCCATTGGAGGTTTTGGCGTGAAAGGTCTTGCATTGGTTACGGGGGGCGCGGGGTTCATCGGCTCCACCCTGGTTCGGGCCCTCCTGGCTGACGGCTGGAAGGTGCGGGTCTTCGACAACCTCTCCACGGGCCGGCTCCAGAACCTGCCTGCGCTTGGCGAGGGGCTGGAGTTCGTCCCCGGGGACATCACCGACTACCCCGCCCTGGAGGCTGCCCTGGTGGGAGCTGCGAGGGTCTTCCACCTGGCCGCCGTGGCCTCCGTCCAGCGCTCCATAGTTGAGCCCCTGCGCACCCACGCGGTGAATGTGGACGGCACCCACAATGTCTATCAAGCGGCCCTGGCGGCCAAGGTGCCCCGGGTCATCACGGCCTGCTCCGCCGCCGCCTACGGGCTGTCCACGGCCTTCCCCCTGGGGGAGACCGAGCGCCCCACGCCCATCTCCCCCTACGGCGCCCACAAGGTCTTCGCCGAGCTTGCCTCTGCGGTGCTGGGCAACCAGACCACGGACTTCGTGTGCCTGCGCTATTTCAATGTCTTTGGTCCTCGCCAGGACCCCAAGAGCGAATACGCCGCCGTGGTCCCGCGCTTCATCACCGCCGTGCTGGCGGGGCGGCGCCCGGTGTTCTACGGGGACGGCCACCAAAGCCGCGACTTCCTCTTCGTGGAGGATGTGGCCCGGGCCAACCTGCTGGCCGCCACCACGCCGGGGATCGGGGGCCGGGTGATCAACATCGCCTCCGGCCGGGAGAGCTCCCTGCGGGACCTGCTGGGGGCCATCTGTGCCGCCGCCGGCAAGACCGTGGAGCCCATCCTGGAGCCCGCCCGTGATGGGGACATCCGTCGCTCCCAGGCCCAGGTAGGCCTGGCCCGCGAGCTTCTGGGCTTTGACGCCGCCTTCTCCCTGGAAGAGGCCCTGGCCCGCACCGTGGCCTGGTACAAGGAAAACCCGGTCGCCCCCTGAGGGCGCCATCACTTATCGGAGGACTCCATGATCAAGACCCGCATCGCCCCCAGCCCCACCGGCGACCCCCATGTGGGCACGGCCTACATCGCCCTGTTCAACTACTGCTTCGCCAAGAAGCACGGCGGCAAGTTCATCGTTCGCATCGAGGACACGGACCAGACCCGCTCCGCCCCCGAGTACGAGCAGGGCATCATGCGGGCCCTGAACTGGCTGGGCATCAAGTGGGATGAGGGCCCGGACATCGGTGGCCCCTGCGGCCCCTACCGCCAGTCCGAGCGCAAGGCCATCTACGCCGAGCACGCCCAGCGCCTGCTGGCCAACGGCACGGCCTACCGCTGCTTCTGCAGCTCCGAGCGCCTGGACAACCTACGCAAGCGCCAGCTCGCCCTCAAGAAGCCCACGGGCTATGACGGCCTCTGCCGGGAGCTTGGCGAGGCGGAGATCAAGGAGAAGCTGGACGCCGGCGAGCCCTACACCATCCGCCTGCGCATGCCCAAAGAGGGCGAGACCGTCATCCAGGATCGGCTCCGGGGCGAGATCCGCTACCCCAACGACCAGCTTGACGACCAGATCCTCATCAAGTCCGACGGCTTCCCCACCTACCATCTGGCCAATGTGGTGGACGACCACCTCATGGAGATCACCCATGTGATCCGCGCCGAGGAGTGGATCCCCTCAACCCCCAAGCACCTCATCCTCTACAAGTCCTTCGGCTGGACCCCCCCGGAGTTCTGCCACATGCCCCTCCTGCGGAACCCCGACAAGTCCAAGATCTCCAAGCGCAAGAACCCCGTCTCCCTGGACTACTACAAGCGGGCCGGCATCATGCCCGAGGCCATGGTCAACTTCCTGGCCATGATCGGCTACAGCATGACCGAGGACAAAGAGAAGTTCACCCTGGCGGACCTGTTGGAGAACTTCGACCTCAGCCGCGTCAGCCTGGGCGAGCCCGTGTTCAACCTGGAGAAGCTGGCCTGGCTCAACGGCCTCTACATTCGGGATCTGACCGAGGATCAGCTCTACCAGCGCATCATGTCGGATGTGTTGGACGAGGACCGGATCCGCAAGGCCATCCCCCTCATCCGCGAGCGCATCACCCGGCTGGACGAGTTCATCCCCATGACGGATTTCTTCTTCAATGGATCCCTGGAGTACGACCAGGGGTTGCTGCTGGGGAAGGGCCAGGACGCCGCCGCCGCCCGGGAGATGCTGCTGGCCGTGACCGACGAACTGGACGCCCTGAAGGCCTGGGACCACGCCGCCCTGGAGGCCGCCCTGCGGGCCTTCTGCGAGCGCACGGGCTTCACCACCAAGCAGCTCTTCATGCCCCTGCGCATAGCCGTCACCGGCCGCAAGGCCTCCCCGCCCCTCTTCGAAAGCATGGCCCTCATCGGCAAGCCCATGTGCCAGGCCCGCCTGCGCGAAGCCACCCGC
>CAZMEC010000274.1:0-3665 GCA_964565265.1 uncultured Myxococcales bacterium
CTTGAGTCCTTCACTGTCTACCTGCAAGCCAACCGCCGCAGCCCCCAGACCATCTCCTGCTACCGGAGGGATCTGGTCGGGCTGCTGCGGTACGCTGGCGACCTGCCAATCGAAGGCGTGACGCCGGGGATGGTCCAGGCCTGGGTGGCGTCGGATGCCGTCCAGTGCCAGGCCGATGGTCGGCGCCGCAAGGAGGTCACCATCAACCGCTGCAAGTCGGCGCTGCGGGCCTTCGGAAGCTGGCTGGCCGATGTCTGCCTGCTGGCCAGGAGTCCCGCTTCCGGGATCCAGGTTCGCCGCACCGACAAGAGGTCGCCGTCCTTCCTCAGCGACCCCGAGCGCAAGCGCATGTTGCGGGAGGTCTCGGCCCGGAAGGGGGCCGCCGCAGCCAGGGACCGGATCATGCTGGAACTGATGCTGGGCACAGGGATCCGGCTGGCTGAGCTGGTCGGCCTGGACTTGGGTGCGGTGGATCTGGACGCCAAGCGCCTCACCGTCAAGGTCAAGGGCGGTCGCACCGAGACCCGCTTCTTGAACACGGACCTCCGGATCCTGCTGCGCCGCTACACCCGGATCCGGATCCAGGCCGACACCGAGTCGCAGGCCCTCTTCCTGTCCAACCGCCGCGACCGGATCTCGGCGAGGCAGGTCCAGGCCCGCTTCCAATGCTGGCTGGCCTGGGCCGGGATCCAGCGGCCAGGGCTCTCGGTCCACAGTCTCCGCCACACCTTCGGAACCAGGTTGTACCGGAAGACCCATGACCTCGTGCTGACCGGCAAGGCCCTTGGCCACCGGACCTCCGAGGCGACCCTGGTCTATGTCCACGAAGACACCGAGGCACTCGAAGAGGCCCTGGAGTCGCTGTGAAACGCTGCCGCCCGCACCCTGCCAAACACTAGAAAAGGCGTCACCATGACCACCTGGAATGACCCCGAAGACCCGCGTGGGAGTCGTCTTCTGCGACCTTGTGGCCGCCGGCACTTGGCGACCCCGGCAGAGCCCCGCGAGGCGGGCGGGCGTGTTATCTGACAAAAGAATCCCAGCCTTCACGGTTCAGTCCTCCTCCGGGTCGGCGGTGCTGCCTGGGTCTTCCAGTTCTGCGTCGATTACCTGGGCCTGATGAACGGGGCCAGGCAGCATGTTCTGGCGCTCCCGGATCTTCAGAAGCAGCGAAGCCACCACCTCAGCGGGTGTGGTCCCCGAGGTCCGGGCTGTGTCCTTCGACTCGCGGGTGACCTGGAGGGCCTTGAGCTCTCGATGCAGCAGGCGGTGCAGGACATCCAGCGCATCAGCGGGTGCACCCTGCGTCACCGCCACCTGCCACTTGGTCTCCAGGATCGCCAGGCGTTCCAGGGCCCGCCGGTCGGTGACGGACGGGTTGGGGACATCGGCCAGGTAGGCCTCCAGGATCTCCTCGAAGACCTCCCGCTCCTCGGGGGGCAACTTGGAGGAGTAGGCCCCGTGGCGCAGGCCACTGGTGTTGCCGATGGCAGGCCCACCAGCTCCGGCGGGCTTCGGACTTCCCTTCGGACGGCCCTTGCCGCCCGGGCCACCCACAGAGCCTCCGCCGTGGAACTTGCAGTAGTCGCTGCCTGGGACGGCTTCGTTCCGGCAGGGTCGGTTTTTGAGGCGGGACATGCCCTTGCAGATCCGCTTTTCTTTCTTCATCGCAATGCCTCCCAGATTGGTGTCTTCACTGCCGGCCTCCGCCTGGCGCCGGGTCCGATGGGGCGGCCACCGCCCCCCTCAGCCCCAGCCTTCACATCAAGTCACTCAGGGCGTCACCTCCGGTTCCGGCTCCTGGCACCCGATGTTGACGGTGACCTTCCCGTCTGCCGAGAAGCACACCTCGTCCGGCTCGCCCGGCCCCATGACGATCTCGAACCCATCGGCCACGGGCCTGGCGATGACCTTGAGTTCGCCGTTGAGGGTGACCCGGAGTTCCCTCCGGTCTTCTGCTGCCTGGTTGCGCTTCGTGCTCGTCTTCATTGTCTTCCTCCTTGTTGTTTGTGGCTGTCTTTCAGCCTGGCCAGAACGCGCCACACGGTGCGCTCTGAGATGAACAGCCGCTGCGCGATGTCAGCAGCTGAAAACCCTTGTTCACGGAGCTTCTGGATGTAGCCGTTGCGGTAGCGGCGGTTGAGGTTCCTGCGCGCCGGCACCCACATGCAGCAGGCCCCCCCACCCAACGCGTCCATGACCTGGGCGAGCACCTCGGGGGGCATGACCTTGGCCGCGCTCACATTGCGGATTGCCATTTCTGGACCTCCTCAATGTCAACAGGCTCCCCGTCTGGGTCGTAGACGATGCGCTCCAGCGGCAGGGTCGCCGAGAGCCCTTGCAGGTACTCCTTGCGCTCCTCATCGGTGTCGGACATCGAGAGGTAGTCCCGGCACTTGCTGGACCGCCTGGCCAGGACCCGGAAGAGGTCGCAGGCCCCCTGGGTTCTGCTGCGGGCCCAGTGGCCCTTGGCGCAGCGGACCTTCAGGACATAGCAGCCAGTGGCCTCGTTGACCTCCCGGAACTGCTTGGCGTGCAGGCAGTCGGCGCACTTGACGGCGGTCTTGGAATCGGTGACCTCTTTCATGCGGCAGTCCTCCTGTAGAAGTGCAAGGAATGGCCGGCCTTGCAGATGAGCTGAATGGTCTGGGAAGTGACCTGGCCGAGGCGCTGGCCCGGGTGGATGAAGCAGACGACCCCGTAATCCCCGCCACACGGGAACGCGAAGCGGCCACGGGTCTGGTACAGCTCGGCCTCGGTCCAACCGGCGGCGAGGGCAGACTCTCGTATGGAGTCGACCATGGCCTTTGCCTCAGCGGTGACCGGATGGTTGAACGGGCATCCTGGCAGCGCTTCCTTGGGGAACGAGTGGACCCGATGGCCCTCGAAGGCCTGGCTGGGCATTGGAGAGGCTACTGGTCCGGCATGCGGTGGGCGAGGTTCCACCGGGGCCTCCGGTATCTTCGCGGGTGGGTTGACCGCGTGCGCCGGCGTGGATTTCCCAGGGGCTGAATAGGCCTTCGGGTCCAACCGCTCGACTGCGTCAAGCAGGGCCGACTCACCGAAGGCTTCAAGCGCCTGGTCCTGAATGGCGTTGAAGCGGTTGCGAAGTTCGTCGAAGGCAACGCGGGAGAGCTTGCCGCAATTGCATGCGGTCTTGGCCAGTTGCATCTGGTGGCGCAGCCAGGCGAAGTAGTTAGGGTCGAGGCGCCGGTGGAGGCGTCCGTCAACCAGGACCTCGCGTTCGGAATCCAGAAGGAAGTCCCCCACAAGGGATCTGAGGTCCGTGGCGACGAAGAGGGTGCAGAGGGGCTGGGTCATGGCTCCACCTCCTGGGCTGGGTCGTCGGAGTCTTCCAGGTCTGCTAAATCAATGGCGGGGGATGTTGCGGTGGCCTTGGGGGGATGTTTTTCAGGGACATCCCCGCACGCAACTGATTGATTTGGTTCGGTTTGGGGGATGATGGGGATGTGGGGGATGTTATCCGAACCACTCTTTGCGTACATGCGTGCGTCATGCGTGTGCGTATGCGTGCATGTACGCGTAAGGATAGAAAAAACATCCCCCACATCCCCCACATCCCCCTTTTCGTTTGTTTCTGAGGGGTTGCAGAGGGGGATGTCGCCGTCACCACATCCCCCTTCTGTGGCCTGACATCCCCCCGA
>CAZMEC010000275.1:0-3652 GCA_964565265.1 uncultured Myxococcales bacterium
GTACCTGCTAAGCGGCAACCCGGAGGCCCGGCGCCTCACCGGGCTGGACCCCCAGGATTGGAAGGGGCGGGAGTTCAAAGAGATCTGGCCCACGGCCACGGAGGCCGGCATTACCGACAAGTACCTTGAGGTAATGCGCACGGGCAAGGTCTTTGAGGCCGAGGATCTGCACTACGAGGATCAGCGCCTTTCGGGGGCCTTTCGCATCAGGGCCTTCGCGCTTCCGGAGCAGCGGCTGGCCGTGGCCTTCGAGAACATCACCGAACGCAAGAAAGCTGAACAAAGCCTCAAAGAAAGCCAGGAGTTGCTGTCCCTCTTCATCAGCCGAAGCCCCATCTTCGCCTACATCAAACAGTGCACCCAGACGGAGAGCCGGGTCCTCCATGCCAGCGAGAACTACATCCAGATGATTGGCATCCGGGGAAGCCAAATGGTGGGCAAGACCATGTTCGAGCTGTTCCCGCCGGAGTTTGCCGCCAAGATCACGGCGGACGACTGGGCGGTGGTCTCCAAGGGCAAGGTGCTGCACCTGGAAGAGGAACTGGGTGGGCGCAGCTACGATACCATCAAGTTCCCCATCACCCAGGGGGGCCAGACCATTCTGGCCGGGTACCCCATCGACCGGAGCGAGCGCAAGGAGGCCGAGGGCAAGCGCTTGGCCCTGGAGGCGCAGCTACAACAGGCCATGAAGATGGAGGCCGTGGGCAGGCTGGCCGGGGGCGTGGCCCATGACTTCAACAACCTGCTGACGGGCATAGTGGGCAACGCCGAACTGGCGCTGCTGTTGCACCATCCCAGCGAGCCCCTGGCGGAGGCCCTCAAGGAGATCCTCAAGGCCGCCGGCAGCGCCACTGAGCTGACCCGGCAGCTCCTCGCCTTCTCGCGCAAGCAGCCCATCGTGCCGAGGCTGGTGAACCTGAACGACCTGGTGGACTCGGTGCAGAAGATGCTCATCCGGGTCATCGGTGAGGACATCCGCCTGGTCACCACCTTGGAGCCCGACCTCTGGGCCGTCATGGTTGATCCCGGCCAGTTCGAGCAGATCCTCGCGAACCTTGCGGTGAACGCCCGGGATGCCATGCCCGACGGGGGGCAGCTCACCCTTACCACCGCCAACCTGCCCGCAGGTAGCCCCGCCTGCAGTGGTCGCGCCGGGGCCATCACCGGGGATCAGGTGCTGCTGGCCGTCAGGGACACCGGCCACGGCATGACCTCCGAGGTCAAGGCCCGCCTCTTCGAGCCCTTTTTCACCACCAAGGGCCTGGGCAAGGGGACGGGCCTGGGGCTGGCCACTAGTTACGGCGCCGTGACCCAAATGGGGGGCTGCATCGAGGTAGACTCCCAGGTGGGACAGGGCAGCACCTTCAGCATCCGCCTTCCCCGGGCCGTAGGGGCCGCTGTTGCCCTGCCCCAAGCCAACCCTGCCTCCCAGATGCCCGGTGGCACTGAAACCATCCTGGTGGCAGAGGACGAAGAGCGGATCCGGGAACTGGTCCTGGTGATCCTGCGGCGCCTTGGCTACAAGGTCCTGGCTGCGGCCGACGGTCAGGAGGCGCTGGCCCTTGCGGAAGCGTATCCCCAGCCCATCCACCTGCTGCTGACTGATGTGGTCATGCCCAAGATGAATGGCCAGGAGCTTGCCCGTCGCTTCACCCCCCTTCACCCCGAGAGCCGGATTCTCTTCACCTCCGGCTACGCCGAAGACAGCATCGTCCACCACGGGGTCGTGGAGGCGGGCCTGAGCTTCCTGGCCAAGCCCTACCTGCCCCAGACCCTGGCCAAAAAGGTGCGTGAGGTGCTTGATTGGCAGCCCGCCCCGACGAACTCTTGAATCTGGGCCCCTCAGGCCTTATCTTGCTGCGTCATCACCCTTTGGAACGGAGTCTTCCATGCAGTCTGTCACCCGATCCCTCCTTCTTGCCCTGAGCCTTCTAGCCCTGCTTGCCTTCGGCTGCTCCAGCAGTTCGGACGACGGGGGCCCGCAGGACGGCGGCCAGGGCCAGGACATCCTTGTGGGCGAGGATCTTGGGGGGGACCCGGGGGACGCCGTGGCGCCTGACTTGAACCCCATCGACTTCCCCGAGAAGAACGCCATCGTGGGCCAGGTGCTGAACTCCAGTGGGGCCCCCCTTCAGGGTGTCGAGGTGACCCTGGGGGCCAAGACCACCACCACCGACTATGAGGGCTTCTACTTCCTTGATGGCCTGGCCCCCGAGGCGCGCCTGGTGGTCCGCTTTGCCCACCCGGCCTTTGCCACCGTCACCAAGACGGGCACCATGTTCACCGATGGCCGCGCCACCGTGAACGCCATCCTCCTGCCCCGGGCCCCCGGCCGCACCGTGGATCTGGCCTCCGGCAGCGAACTGGCCTTCCCCGGCGGCGTGGTCTCCATTCCCGCCGGCGGGTTGGTGGATGTCAACGGCGGCGCCGTCACTGGCGAGGCCCTCCTTCGCATGAGCTCCATTGATGTGAACTCCCCCGAGGTCCTGGCCGCCCCCGGCGACTTCAGCGCCACCACCGAGGCCGGCGCCGAGGCCCAGCTTGAGACCTTCGCCATGGCCGAGTTTCAGGTCCTGGACGCCGAGGGCAACCCCTTGAAGATCAAGGCCGGCGAGACCCTCACCGTGGAAATGCTGCTGCCCGAGGACACCACCCTCACCGAGAACGAAGAGGTCCCCGCCTGGCACTTCGACGAGGCCAGCGGCAAGTGGATCGAAGAGGGCACCGGCGTGGTGCACAAGTACTCCCAAAACGAAGACCGCCTGGCCTTCGTCACCCAGGTTAGCCACTTCTCCTGGTGGAACTGCGACAAGGAGATGGAGACCACCTGCGTCTCCGGCACTGTCCTCGATTGCGAGGGCAAGCCCGCCTCCGGCGCCGACCTGATGATTGACAGCGACCAGTACGACGGCAACTCCTCGGGCTTTGGCACCGCCGATGGGTCTTTCTGCATCCTTGCCCGCACGGACTCTGAGGTGCGCGTCATGGCTGCCCACGGCGTGGGGCAGCAGCGCGTGGCAGCCACCGCCACCGTCACCACCGGCAGCGCCCCCAGCCAGTGCCCGGGCGCCTGCACCACCGCCAACATCCAGCTCCCCTGCACCCCCGAGGAGTCGGACCTGGACTGCGACGACTCCTTCTTCGTGGGCTGCAAGGCCTGCCTCAAGGGCCGCGTCGTGACCGAGGATGGCGACCCCGTCCCCTATGCCGTGGTAGATGTCAGCACCGGCTCCACCGGCTTCAAGCGCCTGGCCGACGCCCAGGGCAACTACTGCACTCCTGCCGCCCTTGACAGCCTCACCAGCATCCAGGGCAAGGCCGCCAACGCCTCCGCCGGCCTGGTCAGCTTCACCGCCACCCAGCCCGGCACCTGCCCCTCCTGCGAGGTGGTCCCCGATCTGGTCCTCAAGCCCCAGGATCAGGATGACCTCATCCCCACGGACACCTGCGTCAGCGCTGTGGGTGGCGTGACGCTCACCTCCGTGGTGGGCAACGGCGTCCACCAGAAGCTGCTGAACCTGGACTCGGGCTGGGGCAGCGTGACCCGCGCCGTCAACGCCGACGACGGCACCGTGACCCTGACCATGGACCTCTTCGTGGTCAGCAGCGAGGCCGCCGGCGCCCTCTACGGGCAGCCCTGGGTGAACTTCTC
>CAZMEC010000276.1:0-3624 GCA_964565265.1 uncultured Myxococcales bacterium
AGGTTCTCCACGGTCAGGGGCTTGTTGCCCATGTGACCGGGCATCTTCTTGCCCTTGAAGACCTTGGCGGGGAAGCTGTTGGAGCCCACCGAACCACCGTGGCGGAAGTACTCGGCCACACCGTGGCTGTCGTGGCCGCCGGAGAAGTTGTGGCGCTTCATGACGCCGGCAAAGCCCTTGCCCTTGCCCTTGGCGGAGATGCTGACATAGTCGCCCACTTCGAAGACATCGGCCTTCAGCACGGTGCCCACTTCGTAGTCGCCAAGCTGGTCTTCGTTGATGCGCAGCTCGCGGATGTGGCGCATGGGGGACAGGTTCACCTTCTTGAATTCCCCGATCTGGGGTTTGGTGGCCAGCTTCTCACGCATCACATCATAGCCCAGGCGGATGGCGGCGTAGCCGTCCTTGCCGGCTTCGGACTTCTTGCCGATGACGGTGTTGGGGCCGGCCTCGACCACCGTGACGGGGACCACATTGCCCTTGTCGTCAAACACCTGCGTCATGCCGATCTTCTTGCCCAGGATTCCTCTGACCTTGCGAATGGTAGCCATGGTCGTTCTCCTTCTTGGTAGAGGTCCGCGTCGCCACACCCGGGCGGCGCGTACAATACACGGTGGCGGGCTTTTACCAGCAGTTACCCCGCAAGTCAAACGAAAACGGGCGGTTGGACGCCCCTGGACGGGGCCCCTCTCAGCTCAGCGCCAGCACCAGGATGCCGCCAAAGCCCAGGACCACCGCCAGGATCTTCCTGGGGGGCATGGACTCCTTGAGGAACAGCACCGCCAGCAGGGGGATGAAGATGGTGCTGGACTGGTTCAGGACGCTGGCCACGGAGGTGTCGGTGTACTTCATCCCGGCGATCCAAAGGGTCATGCCCAGATAGGTGGCCGCGAAGGACGCCGGGATCATGGGCTTCCAGTGGGGGCCGGGGGTGAAGGCCCGGCGGTAGGCCCCCCGGATCCGGGGCAGGAAGGCCAGCAGGCCCAGGAACACCAACGCCCCGGAGAGGCGCATGACCACGGCCCACCAGACATTGCTGTGGTTCAGCACGGGCTTGGCCACCACGATGCCCACGGCCATCCCCACCATGGACAGGATCCCCGCCAGGGTGCCCCGCCAGCAGACCTTGCCGCCCCCCGCGTCGCAGCCCCCCGGGCCCCCCTTTTCTCCCCGAGAGGCCACGAGGATCCCTGCGGTCATCAGGCCCATGGCCACCAGCAGGACGGGGCCCAGGTCCTCCCCCAGGTAGAAAAATGCGCAGAGGGCCACCAACGGACAGTACAGGCACTCCACCACGGCGATGGAGCCCGCCCCGATGCGGTTCAAGGACCAAAGAAAGAGGGTGTCCGAGAGCCCTATGCCCAGCATCCCGGACCCAAAGAGGATCCAGAAATCCGCCAGGGTGTTCTCGGGGGGGAGCAGGGGGACCTGGAGGACCAGCATGGTGATCAGGAACAGCACGGTGCCGAAGACATTCTTGAACAGGTTGAGGGCCAGGGGCGGGACGCTCAGGCCGCTGCGGCGGAAGAGGATCACCGCCACCCCCCAGCACAAGGCACACAGGAGGGAGAAGACCTCCCCTTGTCCCAGCCCACCGTTCATGGGCCGGCGCAATACCACGAAGGTGGGACCCTCACAAGAGAAATGGCGGGCGCTCGGCTTCGGGATTAGAATCTCGCAAGCATTTTGGCCAAGGCGGCCAGGAGGAGGAGAGGCCATGGGCAAGGCACCCAAAAAAATGAAAGCCCCGGCCCCCGGTGGAGGGCTCCTGCGGCGGATGCGTCAGGGGGCCAAGAAGGTCACCGGCCAGGGCAAGGACAAGAAGGAGAAGCTGAGCTTCTGGGACATCCTGTTCTGGATTGTGGCGGCGGGGGCGGTGCTGGCGCTGGTCTATCGCCGGTTCTCATGAAGGGAGGCGAGATGCAGTCCAGGGTCAAGGTGCTGGTCTTGATGGGCGGGGTGAGCGGCGAACACAGCGTATCCCTGCGATCGGGCCGGGGGGTCTACCGGGCCCTGTGCCGGGAGCGCTTCCTGCCCCTGCCGGTGGTGATTGGCGAGGACGGGGTCTGGCACCTGCCCCCCGGGGAGGACTGTCCCCCCGAGGTGGACCCCACCTGGCGGCGCTGCAACCTGGCTCAAGGGCTGGCTTTCCTGCAGGAACATGGGGGGCTGGTGTTCCCCGTGATGCACGGCGCCAACGGTGAGGATGGGACCATGCAGGGGATGTTGCAGCTTGCGGGGCTGCCCTTTGTGGGGTCGGACTGCGCCGCCTCGGCCCTGGCGATGAACAAGCCTCGAGCCAAGGATGTCTACCGCTGCGCCGGCCTGGCCACGCCCCCCGGGGTGTGGTTCACCAGCGCGGACTGGCGCTGCGACTCCTTTCGGATCCTCCAGGACATCACGGCCCTGGGCATCCCTTGCGTGGTCAAGACCTGCCGCTCCGGGTCCAGCGTGGGGGTCAGCATTGTGCGGGAGCCCTCGGGGCTGCTGCCCATCCTCGAGGAGTTGCTGCCCCTGTCGGGGGATCTCCTGGTGGAGGGCTTCATCAAGGGGCGGGAGTTCACCTGTGGGGTCATCGACGATCCCCGGGAGGGCCTGGCGCCAAGGGCCCTGCCCATCGTGGAGATCCGGCCCCGGGTCTCGTCCTGGTTTGACTTCAAGGCCAAGTACCAGGCTGATGGGTCCGACGAGCTGTGCCCGGCCCCCATCCCCAGGGCCCTGGCCGAGCGCTTCCAGGAGGCAGGCCTCCTGGCCCACAAGTACCTGGGCTGCCGGGGCCTGAGCCGCACGGACCTCATCTGGAACGAGCCGGCGGATCGGGTGGAGGTCATCGAGACCAACACCATCCCGGGCTTCACCGAGGCGTCCTTGCTGCCCAAGGCGGCGGCGGCGGCGGGGCTGGACTACGAGGCCCTGGTGAACCTTCTGGTGACGGCGGCCCTCAGCTATGCCGGTGGGCCCGGCGCCGGAGCATGAACAGCTCGGTCTCCCGGGACACACACAAGCCGAACATGAAGATGCTGGCTACGCTGTAGGTCCACACCAGGATCAGGGCGAAGCTGGTCAGGGAGCCATAGGCCGTGGAGAGGGCGGCAAGCTGGTGGAGGTACAGCCCCATGACGGCGGCCCCCACCTCCCAGCCCAGCCAGAACACCAGGGCCCCCGGGAGGAGCCAGCGGAAGGCCAGGTTCTTGCCCACCGCCAGGCGCCCCAGCACCAGGAACACCAACATCACGGGGATGCCAAAGAACAGAAACCCCGCCACCCCGCCGCTGGGGATCCGGGGGAGTTCCAGGCCGTAGGGCTCCAGGAGGCCAAAGGCAACGCGGCCCAGGAGGAAGAGGAACAGCAGCAGCACGGAGCCACCGCCGGCCAGGAGGATGGCGGCCAGTCGAATCCCTCGAAAGGGCTTGGCGGGGGGCAGATCCAGGGCGCTGGAGGCGGCCACGGCAAGGGCCTTGAAGAAGGGGCCGGCGGCGAAGAGCATGGCCACCGCGGCCACGGGACCCGCCCCCTGGGGCGTCACCAGGAGGGTGCGCAGGAAGGCCTCCACCTCGTTGGCGCTGAAAGGGAAGGCCTGGCCCGCGGCCACCACGATGGCCTGCCGGAGGCGGTCCAAGGTGG
>CAZMEC010000277.1:0-3620 GCA_964565265.1 uncultured Myxococcales bacterium
AAACCAGCACCTTGTCCTGAGCGGCACTCAATGACTTGTGATCAATAGCAAGCCCGTGGGGGAAGGTGGCGCGAAGCGCCGGATGAGGGCACGGGTTCCATCGCCAGCCACACTCCGCTATCTGCCCTGCAATCCCCCTCTCCCCAACCCTCCCCCGAGGGGGGAGGGCACCGGCCGGCGTGGCCAGTGAGGGTCACATCCTCCTCAGCCGCAGCAGCCACAGGTTTCCCGTGGCTGGGGTGATGGGGTGGTGCTCCTCGACCTCCAGGGGCAGGCCCAGGGGGGCCAGGAACTCCAGCAGTTGCTGCGAGCCCCAGTTGCGATAGTGCTCAAAGTGCGGCGCCAGGCTCTCCCTTGCGGCCCGGGCGGCCTCCTGGGAGCGCAGCAGCGCCAGGGGCAGGCCGTCCGCCAGGATGACCGTGCCTCCCGGTTTCAGCAGCGCTGCGATCTTCGCAAAAGCCTCCGCCAGCCTGGGCAGATGGTGCACACTGCGCAGCAGCAGCACCGCATCGAAACTGGCCGCGGGCGCCTGATACTCCTCCAGGGTGCCCTGGGTGAGGGTCATGGGAATCCCCGCCGCCCGCAGCCGCTCCAGCGCCGCTCCGTCGGGTTCCACCCCGTGGTATTCAACCGCCCCCGTCCCCACCAATTCGCCGACCAGGTCCCTGTACCGCAGCTCTCCGCAGCCCAGGTCCAGCACCCGCCCCCGCAGCCCCCCAAGCTGGCCTTGAAGCCAGGACTCCTGGGCCCCGAAGGGCAGCGCCGGGTCCACCGTCCACGCCGTCGCGCAGCCCCGCCGCAGCCCGCAGTCCCGGCACTCCGCCGCCAGTCGAAGCTGCCGCAGGTCCGCCTGGAAGTCGTCCAGGGCCACCTTGCCGCTTACATCCAGGAAAAGCTGCTGAGCCTCGTGTTTCAGCTCGGCCAGTTCCTCCGCCGAGAAGTCGCCCGTCTCGGTCCCGTACACCGTGGCGCCTCCGTCCCCCAGCAGCAGCACCTGCCGCAGCGCCTTGTCCCCCAGGGCCAGCCCCGCACCCTCGCAGCCCACCGCCCGCGGCGCAAAGCCCGGCAGCCGCCCCTGCTCCACGAAGTCCAGGGAGTTGGACACCAGGTCCTCCTCCCCCGGGCCCCCACCCGCACCCAGCTTGCCCTCCAGGAACCCCGTACACAGGAACCCGTAGGAGCACGCCTCGCAGCGCCCATCCTTGACCTTGCCGCAGGCCAGCAGGGTGACGATGGCCTCGTCCCGGTCCCCATCCAGAGGCAGCCGCCCGAGGTTGTTGAGGTCCGGGTGGATATGTGCCTCGTGCCCCGGCAGGGCGCAGAAGGGCAGGTTCATGACCTTCAGTTCAAGCTGGGGGAACCGCGCAAACAGCGCCACCAACGGCCCCGCCACCTCCTCGTACCGAGGCAGCGTCCGGGCCTGCCCCCCGAAGGCCCCAAAGGGCGTCGGGTACTGCAGCATGAAGCGCCGCACCCCCAGCCCCGCGAAGCCCTCCACCGCCGCCGCCAGCCCGTCCCCCACCAGCAGATGCCGATGCAGCGACAGATTCACCGCCAGGTTTTCAAACCCGCAGGCCAGCAGATTGGTCAGCCCCTGCACGCCCTGCTGGAAAGAGCCCGGCGCCCGCGTCACCCGGTCGTGGTCCCCGGGGTTGCCCCCCTGGAAGGTGACGAACAGCATGGTCACCCCCGCGTCCAGCAGCCCCCGCGCATAGGGCAGGTAGGCACAGCGGCGGCCGTTGGTCTCCACCATGACCTCGCTCATGCCCGCCTCCCGCGCCCCCCGCACCAGCTCAAAAAGCTGCGCATACAGCGTGGGCTCGCCCCCCTCCACCACCAGCGTGCGCACCCCCCTAGACACCGCATCTTGCACCGCCTCGAGGTGCGCTTCCAGAGACCGCCCCGGCGCCTCGAGCCCCCGCACCATGCAATGGTGGCAGTGGTTGTTGCACCCATACCCCGGCACCACCGTCAGTTCCAACGGGTGCTCCGCCACCACATACCGCTGGAAGCGCCCCTGCATGGCCGTCACCGTCTCCGCCGGCAGCCCCGGCGTGCTGATCACCGACCGCGCCTGGAACAGCACCGGAAGCTGCGCCGCGATATCCTCCAAGGGCAGCGTCAACTGCCCCGCCGCCGAGGCCTCCCGCTGCATCTGCGTCCCCGGAATGGGCGTGGCAATCTGCACCAACGGCTGGGCCCCGAAGTTGTCAAACAGATAGGCCGCGAAGGCCAGCGTCGCGTTGACCTGCCTGACCGTCTCGCCGGGCATGCCGATGACATAGTGGATCTTCAGCGGCAGCTTCTTGCTGTAACAACGCCGCGCCAGGCTGGTCACCTCGTCCGGCAGGATGCCCTTGTTGATGTGCAGCCGCAGCAGATCGCAGTCAGGCGTCTCCATGGAGGTGATCAGCGCCGCGCTCCCCGCCTTCATCAGGTCCAGCACCTCGTCGTCCAGCGCCGTGGCCCGCAGCCCGTTGGGGATGTGGAAGCGGTACCCCCGGTCCACCAGCAGCCGCAGCAGCGCCTTGAAGTGAGGCCCGTCGGAGTTCAACACCGGGTCCGTGAACACGAACTTCCCCACGCCCCCCGCCGCCGCCAGCGCGCCCAGGGTCCGCTCCAGGTACTCCAGCGAGTGCCGACGCCAACGAATCTTGTAGTCCGGCATGCTGCAGAAGAAGCAGCCGTGGTTGCAGCCCCGCGTCGCCATCAGCGCCAGCATGGGCAGGCCGTCGTGGCTTTCCTGCACCAGGTCCAGCGCCTCCGCCTCCTGGAAGAAGCGGGCGTAGCGCTCCGTCCCCAGCAGGTCGTAGGCCGGCGCCGGGATGAGGTCCAGGTCCCCCGGGTCCTGGTCATAGTGGAAACCTCCATCAACCAGCGTCCCGTCCGCCCCCCGAAAGGACCAGCCCGGTACCCTATTCCACAGGGGCTTCGGGGATTTAAGTAGGGTCGACAGCGCCCCCTCTCCGGCCCCGTGCAGCACGCCGTCCAGCAGCGGGTACTGGCGCAGATAGTCCAGGGGCTGGTAGGGCGGCAGGTACAAATCCCCCAAGAACAGGTCCGCCAGCAGCAGCAGCGCCCCGGGATACCGCGCCTTGAGCCCCGCCAGGAAGGCCGCCAGCTCGGGCCGCGCCTTGTGCCCGAAGAACCGCGCCTTGTGGATCACCACCGCGTCCAACTCCCGGTGCCGCCCCTCAATCTCCCGCAGCAACTCCTCGTAGCTGCCCCCCAGCCGCGCCCGCCCCGTCCCCTGCCCCGCCCCCTTGGCCGGCAGCGCCCCCGGCAGCAGGAAGCTGTCCGCCAGCGCCACCTCGAAGTCCGCCCGCAGCACCGCCGCCGAATACAGCGGCCCCAGCACCGAGCAGGGCGGCGTGCTGAACAAAAACTCAGCCAGGTCCAAGGGCGGGTTGACCAGCAGGACTTTCATGGGTTGGCCTACTCCCCCTCCAGCATGGCTTCCAGTTTTTTGGGCTCCAGGATGGTGATGAGGCGGCCGTCCGTGGTGATGATGCCCTCGTCCTGCAGCCGGGTCAGGGTACGGCTCACGGTCTCGGGGCTGGTGCCAAGGCAGGAGGCCAGGACGCGCTTGGGGATGCGCAGCTTGACCTTGCTGCCCTCCG
>CAZMEC010000278.1:0-3583 GCA_964565265.1 uncultured Myxococcales bacterium
CCCATCCCCATGGCCGCAGGCACCCTGGCCTCCCTGGTCCTGGCCACCGAACTGGGTGCCAAACAGATCGCCCCGGTCCTGGCTGCGGGCTTCGTGGTCTTCCTGGCCTTCCTCATGGTCTCCACCGTCTCCTACCGCAAGTTCTTCGCCCGGAACCGCCGCGAGGCCCTGGTCCTGACCCTGCTTCTTGTGGGCTACCTGGGCACCCTGTCCTTCCTCTGGGGCCCCCGCTGGCTGGTCTTCGGCTTCATGGCCTTCTACATAGCCTTCGGCTTCATGGAGACCCTGGTCCTCCGGGTCCTGGCCCGCCGCGCCCAAGCCCCCCAAGAAGACGCCCTGCCCCTGGACGACGAAGACGCCTGACGCACCCTTAGGATTGACACCAGCGGCCCCGGCGTGCTAGCTACTGAGCGGTCTTTCAACCGCTTGGAGAAGCCATGAGCCTTTTCCTGTTTTTGCCCGCTGCTGCCGACACCTACAAGGTAGATGTCTTCAAGGTTCTGGTCGAGGCCTCTGGGATGGTCCAGGCAGTCCTGCTGATCCTGATCTTCATGTCCCTCGCCTGCTGGTTCATCATCGGCACCAAGTGGTTCTATTTTGATCGCGCCTGGAAGGGAAACCGCAGCTTCCTGCGGGTGTTCTTCGATGTCCGCGACCTGGACCGCATCTTTGAGCTGTCCACCTCCTTCACCCACAGCCCCGTGGCCCGGGTCTTCCGGGAGGCCTACAAGGAGATGGGGCGCCTCAAGGCCACGGAGGAGAAGAACGACTTCGCCATGGACAACATTGAGCGCACCCTCCGCCGGGCCCGTCAGGAGGAGACCGAGCGCAGCGAGCGCATGGTGCCGTTCCTCGGGACCACCGGGGCCACCGCCCCCTTCATCGGACTTTTTGGCACCGTCTGGGGCATCGTGGAGGCCTTCGACCGCATCCCCAAGGTCCAGGGCGGCGTCATCCTGGACAAGGTGGCCGGCCCCATGGCCCACGCTCTGGTGGCCACCGCCGTGGGCCTGCTGGCAGCCATCCCCGCGGTCATGGCCTACAACTGGTTCGTCCGCAAGGTGCGGGCGGTGAACTCCCAGATTGACGGCTTCAACGCGGAGTTCCTCAACATCGTCCGCCGCCACTTCTTCCACTAAACCGGGGGTGCCCAGATGGGAATGTCTGCTGGCCGCCACGACGATGATGGGGAAATAGGCGGGACCCTCTCTGAGATCAACATCACCCCCCTGGTGGATGTGATGCTGGTGCTGTTGACCATCTTCATGGTCGCCTCTTCGGTGGAGACCATCCAGGCCGAACAGGAGAAGGCCCGCCTGCTGAAGGCCTACACCCTGGAGGGGACCTCCACCGTCAGCGAAGAGCGCATGCGCGAACTGGAAGACCAGCTCATGGATCAGGAGGAGATGCTGGCCCGCCAGCGCCGCCTGGTCTCCAACCTGGAGCTGAAGGCCGAGAAGTGCGTGACCCTGGAGGAGGAGCTTGAGGACCGCAGCCAGAATGTCCCCATCAGCCTCCCCAAGGTGAAGTCCGAGCCCGTGAACCTGGCCGAAGAGCGCAAGATCGTGGTGGTGATGACCAAGGAGCTGAAGTTCTACATCGGGGACACCCTGGCGGCGGACTGCTCGGCGCCTGCTGCCGCCCCCTCAGCCGCCCCCTCAGCCCCCCCAGCCACCGCTGAAGGCGGCGCGGCTGCCCAGGCTCCAGAGCAGGACGCCGCATTCCTCGGGTGCCTGAAGCAAATCGAAGACAAGCTATTGCTGAACAAGAAGCTCCAGGACGACAAGGAGTGCTATCTCAAGGCTGACCGGGAGATCCCCTATGGCCGGGTGCTGGCCTTGATGGCCGCCATCCGCAAGTCCGGCATCACCAAGTTTGGCTTGGTATCAGAGGAAGATGATCAATGAACCTGAGGGGCTCTTGCAGCCCCTGAACAACCTGGGCCTCGGACAGATCCTCGCAGGAGTGCTGGTAAGTCTGGTGGTCCACCTGCTGATGGGGCTGTTCCTCATGCAGGCCGCCCGGGCCATGGGGCCAGAGGCGGTCCTGGGGCCTGTGGGGCCGGCGCGCCTGCCTCCCGCCCTCCCCTTCAAGGCCCGGCCCCGGGGAGTTGAAGGCCCCCTGGCGCGCATGCCCTCCGCCATTGAGGTCCACACCTCCAGACGCCCCCACATCGCCGCCGTCAGCCGCCGGGCCCCCGAGGACGGCCTTTGGAATCCCTACCGCGGAATGGCGCCGGGACCGGGCCGCCGAGGTCCCGCAGCCCTGCCCCCCAAACCCCGCTGGAGCCTGGACTACGGCCAGTCCAGTGACGAGGTCCTCCAGGCCATGCTGATCCCCAGGCTGGGCGCCAAGGAGCAGGAGGCAGACAAGCTGCCCAAGATCCTGAAGTACGAGCAGCCCGACAAGTTCGAAGAGGCCGTGAACATCAGCAACGACGAGGCCGAGAAGAAAGAACTGCCCAAGGCCATGAAGCCAAAAGAGGCCGAGGTGGACAAGAAGCGCAAGAAGAAGAGCCTGGACGAACTGATGGAGGCCCCAGAGGAAGAGGACCCCCGGGCCCGCCCCACCATGCTGTCCGAGATGATCGGTCGGGAGGATGGCTCCACCTACGGCGAGGGCACCCAGGCGCGGGAGGGCGAGGCCTACCTGGGCAAGCTGGAGATGCGCCTGCGCCAGTCCTTCCGGGTCCCCGCCTACCTGACCGACGAGGACCTCAAGAAGCTGAAGGTCGAGATCAAGCTGCTGGAGATGGACGACCGGGGCCGCATCCTGCGCTACCGCGTCATGATCCGCTCGGGCACGCCGGGCTTCGACGGGGCCGCCATTGATGCCATTCGCCGCTTCGTCCCCTCGGAGGGCGGTCAGGACTCCTTCGATGCTCCGCCACCCGAACTGCTCCAGATGGTCAACGCCCGGGGCGTGCTGCTGCGGCTGGATGGCCGAAAGCTGGGCCGCTGATGGGTCCCGGCCCCAGAGTTCCTGCGGGGCCTGGCCTCCTGCTGCTGACAGCCCTGTGGTTGCTGCCGGCCACCTTCGCCGCCGCCGGCCCGCCCCCCGCACGCCTCTTCTGCAGCGCCTCCCCCGAGTGTGGCCAGGGGTTTCACTGTTTCTGGGGCGTCTGCATCTCGGACCTGGAGACCCCCCGCTTCCCGCTGTTCCGCATGGTGGTCGGACCCATCATGGATCTGCGCCCCACCTCCAGTGGCCCCGGCGCCATGGTGCGCCTGGAGAAGGCCATCGCCGACCAGCTCGCCTCCACGGGCTTCGTGGACGCCAGCCCCATCCCCTCAGGGGATCTGGGAAACCAGTCCCTGGAGTTGGTGAACCTTGGCTTCGCCTACCGCCTGGAGGGCCGCCTCTCCACCGGCTCGGATGGCAAGAACCGCCTCGAACTGTGGGTCCTGGACCTGCTGACCGAGGGCCGGATTGCCGCCCTGGACGGCGCCGTGCTGTTGCCCTCCGTGGATGACCCGGCCCCGGTGGCCGCCTTCGTGAATCGCCTGACGGGCTACTTCACCGGGCGCCCTGGCTACGCCGGCACCCGCATCGCCTGTGTGCGCAAGGGGGCCTGGGGGGTCAA
>CAZMEC010000279.1:0-3559 GCA_964565265.1 uncultured Myxococcales bacterium
CCATCGAGCTTGACACGCGCGTGGAACAGGACCAGACCACCAGCGAATACTCGGCGGGGTTCAGGTTCATGCTGACCGATGACATCTTCCTGGAGGGCCGCATGAAGATGCGCCAGGACGAATTGGAGACGTACCGCAACTACGAGGGCAGGATCCGCTACCGGATCCCCCTGGAGTGAGGGCTTTGTTTGACGCCAAAAGACTGACGGCCCTGGCCGTCCTGCTGCTGACGCTGATCCTTGGAGGGGAGGCCTTCGGAGCCCAGCCCTGCGGGGGCAAGCCGCTGGTGAGCGTGCAACTCAAGGGTTGCAAGCGGGCCCAGTGCGGCGAGAAGACCAACGCCGCTCGCCTGAAGGCCCTGTTGGGGCTGGAGTTGGGGCAACCAGTCAGTGAAGAGGCCCTGACCCTGGGGGCCCAGCGGCTGCGGGACAGTGGCTTCTTCGCCTCCGTGACCCTGACCGCCGCGGTGGCCCGGGGGCGCTGCCAGGTGACCGCCACCGTGGTGCCCAACCGCTTCGTGGAGGAGATCTCCGTGGAGGGGCAGCGCTACTTCTTCCGCAAGGACCTGGAGAAGCGCCTGTTCATCAGGCCCGGTTCGGTCTTCAACCCCAGCGAGAAGGAGTACCAGGAGAAGCTGCTGCGCCAGCAGGAGGTGCTGGTCAGCTACATGGCCAAGCGGGGCTTCAACCAAGCCGCCATCAAGCCCCTGGTCGTCCCCCTGGGGCGGGACAAGGTCTCCCTGGTGCTGCGGGTGAACGAGGGGCCCAGCCAGCGCATCAGCCGCTTCCAGGTGCACCTCTCCCAGAGGCAGGGCGCCAAGGGCTTCGCCTGCCCCGTGGTGAGCCCCCGGCAGTTGGTGGCCGTGGCGGACCCGGGCAGCGGGACGCCTTGGTCCAAGTCGGTGGAGCGGGACCTCAAGAAGAACCTCAAGCTGTACCTCCAGCAGTACGGCTTCATCTCTCCCACAGTGAAGGTGGTCTTCAACCCCGAGGAGCGCTTCCTGGAGGTCTTCGTCCAGGTGAACCGCTGCTACTCCATCGTGGTCCAGGACCGCGCCGGCGAGGACCTGCTGGGCGAGTCCGCGGAGAACTGGCGGACCATCCAGGATGAGGCGGTCTACGAGGCGCTACCCTTCCGGGATTCGGGGGTCTTCGACCGCTCCGAGGCGGAGCTGGGCATTGAGGAGATCCTGGGCTGGTACCAGCAGCGGGGCTTCCTGTTCGCCCGGGTGGACATGGACTTCCTCGACCACCGCGAGCTCAACTCCCACTGGACCGAGCCCCTCCTGGGCATCGTACGGTACAGGGTGACCACGGGGGACCCCGCGGAGATCCGCTCCCTGAGCTTCCAGGGGAACCGCCAGATGCCCACGGCCACCATCCAGGAGCAGATGCAGACCCGCCAGTACGATTTCTTCGACGAGGGCGGGTTCCTGCTGGTGGACCAGTTCTTCGCGGACCTGGAGAAGGTCAAGCGGCACTATCGGAACAACGGCTACCCCTCCATGGGCTTCACGGGGGCGGCGGAGGGCGCCGGCGAGGAGGGTGCCCGCGAGGAGGTGAGCCTGGAGATCCAGCGCTTCCGGGACCGCACCCAGTACTCGTATGTCCTTGGGGACAAGGCGTTACAGGTCAGCAAGAACGATTGGGAGAACCCGGTGTACATCGTGGTGGGCATCCACGAGGGGCCCCAGAGCGTCTTCTCCTCGGTGGAGTTCAGCGGGGTGGAGGCCCTGGAGCGCAGCAGCCTGCCTGTGGAACTGCGGCGCAGCGCCCCCTATAGCCCCTTCCTGTTGCAGAGGGGCCTGGCGGGCCTCAAGCGCACCTACGAGAACCTGGGCTACCGCAAGGTGGAGCTGGAGGCCAGCTGCTCGGAGCAGTCCATGGAGGGGGAGTTCCTGCCCTGCGCCCTGTTCCCCGCGGCGGCCCAGCACGTGAAGCTGAGGGTGGCGGTGAAGCCCGGACCCCGCTCCTACATGGGCGAGCTGTTCATCCACGGGTTGCGGCGCTCCAGCGTATCCATGATCGAGGGTCTCTTCCCCCGGGACGGCGAGCCCTTCGACAAGGATCGCATGGATGGCGGCCTCAAGACGCTGCGCAACCTGGGCATCTTCTCGTCCGTGAGGGCCTCTTACGTGGGCCAGGAGGAGACGCCGCCCCGCGAGAAAGTGCCGGTGGTCATCTGGGTGGAGGAGGGGGGCAACCGCTTCATGGATGTGTCCCTGGGCTTCCAGACCATCTCGCGCCCGGGGGAGGACCGCCTGATGGATCCTCTGGTCTCCGATCTGCTGTCCCGGTCCATCCATAATGTCAGCTCCTTGATGACGGGGCGTTCGGGGTTCCAGCGCATCAACTTCCCGGACCTGCTGCTGATGACTGAGGTCTCCTACACGGACCGCAACTTCCTGGGTCTGGCCAAGGAGCTGACCCTGCCCGTGTCCTATGGCCTGTCCACCACGGACCTGTTCCGCTACGCCTCCTTCATGCCCACCTACGTGGACCGGCGCTTTCTGGGGCTGGACCTGACCATGCGGCTCACGCCCCTCATTGAGTACGACCGCGCCCTGCGGGAGTTGGACATCTTCGAGTACGGCGTGGAGACCGAGCTGTCCCACTGGTTGCAGGCGCGCCGCATCCAGTTGTCCCTGCTGACGCGTCTGTCGCGCATCAGCTGGAAGGAGATCTACGAGCCGGACTTCGGACCCCTGGAGTCCCAGATCAAGGCCACGCCCCAGGTGCGCTTCGACTGGCGCAACAGCCCCACCAACCCCAGCAAGGGCGCCTTCCTGGGGCTGCGCTGTTCTTACATCAACGCCCTCAACGAGTCCGGCGACCGGGACAACTTCGTGAAGTACGACGCCTCGACCCAGGCCTACCTGCCCTTCAGGAACATCCTGGTGCTGGCGGGCAACGTGCGGGCCGGTGGCTCCGTGAGCGGGCTGGGCGCCGACCTGCCGGCCAACCATCGCTTCAGGCTTGGAGGCACCAGCGGCGTGCGCGGCTTCCCGGCTGGCGGCATCCTGCAGTACCGGACCAACGGCACGCCCCGCACGGAGAGCGCCACCATGTCCGTCTCCGGGTCCAACCAGAAGGGCTATCTGGTGGTCAATGACGGCGACTACGTGTTGAATGGGTCCGTCGAGCTTCGCTATCCGCTGCTGCGCAAGAGCGACCTGTGGGGCAGCGTCTTCCTGGACTGGGGCGCCATCACGGAATCCTTCAGCGAGCTCACCTCCAACAGCTTCCGCTTCACTGTTGGCCCCGGGGTGCGCTGGTTGTTGGGGGGGCAGATCCCGCTGCGGGTGGACTATGGATTCGTGCTGGATCGGCGCTTCAACAAGGTGGACTTCCAGACGGGCAAGCCCAGCGCCAGGGACAGCGCCGGCGCCCTGGACTTCGGCATCCTCTATACATTCTGATCAGCGCAGCTCCGCCCCCACCGGCCGGTCCAGCAGGGACTGCATCGCCACAGCCACGGACTCGCCCTGGTGCAGGCAGCGGTACACCGCGTCGCGGATGGGCAGGTCCACCGCCAGCTTCTGGGCAACTGGTGCACCGAC
>CAZMEC010000280.1:0-3537 GCA_964565265.1 uncultured Myxococcales bacterium
CCTATCGGGTCAGCGTGGCGGAGGCCCTGGCGGACCGCAGCATCGTGGGCCTGGACAAGGAGAAGGAGGCCCTGGTGGCCGCCGAGGTGGGCCCCGATCTCCTCACCGTGGGCGAATTGGTCCGAGTCCTCCAGACCCTCCCCGTGGTCAGCCGCTACTTCTACTCAGAGACCCACCGGGCCGAGCTCTTCCTCAAGGAATACCTGATGCTGAACCTGGCCGCCCGGGAAGGCCTCAGCCAGCTCCTCTGGAAGAACCCCCACAGCCGGGGCGCCCTCCTGGCGGCCCAGTATCGGCAGGAGAAGGATGACTGGCTGGCCGCCCAGGTCAGCGCCGCAGGGCGGACCCCGGCGGAGGTGGCAACCCAGCGCCAGGCCCTCTGGCAGGCCCACCTCTCCCAGCTTCGAGAGACGACCCCCGTGACCGTGGATGAACAGGCCCTGGCGGCCTTTGAAGGACAGTTTCAAACTCAAAGGAGTTCCCAATGAGAACAGCGATGTGGCTTTGGCTCCCCGTGATCATCATCCTTGGCGCCTGCGGCGGAAAGGGTGAGGCCAAGAAGGCCCAGCCCGCCCCGGAGACCAAGGCCGCAGTTGCGGCCCCCGCCGTCCCCGAGGCGGCCCCCGCCCCCGCGGAAGACCCCGCCGCCGCCGCCGACAAGGCCAAGGCCCAGGAGGTTGAGGCCGCCGCCGCCGCCGCCACCGCCAAGGCCGATGATCGGGAAGCCGCCCGCTTGGCCGAGGAGGCCAAGGCCCCCGCCCCCGCAGCCCCCGCTGATGGCCGCGTGGAGTTGGCCTCCTTTGGGGATCAGCGCTTCTACCTGGACGAGCTCCAGGCCTATGTGGACACCCTCCCCCCCTACCAGAAGAACGACTACTCCTCCTTCACCGACCGCCGGGAGCTGCTCAAGACCTGGATCCTCCAGGAGATGGTGGCCAAGAAGGCCCTCGAGGCGGGCTTCGACAAGGACCCCCGGGTAGTGGCCGCCTACAAGAACAACCTGGTCAAGGTCTTCCTGTCCGACACCTTCAGCGAAGAGGCCCTCCCCGAGGTCTCCCTGGCGGACATCACCGCCCGCTACGAGGCCGAGCAGGCCCGCTTCAACCTCCCCGAAAAGGTCCGCGCCGCCCACATCATGGTGAAGGACCGCAAGGTCGCCGAAGGCCTTCTGGCGGAGGCGAAGAAGGCCCTTGAGAAGCCCGGCAGCAAGCCCAAGCGCGAGTTTGGCGAGCTGGCCCGCAAGCACAGCCTGGACGCCGAGTCTGCCCGCCGGGGTGGGGACCTGCTGTACTTCGCCGCCGATGGGAAGCTGGGCTCCGGTGAGGCGCTGGACCCGGCCGTGGCCGCCGCGGCCTTCGGGATCAAGGAGATCAATGGGCTCTCGGGGGTGGTGCGCTCGGCCAAGGGCTACCACCTGGTGATGCTGCTTGGCCGCCGGGCGGCAGAGACCAGCAGCCTGGAGCAGGCCCGGGAGGAATTGCGCATCACCCTGGCCAGGGAGAAGCTCCAGAAGGACCGCCAGGCCTACCTGGACGGGCTGCTGAAGTTCGAGGACTGGACGGTCAGCACCAAGGCCCTGGGCGACCTCAAGATCGGCGAAGTCACCGACGCCCCTGGCGCCGTCAAGGCCCGCGCCGACAACGCCCAGACCGCGCCCAACAAGCCTGACACCGAGGAAGAAACGGAGCAGCAGTGATCCCAGCCCTCCTGACCCTCCTGTTCCTTGCCCTCGCTGAGCCCGCCCAGGCCCCCGGCGAAACCCTGGAGGAGGCCGTGGTGGCCTTGGTGGGGGACAGCGTCATCACCCGCTTTGACCTCTCCATGGCCATGACCCCCGAGGTGGCTTCAATGGATCCCACCCTCTCGGGTCCCGCCCGGGAGGAGGCCTTCGACCGCATCCAGCGGGCCACGCTTCAGAACCTGGTGGACAACGAGCTGGTCCTGGCGGCCGCCCGCGCCCAGGGCCTGGAGGTCAGCGAGCTGGAAGTGGACGAGGCCCTCCAGCGGATGCTCCCTGAGGCCCAGGCCTCCGAGATGGACCAGCAGGCCCGCAGTCTGGGCTTCGAGGGCAGCAACCACCTGCGGACCCATGTGCGCAAGAAGCTCCTCATGGACCGCGTGGTCATGATGCAGGTCCGCTCCAAGCTCCGGATTGGCGAGCTGGAGCTCGCCCGGGAGTTCGACAAGCGCTATCCGGGGGGCCGCTACCGCACCATGAAGGTCGCCCACATCCTCTTCAAGGTCTCCCCCGACGACACCCTGGCGGACTTCCGCCGGAGCTGGACCCGGGCCCAGGAGCTGCACGCCAGCCTGGCCAGCGAGGCCCTGACCTTTGAGGAAGCCGCAGCCAAGCACTCTGAGGACAGTGGCAGCGCCGCCGAGGGGGGCGTCATCGGCTTCGTCTCCGAGGGCACCCTGGAGCCCGACTTCGAGGCCGCCGTGTTTGCCCTCAAGCCCGGGCAGCTCTCCAAGCCCGTGCGCAGCGGCCTGGGGATCCACATCCTCAAGGCCCTGGCCGAGGAGTGGCGCCCCTTTGAGGACCAGGCCCAACAAGACGAGGCCCGCCTGCGCCTCCGGGGCCTCATGGAGGAGCAGCTCTTCGAAAGCGCCTTTCGTCGCTGGCTTGACACCATGCGCCGCAAGGTTCGCCTAGACATTCGCCTTTAGTCCGGGGAGGCCCATGGCTCTCAGCGACAGAATCCTGGTCCTGGACGACGAACCCGGCAACCTCGCCACCCTGCGCTTCAACTTCGGGCGCCGCTTCAACCTCCTGGAGAGCTCCAGCCCGGCCCAGGCCCTGGAGCTGCTCAACTCCAAGCCCTGTGCGGTGCTGCTGGTGGACCAACGGATGCCCGAGATGGAGGGGCTGGAGTTCATCAAGCGGGCCAGGGAGATCTGCCCCCGGGCCCTGGCCATCCTGCTGACGGCCTACACGGACATCGAGGTGGTCATCGACGCGCTGAACTCGGGGCTGGTCTACCGCTACCTGCGCAAGCCCTGGGACCGCGCCGAGCTTGAAGCCACCCTGAGGCAGGCCCTGGAGCTGCACCTCCTGGAGGAGGAGAATCGCCAACTGGTGGCCCGCCTGGAGCAGGTGGGGGACCAGCTCGGCAAGGACCTGGAGCAACGCGGCGGCCTGGATCACTTCGTGGCCGAATCCCAGGCCATGAAGCAGATCCTGGAGCGGGTGTCCCAGGTGGCCCCCACCAACTCCTCGGTGCTGGTCACCGGCGAGAGCGGCACGGGCAAGGAACTGGTCGCCCGGGAGGTCCACCGCCGTAGCCAACGCAGCGCCGGACCCTTCATCAGTGTGAACTGCGGCGCCCTGTCCCCGGGCATCATCGAGAGTGAGCTCTTCGGCCATGAGAAGGGCTCCTTCACGGGGGCCCTGGCCCGCAAGGCCGGCCGCTTCGAGCTGGCCAACCGGGGCACCCTCTTCCTGGACGAGGTGGGGGATCTGTCCGCGGAGGTCCAGGTCAAGCTGCTGCGAGTCCTGCAGGAGCGGGAGTTCGAGCGGGTGGGCGGCGACCAGACCCT
>CAZMEC010000281.1:0-1451 GCA_964565265.1 uncultured Myxococcales bacterium
GCCTACTTCAACGACGCCCAGCGCCAGGCCACCAAGGACGCGGGCCGCATCGCCGGCCTGGAGGTCAAGCGCATCATCAACGAGCCCACCGCCGCGGCCCTGGCCTACGGCCTGGACAAGAAGAAGAATGAGGTCATCGCTGTCTACGACTTCGGCGGCGGCACCTTCGACATCTCCATTCTGGAAGTGGGCGACAATGTGGTGGAGGTCATCGCCACCAACGGCGACACCCATCTGGGCGGCGACAACATGGACCAGACGGTCATGAACTGGCTCATGGACGAGTTCCGCAAGGACACGGGCATTGATGTCTCCAAGGACAAGATGGTCCTGCAGCGCCTCAAGGAAGCCGCCGAGAAGGCCAAGATTGAGCTGTCCTCCACCATGGAGACCAGCATCAACCTGCCGTTCCTGACGGCCGACGCCACGGGTCCCAAGCACATGGACATCCGCCTCACCCGCACCAAGCTCGAGCAGCTCGTGGGCGACCTGGTGGCCCGCAGCTTCGAGCCCTGCCGCAAGGCTCTTGAGGATGCCAAGCGCAAGCCCTCGGACATCCACGAGGTCGTGATGGTGGGCGGCTCCACCCGCATGCCCTTGGTGCTGGAAGAGGTCAAGAAGTTCTTCGGCAAGGAGCCCCACCGGGGCGTGAACCCCGACGAGGTGGTGGCCGTGGGCGCCGCCATCCAGGGTGGCGTGCTTGCGGGCGAGGTGAAGGACATTCTCCTGCTGGATGTGACGCCCCTGTCCCTGGGCATCGAGACCCTGGGCGGCGTCATGACGCGGCTCATCACTCGCAACACCACCATCCCGGCCCGCAAGGCCGAGGTCTTCAGCACCGCGGCGGACAACCAGAGCAGCGTGGAAATCCATGTGCTTCAGGGCGAGCGCGAAATGGCCGCGGGCAACCGCACCCTGGGCCGCTTCATCCTGGATGGGATCCCCCCGGCCCCCCGTGGCATCCCCCAGGTGGAGGTGACCTTTGACATCGACGCCAACGGCATCCTGTCGGTGAAGGCCACGGACAAGGCCACCAACAAAGAGCAGACCATTGTCATCAAGTCCTCCTCAGGGCTTGGCGAGGCGGACATCGAGAAGATGGTCCAGGACGCCAAGCAGTTCGAGGAGGAGGACCACAAGAAGAAGGAACACATCGACCTGCGCAACCGGGCCGACGGCACGGTGTACCAGATTGAAAAGTCCATGGAGGACTACAAGAAGCACAGCTCCGCCGAGGAAGTGGCGGGCATCGAGAAGGCCATCGCCGAGGTGAAGGAGGCCCTGAAGGCCGACGACGCCGACCGCATCCAGAAGTCCCTGGACGAGATGCTCAAGCTGTCCCACAAGGCCGTGGAGGCCATGTACAAGGCCAGCGCCGCCCAGGGTGCCCCCCAGGGAGGTCCGGAGGCCGGGCCCCAGGCCGGTCCCAACCCCGGCGGCGGCAACGGCAA
>CAZMEC010000281.1:1551-3485 GCA_964565265.1 uncultured Myxococcales bacterium
TGGTGCAGCACCAGCACCAGGATCCGGAAGACCCGCAGGCTCTCCATCTCCTTCTCGTATTCATTCTCCACATTGCCCAGCACGCCGCCCTTGTCCAGGCGGGCCACCAGTCGGCCCTCCCTGGGGTTCAGGGGTAGCTGGTCCCGCTTCAGGTAGCGGCTTTGCACAAGCTGCAGGCGCATGTTGCGGTAGGGCTGCAGGTACATGAACAGCTCGCGGTCTTCGGCGAAGCGCCGCAGGCCATCCATTATGAACTGGTAGACCGTGGAATCCTGGGGGGCCATCTCCACCGGAGAGGGGATGCCCTCGAAGAATTCGTAGCTGCCGCCGTTCCATTCGAAGAGCTGCAAAAACTTCTCACGATACTGAAGGTCTAGTAGTTCAAATAGCTGATATGGATGCAAAATCCCAAGCGACACAAGTGCGTCACCGATGCGCCCCCCGAAGCCCTTGGCCTTCTCCAGGGCGCGGTCCATCTGGTCCTGGGTGACGGCCCCGCGGCGCATGAGGAAGCTGCCCACCAGTTCCTGCTTCAGGTTGGAGGCGATGTGCACCACCTTGCCCTTGCGGAAGAAGAACTCCTTCTGACGGCTGCCCTGGAAGAAGCGCAGCTTGCCGCTGATCCGCCGGGAGGCCAACTGGTAGAAGATCCGGGGCAGCATGTTGCGCTGCATGGAGCCGCTGTAGATGGGCTTGAGGCCCTTGGCCTGGATGGCCCGCTGGGGAGAGATCTGGCGCACCGCCGTGATCTCCCGGACGCGCTTCCATTCGGAGCCGTCGATGGACACCATTTCCTCTTCAGAAATGGCACCTATCTGCACCATGTTCATGAGTTCGTTGAAGTCCACCGGTCCGAACACATAGCCCTGGGTGTTCTGCAGGCGGTAGGTGTGCCCCTTGAGCTGCTTGACCTCGGTGAACTCGTCGCCAATGTCCGGAGAGGTCTCCTCCTTGCGGGAGAAGACCTTGAGGGATTCGGCCTCTTCGCGCTCCAGCTCGGCCCGGGCCTCGGCGGCGGAGGGCGAGTCCTCCTCGAAGCCGCGGTGGTCCTCCGGGTCGGTGAGCTCGCCCTGGTGGGTCTCCTGGATCATCACTGACCCGGCGTCCGATCCCGGGCCCATCACGAAGGGGCCGGTGCCGGCGTCACTCTCGAGGATCTCGGTCAGGGGCATGGGCCGGGCCGAGTTGGTCTTCTCGGAGACCCCTTCTCCCACGGCGGTCTCGGGTTCGGCGTCGTGCTCGTCGGAGGACACCTCGTTGTCGTCGGTCCTGGGGTCCGCCGCGAACAGCGACCGCAGGAGGTCCTCCAGGTGGGAGGGCTTGACGCGGAGGCCGCTGCGGTACAGGAAGTCCTCGATGTCTCCTTGCAGATCCTCGGCGGTGGCGTAGCGGTCATCCCGGTTAGGCGCCAGGGCCTTGCGCAGGATGTCCTTGAGGCTGTCCGGGATCCAGGCATGCTTGAGCAGCTTCTTTTCGATGTTGGCGTCGCGGATGTTGATGAGGGTCTCGAGGTCCGTCTTGCCCAGGAAGAGGCGCTTCAAGGTGAGGGCCTCAAAGAACACGATGCCCAGGGAGAAGATGTCCGACCGCTTGTCCACCTCTTCGGCGCGGACCTGCTCCGGGGACATGTAGCCCAGCTTGCCTCGCAGCACATGGCGGGACCCGCCGCTCTCCTGGTTGCGGGCCTTGGCCACGCCAAAATCCATCACCTTCACATGGCCGTCGCTGCTGATGATGATGTTGGACGGCGACACATCCCGGTGGATGATGTTCAGGGCCCGGCCGTGCATATCCTTGGCGTAGTGGGCGCAGTGCAGGCCCTTGCAGACCTCGGCGATGATGTGGCAGACCAGCTCCAGGGGAGGGCGCCGCTTCTGTTCGGCGCAGCGGGCCAGGATCTTCAGCAGGTCCTTGCCTTCCACATACTCCATCAC
>CAZMEC010000282.1:0-3412 GCA_964565265.1 uncultured Myxococcales bacterium
CATCCCCGGCTGCGCGCCCTTTGATTCGTGCTTTGGCTGGCCCATGTAGGGCGGGGCGTGAGGCTGCGCGGGGTTCAAGTCCTTGCGGGCTCGTTGGTGCCGGCCTCCAGCACCTGGGAGACCAGGCGGGTCAGGTCGTCGGCGATGAAGGGTTTGGTCAGGAAGTTGGTCCCCGCATCCAGCACGCCGTGTTGGATGATGGCGTCGTTGGTGTAACCCGACATGTAGATGATCTTGAGGCTGGGCTTGGCTCGGCTCAGGCGCTGGGCCAACACCTGGCCGCTGGTCCGCGGCATGACCACATCGGTCAGCAGCAGGGCGATGTCTTGCTGGTGGCGGGCAAACAACAGGACTGCCTCGTCCGCATCTGCCGCCGTGAGGACCTGATAACCCGCGGCCTCCAGGCTCCTCCGGGCCACCTTGCGCAGCCCCTCCTCGTCGTCCACCACCAGGATGGTCTCGCCCTTGGAGGATCTCCCCGCGCCCAGGTGGACTCGTGGGTGGATGGCCGCATGGGCCCCCGCCGCCGCCCGTGGCAGATAGACCTTCAGGGCCGTCCCCTGCCCAAGCTCGCTGTAGACCCAGATGGTGCCGCCGCTTTGCTTGACGATGCCGTACACAGTGGCCAGCCCCAGGCCCGTCCCCTTGCCCTGGTCCTTGGTCGTGAAGAAGGGCTCGAAGATCCGCGCCTTGGTCTCCGGGTCCATGCCCAGGCCGGTGTCGGTGACCACCAGCAGCACAAAGGCCCCGGGGCGCATTGACAGGTGCACCGCGGCGGCGTCCTCGTCCATTTCCACATTGGAGGTCTCGATGGTCAGCGTACCTCCCCGGGGCATGGCATCCCGCGCATTGACCACCAGGTTCATGAGGACCTGCTCGATCTGGCCCGGGTCGGCCAGCGTCAGCCCCAGGTCCGGCGCCAGCACCTGGACGAAGTCGATATCCTCGCCCAGGGTCCGCCGCAGCATCATCTCCACCCCAAGCACAACGGCGTTCAGGTTCAGCAGCGCCGGCTGGAGGACCTGTTTGCGGCTGAAGGCCAGCAGTTGCCGGGTAAGCGCGGCCGCCCGTTCGCCAGCCCGTTGCACCTCCTGGAGGTCGCCCTTCATGGGGTCCCCTGGGCGCAGCCCGGAGATCGCGAACCCCGTGTAGCCCAGGATCACCGACAACAGATTGTTGAAGTCGTGGGCAATGCCGCCGGCCAGCAGTCCCACGGACTCCAGCTTCTGGGATAGCCGCAGGCGCTCCACCAAGTCATCCTTTTCCTTCCTCGCTTCCACCTCCGCGGTGATGTCCTCGGAGATGCCCAGCAGGTATCTGGGTGCCCCGTCAGCCCCCTTGAGGCAGATCTTCCGGGTGTGAAGCAGCCGCTGGCCCTGGTGGGCGGTTTGGATGGGCTCTTGGGGGATGTCCAACATGCCCCCGCTTGCCAGGACCTCCCTATCCTTGGCCATGAAAAAGGCCGCCTGTTCGGGGGGAAAGAGATCCAGGTTGTTCTTCCCAAGGAGGTCCTTGCGCTGGTAGCCCAGCAACTCCTCGCCGGCCCGGTTGAACACGACGAAGTTCAGGTTCTGGGCCTCCTTCAGGAAGACCATCAGCGGCAGGTTCTCCACCACCGAGTCCATGAGTCGGTGCGACTCGGCCAGCTCGCGCTCGGCGAATCTGCGCCCGGAGATGTCCCGGATGTTGCACTGAATCACGGTCTGGTCGGCCTCCTGGTAGACATTGCTGACGAACTCCACGGCCACGCAGCGGCCGTCGGCGGTCTTGAGGGGCAGGTCCTCGTAGCGGACATACTTTTTGGCAAGCAACTCGGCGAAGGACTCCTTGGAGGCGGCGATGTCCTTGAATGACCCGATCTCCCAAAGGTAGTGGCCCATGAAGTCCGCGTGAGAGTACCCGGTGAGTTCCTCCAGGAAGGGGTTGGCCTCGATGATCTTTCCGCTGTTCGCGTCCAGGATCAGGATGCCATCCTTGGCGGTCTCAAACAGCCTGCGGTAGCGCATTTCGGAAATGGAAAGCTCGCTTGAACTCATGTTCCCTCCAGCCGACCCAGGAGGGGTGGGCGCAGGTATTGGCACTTGTCACAGGCCGGACAATAGCAAGCTTCGTGCCAGCCCCTCTTGGCGCGCCATCACTGGGGCGGCGAGTCCCTTGGAGGCGCCAGAGTGCCTCAATATGAACAGGTTGTTTTCAAAATGACTGGACAAAGGGGGGGCCGGGGGGGGCGCCAATTCGCGTTCAGAAGAACCGGCCCCTTGCCTGAAGGGCCCGTCGGTGGCCTAATCTGCCACGGTTGGTGGCATTCTCGGAGGTTGGCATGTTGACCAGGATTTTGGCGGGATTGGGGCTGTTGGCAGGGCTGACGCTGGGCTGCGACGGCGGCTCGGGCGGTGCGGGGGCCGGGGACGGAGGCGACTTGCTGGGCGGGGACGCGGTCCTGGACGCGGGGGGGGAACTGGGCGGCGATGCCCTGGCTGACCTGGAGGGCGATGTGCCTGAGGTGGTCCCGGGGTCACCCCTGCTGGAGCGCCCCCTGGACCTGCGTTTTGACTGCCAGGTCACCCGCGACACCACCAATCACCAGCCGCTGCGCTGGGCTCAGGCGGGGCACCCCCTGGTGACCACGGTTGGAGGCAAGACCTTCGTAGTCCGGGTGGAGTCCGAGCCCGCCTCGCCGTTTGAATTCGCTCCCGGGTATCTGCGGGTCTCCACGCTGGATTCGGCGGGGGACCTGGGCGCCGGCACGGAACTGGCCGCCGACCCGGATGCCGTGACGGGCATCGGGGCCGCGCCCGCGGGCGAAGGCCTGCTGGTGGTCTGGGCCCAAGGGGCGCTGAAGTCCGCGCTGCTGGACGGCGAGGGTCAGGCCCTGGGCCAACCGCTGACGGTGACGGCCCAGGGCGGCGATTACCTTGGACACCCCCAGGTGTCGCCTCTTGGGGAGGGCTTCGGGGTGGCCATCAGCGGCCCCTCGGGCTCCCACAGGACCATCAAGTTCCTGCGGCTGGACGCCTCGGGCGCGGCGGCGGGGGCACCTGCGGAATTCGTGACGGCGGGGCAGTCCTGGGAAAGCCCCGGGCTTGCCTTGGCCGCCGGCGACGGTCGCTGGGGCCTGCTGTGGCAGGAGACCGTGAACAACAAGGGGCAGGTCTACTTCGCGGCGGTTGGGGCCGACGGCCAGGTGGTGGTGCCCAGGAAACGAGTCTTCGTCACCGAGGACGACACCACTCCCATGGGCTTCGTTCAGCCCAAGGTGGCCCTGGTGGCCACGGCGGAGGGCTGGGTTGGGGCGTGGTCCGAGGCCTACCCCGGCGAGAGTATGGAATCGGGAGCCTTCGCCCTGGTGCGCGTGGCCCGGCTGGATGCCGACGGCAACCCGCTGGAGTTGGCGCCGGTGCGCGCGGCCGCG
>CAZMEC010000283.1:0-3396 GCA_964565265.1 uncultured Myxococcales bacterium
CCGGGCCCTGGGGTAACGGTCATTCGGGCCATTCGCCAGGACCCCGACTTCAAGGGCCGCATCGTGGGGCTGGCCTACGACAGCCTGGACCCGGGGATCTACGCAAAGGATCTGGTGGACGATGTCTTCCTGCTGCCCTACCCATCCCAGGGCATTGAGGCCCTGAAGCAGCGTTTGGAGTACATCCACGACCGCGTGGGCCTGGATGTCATCCTGCCAACCCTGGACTCGGAGTTGCCCTCCTTCTTCGCCCTGGAGGATCACCTCAAGGACCAGGGCATCGGCACCTTCCTGTGCCGGGAGAGTCAATACGAATTGCGGGCCAAGGATCGGCTTGCGGCCATGGGCAAGAATGCGGGCATTCCGGTTCCGGCCACCAAGGTCATCACGGACGCCAGCGCCCTGTATTCCATCCACGAAGACATCCCCTACCCGTTCTATGTAAAGGGCCTTTACTACGGGGCCACCCTGGCCCGCAGCGTGGATGAGGCCATCCCCGCCTTCCACCATGTGGTCGCCAAGTGGGGGCTGCCCGTAATCATCCAGCAGGCCGTGGAGGGCGAGGAGTTGGATGTGGTGGCCGTTGGGGACGGCAGGGGTGGACTGGTGGGGGCCGTGCCCATGAAGAAGACCTATGTCACGGACAAGGGCAAGGGCTGGGCCGGGATCACCATCAAGGACCCCGACCTGCTGGACCTGACTCGCCGCTTTGTAGAGCACCTGCAATGGAAGGGTCCCTGCGAGGTGGAGGTAATCAAGGACCGCAAGGGCGCCTACCACCTGCTGGAGATCAACCCCCGTTTCCCTGCCTGGACCTACCTTAGCGCCGGCGCTGGCATGAACCTGCCCGCCGCGGTGGTCCGTCTGGCCGCCGGGCTGGAAGTGGCCCCCATGACCGAGTACCGGGCGGGAACCATGTTCGTCCGGATAGCCCTGGACCAGATCACGGACCTGGCCGATTTTCAGCAAATCGCTTCCACCGGAGAAATCCTGCGCGGGGAGAAGAAAAATGACTAAAGCCGCTTACGAACGCCCGGCCCTGGTACGCCACCAGATGGGCATGATGAACAAGTTCACCCGCACCCAGTCCACCCAGCCCATGACCGAGCTGGATTCGGTCCCGGTGGCCGAGCTGGTTGAGCGTTACGGCTCGCCGCTGTTCGTGTTCTCCGAACGGACGCTGGTGGAAAAATACCGGGAGCTTCGGGACCTCATGGCCCGCCAATACCCTCGGGTTCGGCTGGCCTGGTCCTACAAGACCAACTACCTGGACGCCATCTGCCGGGTCTTCCACCGGGAAGGGGCCTGGGCGGAGGTGGTGTCGGAGTTCGAGTTCGACAAGGCCGTAAGGCTCGGCATTCCTCCCGATCACATCCACTTCAACGGCCCCTACAAGTCCGAGGGGGCCCTTCGAAAGGCCCTCAGCCAGAAGGCCATGGTTCATCTGGATCACTTCGACGAGCTGGCCCTGGCCGAGAAGGTGGCGCTGGAACTGGACTTCAAGCCCAAGGTGGCCATTCGCGTGAACCTGGGCACCGATGGCACCCCGGCCTGGAGCCGCTTTGGCTTCAACCTGGAGAGCGGCCAGGCCAGAGATGCCGTGCGCCGGATGCTGGCGGGGAACAGGCTGCAACTGGCGGGCCTTCATTGCCACCTGGGCACCTTCATTCAGGACCCCGAGGTCTACCGTCAGGCGGCCCAAAAGATGGCAGAGTTGGCCAACGACCTGCGCCGCGAAGATGGCGTGAAGCTGGACTTCATTGATCTGGGTGGCGGCATCGCCTCCCGCAACACGCTGCACGCCCAGTACCTCCCGGGGGACCAGGCTACCCCGGCGATGTCGCGCTACGCTGAGGCCATCGCGGACGGGCTGTCCCACCTTGACTGCCCCGCCGCCGAAATGCCCACCCTGGTCCTGGAGACGGGCCGGGCCTTGGTGGATGAGGCAGGCTCTCTCATCACGACCGTGCTGGCCAACAAGCGCCTGCCGGACAAGCGCCGCGGGGTCATCCTGGACGCCGGCGTGAACCTGCTGTTCACTGCCTTTTGGTACAAGCACGATGTGGTTCCGGCCCAGCCCCTGTCCGGCCTGCCCGAACCCACGGTGCTGTATGGCCCCCTGTGCATGAACATTGATGTGATGCGCGACACCATGCTGTTCCCCCAGGTCAAGCCGGGGGACCGCCTCATCTTCCGCACCGTGGGGGCCTACAATGTGACCCAATGGATGCAGTTCATCACCTACCGTCCGGCGGTGGTGCTCATCTCGTCCAAGGGGCAGCACGCGGTCATCCGCAGGGCCGAGGACCTGGAGGCGGTGGTGCGACAGGAAGAGATGCCGGGCTGGCTGGCCGAGTAGGCCGCCCCCAAGGTGGAGGTAGGAATGGCTGGCCTCGCAAGAGACCCCGATCATCTTGAGCAACCCTGGAGTCCTCTGGTCTTCGCCTTGGACGCCGTCCTGGGAAGCTACTCCCTGATCCTTTTCAGCCGCTCCCGCTGGGTTGGGGCCCTGCTGCTGGCGGCGACGCTGGTGGCCCCTGTGGCTGGCCTGACTGGCCTGTTGGCGGTGTTTCTGGCCTTGGTCTTCGCCAAGCTGCTGAACTTCAACCCGGAGCAGATCCGGGCCGGCCTTTTTGGCTACAACGCCATGCTGGTGGGCCTGGGCTTCGGCGGTATGTTCCAGCCCGGGCTGGCGGCCCTGGCGCTGCTGGTGGCGGCGGTGTTGCTGGCGGTGCTGGCCACTGCTTCATTCAATGCGGCCCTGGGGGCAATGTTCAACCTGCCCTCCCTGTCCCTGCCCTTCCTGTTCGTGTTCTTTCTGGTGATCCTGGTGGCCCCCCGACTCACGGGGATGCAAAGCCTCCCCTTTGAGTACAGCCCCTTCCTCCAGGGCGAGTGGCTGCCCCACGCGGTGGCCTCCTACCTCAAGGCTCTGGGGGCCCTGTTCTTCCAGCCCCGGGTGGATGTGGGCGCGGTCTTCTTCCTGGCGCTGCTGGTTTTCAGCCGGATCGGCGTCCTGCTGTCATTCCTGGGCTTCGCCATCGCCTACCCTGTGAGCCTCATGCTGGTTTCGGTCCCCGACGCCCCTTTGCACCTGATGATGGGCTACAATCTGGTGCTTACGGCCATCGCCCTGGGTGGGGTCTGGTTCGTGCCCCAGCTCTCGTCCTTCATCTTTGCCGCCGCGGGCTGTCTCGTGGCGGCCCTCCTGACCTTGGGCAGCGGCGAGCTATTGGGCCGGGTGGGGCTGCCGCTCCTGATCGTGCCCTTCAACCTTGCGGTCATCCCCCTGCTCCACGCCATGCGTCTGCGCAGCAGTGACGGTCGCCCCAAGGCGGTGGACTTCCTCATGGGCACCCCCGAGGAGAACCTGAACTACTTCACCACCCGCATGGC
>CAZMEC010000284.1:0-3379 GCA_964565265.1 uncultured Myxococcales bacterium
AGGCCGACGCCGCCAGGGGTCGCGTCTTCACCCGTCTTATCAAGGAAATGACCGTCGCCGCCCGCATGGGTGGCGGTGACGAAAACGGCAACCCCAGACTGCGGTCTGCGGTGGCGGCCGCCAAAGCCGCCAACATGCCCCTGGACAACATCACGCGGGCCATCAAGCGGGGCACCGGTGAACTGGAAGGCGTGACCTACGAAGAGTGCACCTATGAGGGCTACGGCCCCGACGGCGCCGCCCTCCTGGTGGATGTGGTCACGGACTCCAAGAACCGCACCGTGGCCGAGATCCGCAAGCTGCTCAGCAAGTACAACGGCAAATTCGCCGAGCCCGGCAGTGTGGCCTGGATCTTCAAGAAGCGCGGGCGCCTCTGGGTGACGGGCGAGAACCTCAACGAGGACAAGATGACGGAGCTGGCCCTGGAGGGCGGCGCCGACGATGTGGTCCTCAGCCCCGAGGGCTGCGAGGTCTTCTGCGAGCCCTCCGCCATCGAGCCCCTGCGCACCGTCTTCACCAACGCCGGCCTCACCGTGGAAGAAGCTGGTCTCGTCCAGATCCCCTCCACCTCGGCCAAGCTGGAAGGCGGGTCCGCCCGGACCATGGTCCATCTGATGGACGCCCTGGACGATCACGATGATGTCCAGAATGTCTGGACCAACGCCGACCTCCCCGACGACGAAGAGGACTCCGACGAGTGATCGTCCTTGGCATAGACCCCGGCTCCATAAAAACAGGCTTTGGCGTCCTCTCCGTTGAGCGGCGGCGCATGGAACCGGTGGAGTTTGGGGTCATCCGCACTGCCAGCGGCGAGGAGATGTCGTCCCGGCTGTGCCGGATCTTTGAGGGCATCGCGGAGGTCATTGACCGCCACCACCCGGGGGAGGCGGCCATTGAAAAGGTCTTCCACGGCGCCCGCGCCCAGAACTTCGACAGCACCCTCAAGCTGGGTCAGGCCCGGGGGGTGGCCCTGCTGGCCCTGGCCCGGGCGGGCCTGCCCATCGGTGAGTACGCCCCCGCGGATGTGAAGAAGTCCATCGCCGGCCACGGGCGGGCCGAAAAGTGGCAGATGCAGAAGATGATTGAGACCCTGCTTCGGCTGGACAAGCCCCCCGCCGAGGACGCCGCGGACGCCCTGGCCCTGGCCCTTTGTCACGCCTTCCGAAAGGGGCTCATCTGAGGAGGCAATCGTGATTGGCTATCTTCGCGGAAAGCTGCTCCATCGAGATGACCAGGATCTGCTGCTGGACTGTGGGGGCGTGGGCTACGAGGTCAGCGTCCACGAGGGCATGGCGGCCCTCATCCCCGCCCTGGGCGAGGAGTTGGCCCTCTTCACGCACCTCGTGACCAGGGAGGACGGCTCCCAGCTCTTCGGGTTCTTTGATCAGGCCGAGAAGGAGCTCTTCCTGGCCCTCATCAAGATCACCGGCGTGGGTCCCAAGACCGCCCAGGCCATCATCGCCACCTATTCCGCCAACGACCTGGCCTTCATCGTGGAGACCTCCGACATCAAGGCCCTCAGCCGCATCTCGGGCATCGGCCCCAAGACCGCCGAGCGCCTCTTGCTGGAGCTGCGCACCCCCTTGAAGCGCCTGGGCAAGCTGCAGGTCTCCCGGACCCTCAAGGTCACCGCCACCCAGGGGGGCAGCACGGGCGACAGCGAGGCGGCCCTGGCGCTGGAGGCCCTGGGCTTTCGGCGCTCCGAGATCGAGCCCGTCCTGGCCAGGCTGCGCCGGGATGGCGTCAAGGGCAGCACCTCTGAACTGGTCAAGGAAGCGCTCAGGAGGCTCAAGTCATGAGCAGAAACGAAGACCTCTCCTCCCTGGCCTCCCCGGAGGATCGCCGCGCCGAGTCCGCCCTGCGCCCCCGCTCCTTCGCGGACTATGTGGGCCAAAGCAAGCTCAAAGAAAACCTCTCCATCTTCGTGAAGGCCGCCAAGCTCAGAGGCGAGGCCCTGGATCACATCCTGTTCTGTGGCCCCCCGGGCCTGGGCAAGACCACCATGGCCCTCATCCTGGCGGAGGAGATGGGCGTGGCCATCCGCGTGACCTCCGGGCCGGTCATCGAGAAGAAGGGCGATCTGGCGGGCATGCTCACGGGGCTGGCCGACGGCGACATCCTCTTCATTGACGAGATCCACCGCCTGGCCCCCGCCGTGGAGGAGAGCCTCTACCCGGCCATGGAGGACTACACCTTCGACATCATCATCGGCGAGGGCCCCCATGCCCGCTCCGTGCCCCTGGCCCTCAGCCGCTTCACCCTGGTGGGCGCCACCACCCGCACGGGCCTCCTCACCTCCCCCATGCGCAACCGCTTCGGGCTCATCGCCCGGATGGACTACTACTCCCACGAGGAGTTGACCAAGATCGTGCTGCGCTCCGCATCCCTCCTGGACCTGAAGATTGATCAAGCGGGGGCCCAGGAGATCGCCCGCCGCTCCCGGGGGACCCCCCGCGTCGCCAACCGCCTCCTGCGCCGGGTGCGGGACTTCGCCCAGGTGGAGGGCGACGGGACCATCAAGAAGGGGCTGGCGGCCTCCTCCCTGGACCGCCTGGATGTGGACGCCATCGGCCTGGAGAACACGGACCGGGACTACCTGCTGGCGTTGCTGGATAAGTTTGGTGGGGGGCCTGTGGGGGTCGAGACCCTGGCGGCGGCCCTCTCCGAAGAGCGGGACACCCTGGAGGATGTGGTCGAGCCCTTCCTCCTGCAGCAGGGCTTCATCCAGCGCACCCCCCGGGGGCGCTGCGCCACCGATCATGCCTGGGCCCACATGGGCCTGCGAAAACCCGGGGCCGCCGGCAAGCCCCGCCAGAAGGAACTGCCCGTGGAGTAATTGGCGGCTTGCAGCCCCCGGGCCCCCGTGATAGAAAATCGCCACCTTGCTGGAGGATCCTCGATGAACGAATGCCATGAACAGGAAGCCCGAAAGGACGCGGGACCCGACTGGGTCGAGAAGCAGCTTCGGCAGCGCCGGACCATCCTGCTGTCCGGGGGCATCGACGACGACAGCGCCGAAACCATCGTGTCCCGGCTGCTGGCCCTGGACACCGCTGACCCCACGGCCCCCATTGACCTGGTCCTGAACTCGGGGGGGGGCTCCATCTCCTCGGGCTTTGCCATCTACGACACCATCCGCTTCATCCGGGCCCCCGTGCGGATCATCTGCGCGGGCCTGGTGGCCAGCATGGGCGTGGCGGTGTTGCTGGCCGTGCCCGGCGAGCGCCGGCTGTCCCTGCCCTCCACCCGCTTCATGATCCACCAGCCCCTCATCCACGGCACCATGGTGGCCCCCGCGGCGGACCTGGAGATCAGCGCCCGGGAGATGGTCCGCATGAAGGACGCCATGAACCGCCTCATCTCGGAGGCCACGGGCAAG
>CAZMEC010000285.1:0-3323 GCA_964565265.1 uncultured Myxococcales bacterium
GGGTGTGGTTCAGGCCTGGGGGTTGGACTTCTTGTCTGGGTCGGGTTCCAGGGTGCAGGTCTGGACGCCGTGGCCCTGGACGCTTTGGACCTGGAATTGGACGCCGCGCCAGGTGACGCGGTCGCCGGGGACGGGGGGGCGGCCCAGGAGGGTGAGGACCAGGCCGCTGACGGTGTCCACCTCGGGGTGCTCGAGGTCCAGGCCCAGTTGTTCCCCCACCTCGTCAAGCCGGGCCACGCCCAGGGCCTGCAGCGCCCCGGCCACCTGCACCAAGGGCTGGGGCTCGGAGGGGTTGTCGGAGATTTCACCGATGATCTCCTCGAAGAGATCCTCGGCTGTCAGCAGCCCCGAAGTACCGCCGTGTTCGTCCATGACGATGACCAGGTTGGAGCGCTCCTTGCGCATCCGGGCCAGCACCGCGTCCAGGCGCAGGGTCTCGGGGACAAAGGGTACGGGCCGCACCAGGGCGTCCTCAAGGGGACGACGATCCACCAGCAGGCCAAAGAGATCCCGGGTCAGCACCAGGCCCGTGACTGTGTCTATGGTGCCATCGAAGACCGGGTAGCGGGTGTGGGGAGCGGTGCTCAGCGCCTGGCCAAGTTCCTCGGCGCTGGCCCCCCGCTGCAGCCCCACGATGCGCACCCGGGGCGTCATCACCTCGCCCGCGGTGAGGTCGCTGAACTCCAGCAGTTCTTGCAGGACGGCGCCGGCCTCAGGGCCGATCTTGCCCTCGGAGATGCTCTCCCCCAGGGCGAAGCGAATGGTCTCCGAGTTGGGCGCGCCAACCTTGGTGTCCCGGCGGATGCCCAGGGCGCGCAGCATCCAGATGCTGAGGGTGTTGAGGCCAATCACAAGGGGCCAAAGGGCCACCTTGATCCAGCGCATGGGGGTGCTGACCCACAGGGCGGTGGCCTGCGCGTGCTGAAGGGCCAGGGTCTTGGGGATCATCTCGCCCAGCACGATGTGCAGGTAGGTAAGGGCCGTCACTGCCAGCACGCTGGCCACGGCGTGGACGGATAACTCGGAGACCAGCCCCAGCCGCGCCAGGGGGGCCTCCAGGGCCTGGGCCAGGTGCTGCTCGCCGTACATGCCCAGGCCCAGGCTGGCGAAGGTGATGCCAAGCTGGGCGGTGGCGATGTAGCGGTCCTGCTTGCGGGGGTCCCGCAGGATCTGGCGAACCACCTGGGCCAACCTGTGGCCCTGGGCGGCGAGGCGTTCGATGGAGGCCCGCTGGACTCCGATGAGGGCGAACTCCGCGGCCACGAAGAGGCCGTTCAAGGCGATTAGCGCAAGGATGACGAGGGCAATCAGCATTCTTTGCCATCCTCCTTGCTGGGGGGCGCCGGGGCACAGGCCCTGCAGGAGGGCAGAACCGTAACCCAGCGCACCGCCGAGCGGCCCATCTGGGTGATCTGGATGGGGACGCCCTGGATCTCAACCTCCTCGCCCTCCTGAGGCAGCCGCCCAAGCTGGTCCACAATGTGCCCACCCACGGTGGTGGATTCGCCCTCCCAGCGCCGTGGCAGCCAGTGGCTGGCGTCATCCAGGTGAAGGTGCCCCGGCAAACGCACCCGCCCGTCGGGCAGACACTCGGGGCCAGGGTCCGCGGACTTCAACTCGTCCCCCAGCTCCCCGAAGAGTTCCCCCAGGACATCCTGAATTGACACCAGGCCGCTGACCCCGCCGTATTCGTCCAGGACAATGGCCTTGGAGCTGTGCTCCTCACGGAGGCGCTTGATGAGTTGATGGGACAGGAGAGATTCGGGCACGAAGGGGATGGGGCGCACCAGTCGCTCCAGGGGCGGGAGCTTGCCTTCTCGGGCCAGCAGGGCCGCTACCTCTCTGGTGTTGATGGCCCCGAGGATCTGGTCCATGGAGCCGCGATACACCGGCAGGCGGCTGAAGCGGCACTCCCGGAGGACCTTGATGACCTGCTCCGGGGCCGTGGCGACCTCCAGGCCGTGCAGGGCGCTGCGGGGCGTCATGAGTTGCCGGACCCGCCTGGACGAAAGCTGGAGGCCGCGCTCCAGGCGCTGATGGACCCCGGCAGACATCTCCCCGCCTTCCCGGGCCTCGGCCAGCATCAAGGAGAGCTCCTCCGGCGAGTGGACATGGCGGTGTCCCCCTGGGTGGATCCCGAAGGGGCGCAGCAGCAGAAAGCCGCTGCCGTTCAACAACCAGATGAAGCCGCCAAAAAGCTTGAGGGACAGGCGCAGGGGCAGGAAGGTGGCCAGGGCCGTGCGCTCGGGGTACTGGAGAGCCAAAGACTTGGGCAGCAGCTCGCCCAGGACCACCTGGAGGACGGTCAGCACCAGCAGGACCAGGACAAACGAGGAGGAGAGGGCCGCCAGGGGGCCCAGGGCAAAGGTGGTCTCCAGCCAGGGGGCAAGAGCAAGCCCCAGGGTCGCCTGGGCGTAGGCGCCCGCCACCAGGCTGGAGAGGGTGATGCCAATCTGGCAGGCAGCCACGAAGCGATCCAGTTGGACCCCATCTTGAAGCATTGCCAGCAAGCCCTGGGCTCGCCGGTTGCCAGCCCGCGCCATCAGGGCCAGGTTGGCACGCTGGGAGGCCACGGCAGCGAACTCCGCCGCCACATAGAGGGCGTTGACGGCAATCAGCAGCGACAGCACCAAGACAGGAAACAAGGCAACTCCAGTTCGAGCAGACATCCAAGGCAGGCATGGTAGCCCACCAAGGCGCGCCTGTCCAACTTGACCCCTGGCGCACATTGAATGAATCGCGGCCGGTCGTTGCCAGGCCGGCGCCCCCGTCGGCTCCGGTCGCGTTGGTCAAAGGCTTTGCCACCCGCGTCCCGTTGGATCTACAATCCGCCGTCACCACAGGAGGGGAAGATGAACAAGCTGTTGCTGGTTTTGATCCTGGGCGTGGGGTGTGGCGGGGGCTCGGGGGGCGGCGGGGATGTGAACGAGACCGTCTCCCAGGACCTAGCCGATACGGCTCCTTTGGATCTGTGGTCGGACTACCTTGCGGGCGGCGAGTCGGGGCCCGATCTGGGCCTGGAGGACGCCACCCTGGAGCCCCTGTGCGAGGCCTGGATGGAGTACACCTGCAAGGCCTTCCACGACTGCGGCATGATGCAGGCCGTGGAGGACTGCGACGCCCAGTTCCTTGAGCTGTGCCTGCCCGCCAACCTGCCCACCAACCCGGCCTACGACTGCGAGGCGCTGGTGCCGGCGGACCTCCTCGACTGCCTGCAGAACCTGGTGCATCACGGCTGCCACGACCTCATCTTCGAGACCCTGCAGGACATCCCCGGCTGCGCGCCCTTTGATTCGTGCTTTGGCTGGCCCATGTAGGGCGGG
>CAZMEC010000286.1:0-3319 GCA_964565265.1 uncultured Myxococcales bacterium
GCGATCATCTGGATGACCATCTTGGGGAAGACCTCTTTTTCCATCAGGGGCGCGGCGATGGTCTTGCCCTCCGCCACCCTGTCCCGGGTGTAGAGGACGGCGCTTTCCACTACCGCATTGCCGGCGGTCTTGGCCACGATCTCCATGGCGTCCAGGATGGGCACGCCGGAGGAGACCAGGGTGCCCAGGGTGCGGGTGAACTTGGCAATGGAGGCCTTCACGATGAGGTCCCCGAAGAGGGGCACCTTGAGGAGGATGGTGTCCAGGATGAAGTTGCCCTTCTTGGACCTTCGGACCAACTTGTAGATGATCACCAGGCCCACCAAACAGCCGGCGATGACCGGGAACATGCGCAGGAAGTTCTCAGAGATGTCGATCATGAACTGGGTGATGGCGGGCAGTTCCTTGCCCATGCTCTTGAACATGGCGCCGAAGGTGGGCACCACCTTCCACAAGAGGCCCGCCGTGATGAGCAGGGACACGGTGAGCACGGTCATGGGATACTTCATGGCCCCCTTGACCTTGGCCACCAGCTTCATGTTCTTTTCCGTGTAGGCCGCCAGTCGGTTGAGAATGGAGTCCAGAATACCGCCCATCTCGCCCGCCGCCACCAGGTTCACGAAGAGGTTGTCGAAGACCCGGGGGTACTTGCCCAGGGACTCGGCGAAGGTGTTGCCCTGTTCCACGGATTCCTTGACGCGGTAGAGGATGGCCTGGAAGTTGGGGTCGGGCTCCTGGGCGGCGAGGATCTCCATGCACTGCACCAGGGGCAGGCCGGCGTCGATCATGGTGGCCATCTGCCGCGTGAAGATCACGATGGTCTTGGCCTGGATCTTGTTCAGGATGGGGATGCCCGCCAGGAGATTGGACTTCTTGCGCCGGATGCGGATGACGGTGATGGCGTTCTTGTGAAGGTAGACCTGGACCTCCTTCACACTGGCGCCCATGGTGGTGCCGGTCTTCAACTCACCCCGTTCGTTTGTACCTTCCCAATCAAAATATGGCATGGGATCCTCCCTGGTCAGTCGCCCAGCATCTTGTTCAGTTCCTCGGTGTCGGCGGAGGCATTGATGGCCTGATCCTTGGTGAGCATGCCGGCGTTCACCAGCCTCACCAGGGACTGGTTCATGGTGCACATGCCGCTGGCGGACTGGCCCATCTGCATCTGGGAATAGATGAGCTGGGTCTTGTCGTCCCGGATGAGGTGCCGGATGGCGTGGTTGGGAATGAGGATCTCGGCGCAGAGCACGCGGCCCTTGCCGTCAGCCTTCCGCAGGAGTTGCTGGGTGATGACCCCCTGGAGCACGAAGGAGATCTGGGTGCGGACCATCTCCTGCTGGTCGGAGGGGAAGAAGTCCAGGATGCGGTGGAGGGTCTGGATGGCCGAGTTGGTGTGCAGGGTGGCCAGGGTGAAGTGGCCCGTCTCGGCGATGCGCAGGCCAATCTCCATGGTCTCGCGGTCACGAATCTCGCCCACCAGGACGAAGTCCGGGTCCTGCCGCAGGGAGTAGCGCAGGGCGTTGGCGAAGCTCTCCGTGTCGGCCCCCACCTCCCGTTGGTTCACGATGCAGTTCTTGTGCTCGTGGATGAACTCGATGGGGTCCTCAATGGTCAGGATGTGGCCCCGGTGGCGGATGTTCAGTTCGTTGACCACGGAGGCCAGGGTGGTGGACTTGCCCGACCCCGTAGGCCCCGTCACCAGGAACAACCCATTGGGCTTGGCGATGATGTCGTAGATGGCCGAGGGGAAGCCCAGCTTCTCCAGGGGCAGGACATCCGTGGGGATCTTACGCAGGGCTGCGGCCACGGCCCCTTTTTGGCGGAAGAAGTTGGCGCGGAAGCGGCTCTTGTCCTTCCACTTGAAGGAGAGGTCCACCTCGTTGCAGGCCTCGAAGGTCTTCTTCTGCTTCTCGGTCATGATGCTGTAGGCGAATTCCTGGGTCTCGTTGGGGGTCAGGGGTTCGCTTTTCAGGCGGAACAGCTTGCCGTCGATGCGTAGGGCCGGGGGGATGCCCGCGGTGATGTGGACATCGGTGGCGTTCTGGTCCACGGCGGTCTGCAACAGGCGATGAATGTCAATTCCTGCCATCTTTGGGCGCTCCTAGTCGGCTCGGGTGTTACGGACCACTTCTTCCACTGAGGTCATGCCCTCCTGGAGGCGCACCAGGGCGGAGCCGCGCAGGGTCATCATGCCCAGGCGCATGGCCTCGCGTTTGAGCTCCATGGCGCTGTAACCCTGGAGCACCGCCTCCCGGAGTTCGTCGCCAAAGGGCATCACCTCGTAGAGCGCGGTACGGCCCTTGTAGCCCGTGTTGTTGCAGACCTTGCAGCCCGGGCCGCGGTAGATCTGGACGGTGTCCAGCTTGTCCTCGGGGATGCCCAGATCCTTGAGCTTCTCCTTGGGGACATCAATCACGACCTTGCACTCGGGGCAGTTTCGGCGAGCCAGTCGCTGGGCCATGATGAGGTTCACCGAGGAGGTCACCAGGAAGGGCTCCACGCCCATGTTCAGCAGTCGGTTGACCGTGGAGGGGGCGTCGTTGGTGTGGAGGGTGGACAGCACGAGGTGGCCCGTCAAGGCGGCCTTGACCGCGATTTCAGCGGTCTCGAAGTCTCGAATCTCGCCCACCATGATGATGTCCGGGTCCTGCCGCAGGAAGGAGCGCAGGGCCGCCGCGAAGTTGAGGCCCACGGCCTCGTGGATCTGCACCTGATTGAGGCCCGCCATGTTGTATTCGACGGGATCCTCGGCGGTGGAGATGTTGTCCGAGGTGGTGTTCAGCTCAATGAGGGCGGAGTACAGCGAGGTGGTCTTGCCCGAGCCCGTGGGGCCCGTCACCAGCACCATGCCCCAGGGCTGGTGGATGGCGTGCTTGAAGTGCTTGAGCTGCTCCTCCATGAAGCCCAACTTGGTCATGTCGAGCTGGAGGGAGGACTTGTCCAGAATTCGAAGCACGACCTTCTCGCCGAACAGCACGGGCAGCACGGAGACGCGGAAGTCCACTTCCTTCTGGCGGCCCAGCACCAGCTTGATACGGCCGTCCTGGGGGAGGCGGCGCTCAGCGATGTCCAGCTCGGCCATGATCTTGAGGCGGGAGGTGATGGCGTTGCGCAGCCGCATGGGGGGCTTGATCATCTCGTAGAGGGAGCCGTCAATGCGGTAGCGGACGCGGAATTCGCGCTCGTAGGGTTCGATGTGGATGTCCGAGGCGCCCCGGCGGATGGCGTCCACCAGGATGAGGTTCACGAGGCGCACCACGGCCTCCTCGTGGGAGTCCCGCTCCAGCTCTTCGATGTCGATGCCGTCGTCCTGGGCCAG
>CAZMEC010000287.1:0-3310 GCA_964565265.1 uncultured Myxococcales bacterium
TTGGGGCGGGCGTGGACCCGGCCAAGATCATCTTCGTGAACCTGCTGTCCTGCCCCGAGGGCCTGGAGGTCGTCTTCAAGGAGGACCCGGCCCTGCTGGTGGTGTCCGGCCAGATGGACGCGGGGCTGAATGCCAAGGCCTACATCCGCCCCGGGCTTGGCGACTTCGGCGACAGATACTTCGGGACCTGAAACACCAACATGAGAAAAGTTCGCATCCACACCTTTGGCTGTCAGATGAATGTCTACGACAGCGAGCGACTCCTGGCGGGGCTGGTGCCCCTGGGCTTTGAGGCCACGGACGAGGACTGCGAGGCGGACCTCATCATCCTGAACACCTGCAGCGTCCGGGGCAAGCCCGAGGCCAAGGTGTCCTCCATGCTGGGGCGCCTGGCCCCTTTGAAGAGCCGCAACCCCAACCTGCGGCTGGCCGTCGGTGGCTGCGTCGGCAAGCAGCACGGGCAGGAACTGCTGGACCGGATACCCTACCTGGATCTGGTCTTCGGGCCCGACCAGGTGGGCAGCATCGGGGAGCTGGTCTCCCGCCTCTATGACGACGGTGGCCGCCTGGCCCAGACCGCCGTGGAGGCCGACCGGGGCAAGGTCTTCGCGGTCTCCAACGAAGAGGTGGTGACGGGGTCTTCGGCCTTCCTGTCCATCATGAAGGGCTGCAACCAGTTCTGTGCCTACTGCATCGTGCCCTTCGTGCGGGGCCGCGAGGTCTCCCGGGACCCGGACGAGATTCTGGCCCAGGCCCAGGCCCTTGTTGCCCGCGGAGTGCGGGAGATCACGCTCCTTGGCCAGAATGTGAACCGCTACGGCCTGGATCGCCCCGGCCTGCCAAGCTTTGCCCAGTTGCTGCGCCAGGTCCACGAGGTGCCGGGGCTGCAGCGCCTGACCTTCGTGACTTCAAACCCCGGGGACTGCCCCGAGGAACTCATCCAGTGCTTCGCCGACCTGCCCAAACTGCTGTCCTTCTTCCATCTGCCCTTGCAGTCCGGGTCGGACCAGATCCTCAGCGCCATGAACCGGCGCTACACCCGGGCCCAGTACTTCGAACTGGTGGCGCGGCTGCGGGCCGTGCGCCCTGAGATGCACTTGTCCACGGACCTCATCGTGGGCTTCCCCGGGGAGACCGAGGCCCAGTTCCAGGAGACCCTCTCCGCGGCCCGGCAGATCCGCTGGGGCAGCGCCTTTAGTTTTTCCTACAGCGTGCGGCCCGGCACTGCGGCGGCAAAGCTGCCCGACGATGTGCCCGCGGCGGAGAAGAACCGGCGCCTTCAGGAACTGCAAGAGATCCTGGACCAGTGTCTTCACGAAGGCCTGGTGGCCAATGTGGGCAGCCTCGCCTCGGTGCTGGTGGAGGGCGAGAGCCGCCGGGGGGATGGCCAGCTACAGGGGCGCACCCACAGCAACTACATCGTGAACCTTCGGGTGCCCGAGGAGTTGGAGGGGCAGATTCGGCCGGGCATGTTGGTGAAGGTCAAGATCATCCGGCCCCTGCTGCACAGTCTGCGGGGTGAGGCCCTGGGGTTGGTGGACAGGAGGTAAGCATGCTTGCTGGTTGGTACAAGCCGGGCGGAACCAAGCTGGAGTGTCGGGGTTGGGTGCAGGAGGCCGCCCTGCGGATGCTGCTGAACAACCTGGACCCGGAGGTGGCCGAGCGCCCCGACGACCTGGTGGTCTACGGCGGCATCGGCCGCGCCGCCAGGAACCACGGGGCCTTCCTGAAGATTCTGGAGATCCTGCGCCGCCTGGAGGACGACCAGACCCTCCTGGTCCAGTCCGGCAAGCCCGTGGGCGTGGCCCCCACCCACCGCGATGCCCCCCGCGTGATGATCGCCAACTCCAATCTGGTGCCCCACTGGGCCACCTGGGAGAAGTTCCACGAGTTGGACGCCAAGGGCCTGATGATGTACGGCCAGATGACGGCGGGCAGTTGGATCTACATCGGCACCCAGGGCATCCTCCAGGGCACCTACGAGACCCTGGCGGCCGCCGGGCGCAAGCACTTTGGCAGCGACCTGGCGGGGCGCGTCGTGTTGACTGCTGGCTTGGGGGGCATGGGGGGCGCCCAGCCCCTGGCGGTGACCATGGCGGGGGGGGTGGCCCTCTGCGTGGAGGTCGATCAGCAGCGCCTGGACAAGCGTCTCGCGACCGGCTACCTGGACCGCGCCACCGCCAGCCTGGAGGAGGCGCTGGCCTGGGTCGAAGAGGCCCGCACCGCCCGCGTCCCCCTGTCCGTCGGCCTGCTGGGCAATGCTGCCGAGGTGCTGCCGGACCTGCTGCGCCGGGGCTTCCTGCCGGACCTGGTGACGGACCAGACCTCCGCCCACGACCCCCTGAACGGCTACATCCCCTCGGGCCTTAGCCTGGCCAAGGCTGCCATTCTGCGCCGCGCCGATCCCGACCACTACCGGGACCTGGCCCTGGACTCCATGCGGGTCCATGTGGAGGCCATGCTGGCCTTCCAGGCCCGGGGCTGCCAGGTCTTCGACTACGGCAACAACATCCGGCAGCAGGCCTTCGACCGGGGCCTCACCAACGCCTTTGACTTCCCGGGCTTCGTGCCGGCCTACATCCGCCCGCTGTTCTGCGAAGGAAAGGGCCCCTTCCGCTGGGTGGCCCTGTCCGGCGACCCCGAGGACATCCGCCGCACGGACGAGGCCATCCTGGAGCTGTTCCCCGAGAATCGGGCCCTTCATAACTGGCTTTCCATGGCCTCAAAGAAGGTTCACTTCCAGGGCCTGCCGGCACGGATTTGCTGGCTGGGCTACGGCGAGCGGGCGAAGGCCGGTCTGGCCTTCAACGACCTGGTGGCCCGGGGCGTGGTGAAGGCCCCCATCGTCATAGGTCGGGACCACCTGGACTGTGGCTCCGTGGCCTCCCCCAACCGGGAGACCGAGGCCATGAAGGACGGCAGCGACGCCGTGGCCGACTGGCCCCTGCTGAACCTGATGCTGAACACCGCCGGCGGCGCCTCCTGGGTGTCCTTCCATCACGGCGGCGGGGTGGGCATGGGCTACTCGCTGCACGCGGGCATGGTGGTGCTGGCAGACGGCACGCCCGAGGCCGCCGCCCGCCTCCAGAGGGTGCTGACCTGCGACCCCCTAATGGGCGTCCTGCGCCACCACGACGCCGGCTACGAAGAGGCCACCGAGTTTGGCAAGAAGGCTGGCGTGTACCTTCCCTAGGCCCTCCTCCGGTCGCTAGCTACTACCCGTCCGAACCCCGACCGCAAGGGAGGGGGCTGCCTATCCGAACCCCGACCGCAAGGGAGGGGGCTGCAGCCTGCCCGTCCGAACCCCGAC
>CAZMEC010000288.1:0-3308 GCA_964565265.1 uncultured Myxococcales bacterium
CCTATTGTCAACCGCAAGATCTTGAATCCCCAAGGCGGCACCTTGCCGAGGTCGGCGGGGAACCCGCGTGCCGATGGAGAATCCGATGAAGACTGCAAGTCAGGTTGCCGGATTACTTGAGCTCCTTGACGAGAGGATCGGGGCAGAACTTGAAGCCCAGGATCTGGACTTCAAGGAATGGGATGCCAAGAGCCTGGACAAGGCAGTGCGCACTGTCTGGGAGTATGCAATCTGCATGGCCAACGGTGGTGGCGGGACCGTTGTGTTTGGAGTGGCGGACAGGGTGCTGGGAAGAGCTGATGCCATCAAGGGCATTCCGCCCGAGATCGATGCTGGGTTGCTGAAGAAGGCCGTGTACGACAACACCGACCCGAGGATCATCCCGACCTTTGAGTTGCTTCAGGTCCCCGAAGGCACTGGCCGGCTGCTGATCATGCAGGTTCATCCCGGAATGCCGCCCCACACAGACACAGCCGGCAAGGGGACTATCCGTGTTGAGAAGGAGTGCAGGCCTCTAACAGGAACACTTCGCCGCAAGCTGGCAGTGGAGACCGGAGACACCGACTATACGGCAGAGGTTGTCGAGGCGGAGCTGGCTTCGGTGCTATCTGCCTCGGCCATGGAACAGCTTCGTGCAGCGGCCAGAAGGGAGGGTGCCCAGGAAGCTGACCTGGCCTCCCAGGGTGACGCAGAGCTCCTGAATTCCCTCGGGGTGATCAAGAGCGGCAAGCCGACCCGGGCCGCCGTGTTGTTGGCCGGAAGCCCCGAGGCGGTGCACCGACACCTTCCTGGCTATGTTTGGACTCACCTTCGCATGAGCTCAGATCTGGAATACAGCGACCGGGCGGATGGCCAAGAGGCGCTTCCCGTGGCCCTGAACAAGGTGCTGGACAGGATTCAGGCAGACAACCCAATCCAGACCTACCGTGAGGGCCTGTTCCACTACGAGTACCGGACCTACCCGGAACTGGCCCTGCGAGAGGCCTTGATGAATGCTTTCTCCCACGCAGACCTTCGTATGGGCAGTCCCATCATGGTCAAGCAGTACTCCAACAAGCTGGAACTCACCAACCCGGGTGGTCTGATTGGTGGCATAAATCCGTTGAACATCCTTCACCACGCCCCGGTCCCCAGGAATCCCTGCCTTGTGGGGGCACTGGTCAAGCTTCGCCTGGTCAACCGCAGCAACTTTGGTGTGGGCCGGATGTTCCGGGCGTTGCTGGCAGAGGGCAAGGAACCGCCTCGGATAGAGGACATGGGGGAGTCTGTCCGCGTCACCTTCACTGCCTCGGATCTGGCCGCTCCGTTCAGAAACTTTGTGCAAGAGGAATCCGACGCTGGCAGAGGCCTTGGCGTTGATCAGCTGCTGGTCATCCAATACCTGCTCAGACATCCCGAGATCGATACGGCCACGGCCAGCAGGATCTGCCAGCGTTCGGAATTGGAGGCCAGGGAGGTGCTATCGATGTTGGAGCGGCAGTACGAGTACCTGGAACGGGGCGGCGCTGGCCGCAGTACCTTCTGGATGCTCAGGTCTGAACTTCACAGGAAGCTGGCTGCTCCGGGCACCTTCGAGAGGGATCTTCGACTCGATATCGAGGCTGCGAAGACCCGCATCCTCAGCGTGCTGAACCGGCGTGCGGACTTGCATGAGGCAGGCCTTTCCAATACCGAGCTTCGCAAGCTCACGCTTCTGGACAGACACCGGGTCAAAAGGGTGATGGACGAGCTCCGCAAGGAGGGGTTGGTCCGTGCGGATGGGGCCAAGCGCGGAGCCAGATGGGTACTTGTTGAGGTGCCGGAGCAAGATTGAGACAGCCCTTTGTCTTCGTCGGGAATGGGCAGTTCTTTGGTGCTGCCCATTCCATGCACCAAAAGGTTGAAGTTATGGCGCACGATTTGGCGCTTGCACCAAAATGAGCCCGAGGCCACCAAGCGCACCGGCCACGACCTCCCCGCCATCTACCGCGAGACCGCCGAAGGCGGGCTGGCGCTGCTGGTGGAGTGAGGGCCTCTATGGCGTGAATTGGGTTGTCTTTTGTCCAAAACTTGGACAATATTGCCCTGTAATTTGACCGGAGGACCCATGTTCACCCGCTTGGCGCTGGATTATATGTTGCAATGGAAGGACCGGGCCGGGCGGCGGCCGCTGATCATCCGAGGGGCTCGGCAGGTGGGCAAGTCGGTGCTGGTGCGGATGCTGGCTGGGGCCGCCTTCGAGTCCCTGGTCGAGCTGAACTTTGAGCGCGATCCCGAGGCCGCGGCCCTGTTCGAAAGCAAGGATCCTGCCACCATCCTGCCCCTGCTGGAGCTTCGCAGCGGCGCCCGCCTGGTGCCTGGCAAGACCCTCCTGTTCCTTGATGAGGTGCAGGCAGCGCCCCAGGTCATTGCAGCGCTGCGCTACTTCTTCGAGCGGTTGCCCCAATTGCATATCGTGGCGGCAGGTTCCCTGCTGGACTTCGCCCTTCAGGAGCCTGAGTTCTCGGTGCCGGTGGGGCGGGTTGAGTATCTCTTCTTAGGGCCGGTGCAATTTGAAGAGTTTCTGGCCGCCGCAGGACAGGAGCCGCTGCTTTCCTTCCTGCGCGCCTGGGTGCCGGGCCAGGACCTGCACCCGACCATCCATGCCCAGGCGATGGCGCAGTTCAGGACCTTCACGGCCATCGGCGGGATGCCCGAGGCCGTGTCGCTGTACCTGAAGGAGCAGTCCTTCCTCGAGGCCGAGATGCTTCGGCAGGCCATCCTGACGACCTTCCGTGAGGACTTTGGCAAGTACGCCCGGCGAGCCTCAGTGGCCAGGGTCAGGCGGGTCTTTGACAGGCTTCCACTGGCGGTTGGGCGTCACTGCAAGTATTCCTTCCTGGACCCCGAGGCCAAGTCCCGTGAGGTCTCGCAGGCCCTGGAACTGCTTGTTCAGGCCAGGGTCGCCTTCAAGATCCCCCGCAGTTCGGCAAATGGCGTTCCGCTGCTGGCCCAGACCTCGGAGCGGGGCTTCAAGGTGCTGGCGCTGGATGTGGGGCTGATGCTGACGCAGCTTGGCCTGAGGCCGCTGCCGACGGAGCTGCTGGCTGACCTGACTCTCGCCAATGCCGGCGCCATCGCGGAGCAGGTTATTGGCCAACACCTGCTGTACTCCGAGCCCCCGTACCGTGAGCCCTCCTTGTGCTATTGGGCCAGAGAATCGAGGGGTTCCTCGGCGGAGTTGGACTATGTGTTGGAGCACCGCGGGCGCGTCATCCCCGTGGAGGTCAAGGCGGGCAAGAGCGGAACGCTGCGGTCACTGCACGCCTTCGTCAACGAGAATGGCAGTC
>CAZMEC010000289.1:0-3272 GCA_964565265.1 uncultured Myxococcales bacterium
GATGTGGGCACGGGCCTGGGCCTGACCCTGGTGCAGCAGATTGTCCGGGAGCACGGAGGCTCCATCTCCTGCAGCGCCCGCCCCGGCGCCGGCACGGCGTTCCTCCTGAGCCTGCCAAGGTAGCCGCTTGGCCTCCAAACGCCCCCTGCGCATATCCACCATTCCTGGCAGTTTCAACATATTGATATTACAGCATTTGCTGCGTCATTGATCTGGCTACTAGTGGGTTTCAATGATTGCCGAAGATCGCCATGTTGTGGCAAGGCGTGCCCCCAGCCCAAACATGCCGAGGAAGATGAAAACCGCACCAACACAGGGCCGGGCGCAATCGCCAGTAAATCCCCCTATCGCGCATCCAGCAAAATTCCTTGTGAGGGGGGGGGGATTTGCTCCTAGCCTTCGAGGGTGAGGTCAATGGTGACCTTATTACAAGGAGGCTGGTATGGCTGTTCCCCTCGAGACAGGTGTTCGCGAGTCAAGCAACCTCATTGCGTTCCTGATCCAACAGTATGGCAAGGAGGCCGTCCTGCGTGGTGCCCTGGCAGAACTCGGCGAGTTGGAGCCCATCGACTGCAAGGCCTTCGCCGAGGCCAACGGACTTCCCGAAAGCCTATGCCAGCAGCTCTGCGCGGGGCTGCCCAAGCTGGCCCAGAGTACCTGCAAGGCGCGGGTCAAGCAGGCACTGAAGGATCCCTTTTTCAATCCTCCTGAAGGCGACCCCTTGGAGGGCTGCTTCCTGAGGGACCATGAACTGATCTGCCCTGTGAACCCCATGCCCCCTCAGCCCAGCCCGGGCCCCGATCCCAGCCCCATCGAATTGGGCCAGAACTTTTTGCTCTTCAAGGGCGACTTCTTCGTCAGGACCGCCGCCGTCAAGGCCTTGCTGGCCAATGCCAGCCCAACCGTCAGACCGGCCTCGGCCCTGGGTGGGACCAGCCTGCACAGGGACGCTGCGGTGCGGAGGGCCAGCCTCCCCCAGGCCGCTTGTGGCTGCCAGACCGAGGGCCTCGCCTCCACAGTGTTCTCGCGTGGCGTTCAGGAAGGAGGCTGCAAATGAGCACCATCGCGTGGCAGCCCAATGTCACCCTCATGGGGAGCATCACCCAGAATCCCAATCGGCAGTACGACACCCTGGGCCTGGAAAGCGTCAAGGTCCAGGTCCAGACCAGCAACCTGACCGCCGCAGACAAGCTCTACCTGGAGACCACCGACCAGCCGGGAGGCACCTGGTCCGTGTGCCTCGCCGTGGTGCCGGCCGACACGGCCGACGCTCCGGCCTTCTCGGTCTCCAAGACCCTCATCAAGAGCCTGCCCGACAACAACCCGGCCAAGCTGCGCCGCTACCTGAGGTGGCGTTTGGAAGGGGCTACCGGCAACCGCGCGGGCTTCAAGATCGATCTGGCCCTGCCCTGCGAAGAGGAGGTCTGACATGAAGACCAACGACCGCTTCACCCTGGCCCGGAACACCGTCTCTTTGCAGCCCAACCTGACCTTGGTGGGCCCGCCCATGGGTGCCAGTTCCCCCAAGACCTACATCGCACAGGCGCCGGAGTGCTGGCTAGAGCTCAAATCCTGCGATTTCACCCAACTCATGGTCTCAGCCCAGGTCTTCTCCTCCATCGTCAAGGCCGACCGCACCTTGAAGGTGTACTCCAGCCTGACCCCCGATGTGACCTTCGATGATGACGGCAAACCGCAGCCCGCAGAGGACTTGCTGAGTGTCAAGTTCACTGCCACGGCCCCTGCTGCCTCCAACGCGGTGACCCTCACCACGGATTCAGACCAACTGGGACGCTACTTGTTCTGGGTGATTCAACTCTCAGTGACTTCAGCTAGCGCCGAGCCCTATGAGGAGTACGCCTGCTTCGAAGTCAATGTGACGGTTCTGTAGGAGGCCAACATGAAAACGATTCTCCAGAGAACGACCACCATCACGGTCTCCGGTGCCAAGTCTGTCGTCCAGCCCCAGGCTGGCCATGCTGACCTGAAGGACTGCAACGTCGTCACGGTCTTTGCCCAGGTCTATGGGATGACTAGCAGCAACGGCACCCCCAGAGTCGAGTTGATGCTGCAGAACAGCCCCACCGGAGACCACTGGACGGATGCTCTCGCCGAAGCCGTCCCGTATGGGGTCCATCAGTTCGTCCTCAAATACGATGCCACCGAACAGCCGCCCCTGCTTGGGCCCCTGTTTCGCTGGAAGGTGACCGGGACAACTGCCACGGGTTCTCCGGTATCGAGCATCTCCTTCCGGATTCTCCTGGCCGGAGAAAAGGTGGACTGACCAAGACGGTGCAGGACCGCGTGTCTCTCGCAATCGCATCAACCAGACCGCACCTGCTCTGTTTCAGTTCACGGCGCATTTCCGGCGCAGCGGATGCCCCAAAGTTCGGTCGCCTCCGACGATTTGACATTGCTTCGGGCCGACACGCGCGAGAAATAATCGTAGTCGCCAAAACAGCCCCCACGGAGCACCCGCGCATCACCCGTACCCGGGCCCGTGGGGTCGGTCTGTGAGCTGGCCTCAAATCCGCCGTACCAGTCCGCGGACCACTCCCTGACATTTCCAAGCAGGTCGTACAGCCCATACCTATTCGGCGTCTTCATCTTGACTGGCTGTTTCTTCCAGCCGGAGTTGGCAACATACCAAGCGATTCCAGAAAGACAGGATGCGTCGTCGCCACAGTAGTATCTGGTGCTCGTCCCGCCCCGTACGGCGTACTCCCATTGTGCCTCCGTGGGCAACCGGCCACCTATGGCCTTGCAAAAGGCGTCGGCATCATTCCAGGAGACGAGTTCCACAGGGTAGTTGTCACCCTTCTTAGATGCCGAGGGGTTGGTGCCGATGACGGACAGGTACTGGCTCTCCGTGACCTCGGTCTCAAGAATCATGAAAGGCGACAAGGTAACCTGATGGGGGGGGTTCTCGTTGGCGTTGCACATCTTGTCCCCCGGCGAGCAGCCCATCATGAAGGTCCCCCCGGGTAGGGCCACCCAAGTGACGCCTCCGGTGCCCGGGTAAGTGCAGTAGCCCTGGGGGTTCTTCTTGCAGCAGATGCCCCGCTCGTCGCAGGTCAGACCCGCGCCGCAGGTGCCGCAACTTCCCCCGCACCCATCGTCCCCGCAGTCCTTGCCCGCGCAGTTGGGGGCGCAGGTGGTGCATTTGCCAGCCTGGCAGTACTGGGTCTCCGGCAGGGTCTGGCAGTCGGTGTAGCCAGGCAGCAGGGCGCTGCCCTTGGGGTTGCAGGTACCGGCCAGGCGGTTCACGCAGG
>CAZMEC010000290.1:0-3267 GCA_964565265.1 uncultured Myxococcales bacterium
AACACGCCCGTCTCCTCGAAGGCCAGCAGCTCGGGGTAGCCCTCCACCACGCACAGCACCTTGGGGTCCCGGCCCGGGTCCTGGCAGACGGGGCAAAGCTCGCCCTCGCTGATGGCATGACACTGGCCGCAGAGGCGCAGATTCCTGCGCAGGTCCTCCAGGGCCCCCGCCAGGTCCTCCCCCAGACTGTCCTTGAAGCGGGCCAGATGCAGGGCATGACGCAGCGCCGTCTTGCGGCCCACGCCGGGCAGCTTGGACAGCGCCTGTACCAGTCTCTCCAGGCTGTCGGGGATGGCCTTCATGGCACCTCAGTCGTTGATCTGGATCTCCACTTTGGCCCCCTCCAGGGACCCCACCAGGGCCGCCAGCAGCGCCGAATCCTTGACCCGCTGGACCCGCTCCTGGCGCTTTCTGACAGCCTGAGCCTTCAGGCGGGCCTGTACAGACCCCTTGGTCTGCCCGGCCTCCGCTCCGTCCTCCAGCCCCAGGGTCCAGGAATCGTCCCGGTAGGCGGTCAGCAGCTCGGTCAGGGGCTTGGCCGGGTAGTATTCCTGCTGGCCCTTGGGATGGACCACGGTGAGGGTCTTGGCGCCGGCATCAAAGGTCAGGGTGGCGTTGCTGAGCAGGCCCGCCAGGGAGGGCTGCCGATCGAAGACCCAGTTGAGGAAGTTCAGGTCCTCGGCGATCTCCTCGAGGGCCGCAAAGGAGGGCAACTCGCGGACCGGCTCCGCCACTTCCTCAAGGGCCTCCGGGGCCAGTTCGGCGGATCCGGCGTCCAGGCCTTCGTCGATGTCGTCCAACTCCACGGAGATCTCGTCCAGGATGGAAGCCGCGGGCGCAACTACTGCCGGGGTGGGGGCTTCGGGGGCTGGGGGGAGGCTAGGGGGCGCAGGCTGGGGGGCCGGGGCCGCCGCCTCTGCCCAGGGGGGCATGTCCGTGGGGGGCGGCACGGCCTCTTCGGCCTGCGGCGGGATGGGTTCAACCCTGGGACTGGGCGCCATGGGTGCGGCCGTAGGCGCCGGGAGCTCAGCCTTGGGGCTGGGCGCCGGGCTGGCCGCCGCCGGGGCTAAAGGGCTGGTTGCCCCCGCCGCCCCCAGTCTTTCTTCCAAGCCCTTGAGCCGCTTGAAGAGCGTGTCCAGGTCCTGGGACTTCCGAATCAGGCACAACCGGATGACCAATTCCTCCGCGGCGAACCTTGGCGTGTCGCTGGCGGAGATGGCCTGGATGCCATCCAGCACGGTCTTGAACATGGAGTTCAGATCAAGCAGCCCTCGGGAGGCCCCCAATTCGGTGAGTCGACTGGCCTCACTGGACGATCGGTCCACGAGGCTGAGACCCTCGCCGGGGCTGAGGCGCAGCACCAGCAGGTCCCGAAAAGCCTGCATCAAATCCATGAAGAATGTTTTCAGGTCATGGCCACTAAGATACTGATCTCTAAGGATTGTAAGCGCCGGTTCAGCCTCTCCAGCAAGGATGGTCTTCACCATGCCCAGCACGGCGCCGTGGTTGGCCAGCCCCAGGATCTCTTCGACGCCCGCCAGGGTCAGGTTCCCGCCGCTGGAGGCCAGCAACTGGTCCAGAAGGCTCATGCTATCCCGGACGCTGCCACCGCTCTCGCGGATGATCACGCGGAGGGCTTCCTCCTCGCAGGTCATGTCCTCCTTGGCGCTGATCTCCTGAAGGTGCTTGAGCAGGTCCCGGGGCTCGACGCGCTTGAAGTCCAGGCGCTGGCAGCGAGACAGGATGGTGGCGGGCAACTTCTGGGGGTCGGTGGTGGCCAGCACGAAGCGCACATGGGGCGGGGGCTCTTCCAGGGTCTTGAGGAGGGCGTTGAAGGCCTGGTCCGTCAGCATGTGGACTTCGTCGATGATGACCACCCGGTAGCGATCCCGGGCGGTGCTGTAGCGTACCGTCTCACAGAGATCGCGGATGGCATCGATGCCCCGGTTGGAGGCCGCGTCGAGTTCCAGCACATCCATGCTGGAGCCCTTGGTGATCTCCAGACAGGAGCGGCACACGCCACAGGGATCGGGCCGGGGACCCTGCTCGCAGTTGAGGGCCTTGGCCAACACCCGGGCAGCGGTGGTCTTGCCCACCCCGCGGATTCCGGTGAACAGATAGGCGTGATGGATTCTGCCAGTGCTGATGGCATTCTTCAGGGTGCGGACCACATGATCCTGACCCACGATGGTGTCAAAGTCCTGGGGCCGATACTTTCGCGCAAGGGCCAGGTAAGACATGGATGCTCCGAAAAAAAAAGCGGCGGCCAAACTCCGCACAGACGCTGGATGGCCCCGCTGCTTCCTTCCGGACCTGACGGTTTATCCTTCCATTGTCTCGCAGAGCCGGCCGCCATAAACGACAGGGCTAAAGCCCCAGTCGGGGCGGAGAGAGAGGGAGTCGAACCCTCGGTACCTTTTTAGGGTACATACGATTTCCAATCGTACTCCTTCGGCCACTCGGACATCTCTCCGTACAAAGAACCGGGGCGCAGATTACAATGCACCCCCGGGGCTGTCAACCCAGAATCCTTGGGCCTCCTTCGGAAAATTCGCAAACTGCGCGGCTGAATTGACGAGGGGGCCCGGGGGCCATATTCTGTGCCCGTGTTTCATTCAATGAAGGAGAGCCAATGAGACGGGAACTGATTCTGAACTGGGGCTCCGTGCACGAGACCTTGAAGGAAGATATCCAGAAGGAGATCCGCCTCTTCTCGGATTTCCGCCCGGTGGAGAATGGCTGGTCCTACTTCACCTTCTTTGAACTCGGCACCAAAAGGGAGACGGTTCTCTACAACCTGTCGGAGTTGGAGAAGGCGGCCGAGGACAACGGCTACTTTCTGCCCGACGACCTGGTCAGGCAGCACAACAAACTGGTGGTCTGCGCCAACTGCCCGGAGGGCGGCAATGCCTATCAGCTCTTCGCCCTGCACAGCCTCCTGGCCGCCTTCGAGAAGCGCTGGTCCGACCCCCGCAAGCACCCGGATCTCAGCTTCTACGGCAAGCTTGGCGGCATCTACGACCGCCCCGAGAAGGGCCGGGTGCTGGTCATCTACTCCACCAGCGACGAGGCCCTGCTGCAGATCGAAGAGCGCCTCAACGAACTGTTCAAGGTCGCCAAGGTCCCCGGCGTGGAGTTCTCCATCCGTCTAGCCAACGGCCTCTCAGCCCTGCCCCGGATGCTGCACGGCTTCAACGACCCCAACTACCAAAGCACGGGCGTCCACTTCTTCCGCATCACCGACCCCCTGCGCTTCAACATCCTCCT
>CAZMEC010000291.1:0-3245 GCA_964565265.1 uncultured Myxococcales bacterium
CCACCCCGACACCTCTCACCCCAACACTTCACACTCCGACACCCCGACACCCAGCACCTACCTGTTCCCCCATGAACGGCCCTGGGGCAGTACCTTGCGAGATGTGAGCAATAGCAAGACCCACCGGGGGAAGGCAATTTGGAAGGGGACATTTGCTGGAACCCGGGGCGGTTTTGTGGTACACGGGCGCTTCCTGGATGGAGGTCTCCATGGCGGCCCGAGCTGTTGCGGCCACAGCGTTGTTGGTGCTGGAAGGGATGCGGCCCCTGCAGTGGGTGAAGAACGCCTTCGTGCTGGCCCCCCTGGTGTTTGCCAAGCGCCTGCTGGTGCTACCCGACCTCACCCTGGCCCTCCTGGCCGTGGCCGCCTACTGCCTGGCCTCCTCGGCTGTGTATCTCCTCAACGATGTGGTGGATGCCCCGGAGGATCGGCGCCACCCGGGGAAGCGCCATCGCCCCGTGGCCTCGGGCCGGCTCTCCGCCTCCTTGGCGCTTTGGTCCTCAGCCCTGCTGGCCCTCCTGGCGCTCCTTGGGGCCCTCCTCATCTCCCTGCCCCTGGCCGCCTGCCTGCTGGGCTTCCTGGCCCTCAACGCCTTTTACATATTTGTGGGCAAACGGGTCGCCTACCTGGATGTGCTGGCCATCTCCGGCAGCTTCATCCTGCGGGTGGTGGGCGGCGCCCTGGCCATCCCCGTGGAGCTCTCCGGCTGGATCCTCCTTTGCACCTTCTTCATCTCCCTCTATCTGGGCCTGGGCAAACGCCTCCACGAACTGCTGGGCACGGACGGCAGCACCCGCCGGTCCCTGGCGGGCTACTCTCCCCTGCTCACCCGGGGGGCCCTGGTGGCCTGCGGCCTGGCGGCCCTGGCCGCCTTCGCCTGCTACTCGGTCTCGGCCCGGGCCCTGGCCAACTTCGGCACCTCCAACCTGCTGTGGACCACGCCCCTGGTGGCGCTGGGGCAGCTTCGGTTCTTCGCGCTGGCCTCCAGGACGGGGTCGGACCGCAGCCCCACGGACGCCATGATCCGCGACCCCCTGTTCCTGCTGGCTGGGCTGGCCTGGGGTCTGGCCGTGTTGGTTCTGGTATACATGGCCGGCCAAACCGGGCTAGAATCCCGCCCATGAATCGGGCCCTTGCCGTCCCATTGCTGCTGTGCTCCATCCTGGTCGCCGCCTGCGCGGCCCCCCAGGACCGCACCCCCAGCCTGCTGGCCGAGGTGCTGCCCGCCCTGGAGACCCAGGAGGGCAGCCTGGTGCGCTACAACCCCGTGGACTGTGGCTGCCCCCACTTCGAACTTCAGACCCAAGGGCGCTGGGTCCGAATCCGCCTCCTGGAGGACCCGGACAGGCCCCTGGTGGACCGCCTCATCAAGGCCGGTGAGGAGCTCCGTTCCAGTGGCCGACCGGCGCTGTTTCGCCTGCCCCTGGAGCTGGCGAACAGGGCGGTCTTTCGCTGCGCCAGCGGGGTGCCCTTCGTGGAACTGGAGGCCACCGGGGACTGGCAACCCGAGGCCAGCCCTGGGGCAGCCCCCCAGCCCCCCCCGGCGCCCTAGGAGGCCCAGGCCATGTATCTGGCAATCATCCTGATTACAGCCTTGACCGCGGCTCCCGGCCCCGAGGAGACCCTCTGTCGCCTGCTCTGGCTTCCCCCGACCCCAAGAGACGCCCGGGATTCTTTCCTGGGGGAGGCCGAGGCCCTTTTGGCGCAGGGGCGGCCGGGGCTGGCCGCGGACAGCCTGGACCGCAGCCTGGAGCAGCTCCTGAACCGCCTCAAGGACAGCTTCTCCAGCGAGGCCACCTCCTGGCGACAGGGGCGGCGGGCCCTCGACCAGGACCTCTCCGCCACGGGGCCTGCGGCCATCCGAGGTGATCTGCTGACCCTTAAACCCTGGGCCCTCAGCCGCGCCCAGAGGCTCTACTGTCTGGCGGGTCGGGAGGCCCAGGCCTTCCAGTTGGCGGACGCCGCCCAGCGAGACTGGGGAGGCCGGGAGCACCTGGGAAACCGGCTCCTGCTGGCCCTGCGCTTTGGCCGGCTGGACGAAGCCGAGGGGCTTACCCCCGAGGCCCCCACCGGCTACCGGGAGACCGCCGCTGGGGCCTGGCTGGCCTGTCGTCGGGGTGGTCCCCAGGAGGCCCGGGCCCAGGATCTCTACCGGGCCGCCCGCCTCTGCGGCGACGAGCGCACCCGCCAGGGCCTGGAACTCATGGAGGAGAAATGTCGACCCTGAAGCGCGACGAGAACTTCGCCAGGCAGGTCGCAGGCTTCGACCTTCGCTACCGCTGCCAGGACTGCACCTTTGTCCTGGGGGAGGGCCTGGCCTGCAGCATGGGCTTCCCCAACCACATGTTGTTGGATCCCCGCACCCGCTCCCAGGAACGGGACGGGGTCTTTGTATTCTGCAAGTACTTTGAACTGGAGGAGTGGGCATGAAAAAGAAACCGGTGGTCCTCTTCTGTGCAGCCGGTGGCCCCGGGGGGGTGAACCTCTCCCGCTCCCTGGAGGCCGCCAGCCCCAGGCCCCGACTCATTGGCTGTGACTCCAGCCTCCATTACCTCCAACTGGCCCGCTGTGACCGCCGCTTCCTGGTGCCCCGCTGGGCCCCCGAGGACAGGTTCCTGGCCACCGTCAAGGACCTGGTGGGGCGCTGCAAGGTGGACCTGTGTCTGCCCAACAACAGCCTGGAGGGGCGGCTCTACGCGGCCCACCGGGACAAACTGGGGGCCAAGGTGCTGCTGCCCTCCCCGGAGACCTTTGACCTGGGGGCCAGCAAGTGGCTCTGCTACCAAAAATGGAAGGAAGCGGGCCTGCCCGTGCCCTACACCCGCCTCATCAGCCGCGAGGGGGACCTGGAGGAGATCTTCGACAGTCACCACGCCCGCCCCATCTGGGTGCGCGGCGCCGGCATCCCCGGCAAGGGCATCGGGGCCGCCGCCCTGCCCTGCCGCACCCTGGAGCAGGCCCGGTCCTGGGTGGACTTCTGGGAGGGCTGGGGCTTCATGGCCGCCAGCGAATACCTGCCCGGGGACAACCTCACCTGGCTGTCCGTCTGGCACGAGGGGCGCCTCCTCGCCTCCCAGGGGCGCCAGCGGGACGCCTATATCATTCCCCATGTGAGCCCCTCCGGCGTCACCGGGGCCCCCGCCATCTCCCACACCATCAGCCGGGAGGACATCAATACCCTGGGCGAGGAGGCCGTCCGCATCATCGATCCCAACTACAGCGGCCCCGCCTTCGTGGACTTCAAG
>CAZMEC010000292.1:0-2084 GCA_964565265.1 uncultured Myxococcales bacterium
TCGATTCGCCCCTGGCTGCACAGGGCCGTCGTGAAGGTCCAGAAGAAGTCCTCGGCCAGAGGGGTGTCGCCCGTGTCCCGGGCTCCGACGGTGACCCGGGCTTGGTAGGGCAGGTCCAGGTCCAGGGGGCTCCAGGGCGTGAGGGTGGCGGTGCGAGTGGGCGCGTCGAAGGTCACGGTGGCGTCGATGGGGGTCAGCCCCTGGTGCAGCGTGAAGGTGAGGGCAGTGAGGGTTGCGGGGTCCATGGGGACATCGAAGGTGACCGTGGGCCTGGTGGCGATGGAGACCCCGGTGGCGTCGGCGGCGGGCAGGTGGGCGACCACCGTGGGCGGGATGGCAATGGCGATGTTGAAGCCCGTGGCCAGATTGGGGAGGTCCGAGTACAGGAAGGTCAGGACGAAGTCGTCCGCAAAGGCCACCGAGCTGAGCCTGGCGTTGGCGTAGAAGTCCAGCGGAGTGCCGAACTGTGACGCCGCGGGCTGGTAGGCGGAGGTCAGGGGAATGGGGGGGACCGCCTCCAGGATGCCCTCGGTTGTGCGCAGGGCGGTGAGGGTCAGCGCGCAGGTGGTGTCGTTCACCAGGACGGAGAGCTCGGGGTGGTCCAGGATGGCTTCCTCGGTGAAGGGGAGGCTCCAGGCCCCGGCGCGGTCTCTGCAAGCGCCCCCGTAGGTCCCGTTGAGGGAAAGCAGGTCGCCACTGGTCAGGCTGTAGGTCGTCCGGTCAATGGCGAGGGCGCTGCCCTGGGCGGCCTCCTCGTACTGACAGGCGCTGGGCAGCAGGGCGGCCCCGACCAACGCCAGCAGCGCGGCAAAGCGAAGGCGACGCTGGCGGGGCTCCTGGCGGTGGTGGGGAAGGGCAAGCATCCGGGGACCTCCAAGGGTGGGGGACGGGGGACTAGGGAGCCGGGTAGAAGGTGACCTCGAAGGCCTGGTAGGAGGCGACGCCGTCCCCGGCGTTGGTGTTGGCAACAATCAGGGTGCGCACGGTGGTGCCGCCGGTGAGAGTGGCACCGACCAGCGTGAAGGCCGCTGCCGGGATGGTGGGCGTGATCGCCGCGGGGGTACCCGCCAGATAGGCGGCGTCGATGGCTGCATAGGTGAACAGGCCCGCGGCCGCCACCACGACATACTCCTGGCCGGCGACCAGAACCTCGGTGAGGGCGGCGGTGCCCGAGACCGACTGGACGATGTCGCCGGCGTCAGTAAGGACCGCAAGCCCGTCCACATCCAGCGTGTAGTCCGGGGCCGCGACCGCGCCCGAGGTGACGGCGGTGGCCAGCACGGAGGCCAGACTGGCGGTATTGGCCGCAGTGGCCAGGGCGGGGTCATCGGAGAACAGCACGGTCAGGACGAAGTCGTCCGCGAACAGCGCCGAGCTGAGCTTGGCGTTGGCGTAGAACTCGCCAAAGGACGAGGCCGCGGCGGCGTAGGTGGTGCTAAGGTCCAGAGGGGGCACGGCCATCATGATCCCGGCGGGGCCGGCGACATCCGTGTGCAGGGAGGTCAGGGTCAGCGCGCAGTCAGCGTCGTTGAGCACCACGCTCAAGGGGTCGTTGTCCAGGGGCGCGCCCAGGGCAATCTCCAGGCTCCAGGAGGCGCCCACATGGTTTCTGCAGCCGGCGCCGTAGGTCCCGTTGACGGAACCCAGTTCGAGGGTTGTCAGGGCCAGAGTCGTCCGGTCCAGGGCCACCGCGCTGCCCTGGGCGTCGGCATCTTCCGCGCCCATGCAGGCGACCTGGGTCAGGAGGGCGGCGACCAATGTCAGGATGGAACCAAGGTGTCTCGCGTTAGCTATTTTCATGAGTTTCTCCGTGTGCCGATTCTGAAGGTTTGGATGACCTGGTAAGTCCAGCCACCCGCAATCCAGTGCAAGGTTCGTGCCCGTGGTAGCCAGGAAACACCCGGGGCCGGTAGATTCCCTGCCAGGCGTGGAGTTGCGGGGGCGCAGGGGGCCGCCAGGGGCGCTTCACCCAGCCAGGCAACCGCCCGCCGTTGCCGGTCATGATGGGGGAGGGTGGTCGTTTTGATGGAGGGGGACGGGGGGGCCTGAGGGTCTACTTGGCGAAGGTGACTGTTATGAAGCTG
>CAZMEC010000292.1:2094-3203 GCA_964565265.1 uncultured Myxococcales bacterium
CGGGCAACCCCCTCCCTTGCGGTCGGGGTTCGGATAGGGCGGGCAGGCCTACCAGCCGCAGCCTTGGATGTACAGGTCGTCGCCGGCGGCCAGGTATTCGGCGAACCAGGTGGGCCAGAAGTTCTTGGCGCGGGTGACGAAGTCGGCCAGGTCGGGGTCCATGGCCGCGGCGGCGGTCATCCAGGGGGCGTCCAGGTCCAGGAGGCCGGTGGCGTTGCCCAGGCCCGGGACGCGGGTGGAGAGGCGGTTGACGCCGGGCCCCTCGGCCCAGGGGTCGGCGGGGTCCGGGGTGGGCAGCAGGGTGGGGGCGTCGGACCAGGCCTCGATGAAGGTGATCTGGCCCTGGTCATTGAACGAGAACTCCTCGTAGATGGGGCAGGTCCCGCCGGGGTAGGCGAAGACCACCCGGCAGCGGCCGAAGGGCTGCACCTGGAAGGCGCGGCAGTCCCGGGTGGGCACGGTGGAGGGGTCGTAGGACTTCAGCAGTTCGGCAATCTTGACCATGGGGGTGCGGCCGAAGCCGGTCAGCTTCAGCCAGGGGGGCCACTCCCAGCGCGCGACCAGCTCCGAGTAGTTGGGGACGCTGGCGGGGTCGGCCTCCAGGTCCAGGGTGTCGAAGTATCGAAGGCTTTGTTGAATGTAATAGTCGGGCGCCTGGCGCGGGGACAGGCAGGTGGAGGTTGCCCAGGCCTCGCCTCTGCCCACGCAGCCTTCGGGGGTGACCTCGGACTGGGCCTCCAGCCCGGCGGCGTCGCCCAGGGTGTCGGCAGGTTGCGCCTGCCCGTCACCACATCCCGGGGCCAGCAGTAGGGCCGCGAGAAGGCAGGGGATCGTCAATTGGCGGAATCTTGAACTGTTCACTGGGAACCTCGTTTTAGCCAATAGGGAAGCCCTGGATCGAGCGCCTAGTATCATGGCGCGCCAGGCGAAGGCGTCAAGTCTGGTACCCGGGGGCCGCGACCATGGAGACCCCAGGGCCATACCCACCACCGACAAGGTTGATGATTATTGGAGCGGCATCGATTACTATGCGGACCAAGCATTTTCTGGTCGTCGTCAGTGAGGTTGCCCATGCGCCTGTCAGTTCTGGCCTTTGTGTTGGTGTCATT
>CAZMEC010000293.1:0-3193 GCA_964565265.1 uncultured Myxococcales bacterium
CTTCGGGGCGGGCGTCATGTTCACCGAGATGGTCAGCGCCGAGGGCCTGCTGTGTGGCTCCGGGGGCTCCTGGCGGATGCTGGAGTATGTGGCCTCGGAGGCCCCCCTCATCGTCCAGCTCGCCTCCTCCGAGCCGGACGCCATGGAGGAGGCCGCGAAGCTGGTCTCGGACCTGGGGTTCTTCGGCATCAACCTCAACATGGGCTGCCCCGCCCGGAAGGTGGTCAAGGGGGATCGGGGGGCCGCCCTCATGAAGGATCCACCCCTGGCTGCGGCGCTGGTCGCCCGGGTCCGCAGGGCCACGGGGCTGCCCCTCAGCGTGAAGATGCGGACAGGCTGGAACGCCAGCTCCCTGAACTACATTGAACTGGCCCGCCTGGTGCGGGACGCGGGGGCGGACTTCGTGATCCTCCACCCCCGCACCCGGGAGCAGGGCTACACCGGCAAGGCCGACTGGGACGCCATCACGAAATTGGTGGAGGCCCTGGACATCCCGGTGGTGGGTAACGGCGACATCCTGACCGCTGAGGACGCCCTGCGGATGAAGACGCAGACGGGTTGCCGGCAGGTGATGATTGGCCGGGGGGCCTTTGGGACCCCCTGGATCTTCCGGGAGGCGGAGGCGGCCCTCCTGGGGAAGCCCCCCGCGCCCCCCGTGACTGCCCAGGAGATCGTGGATGCCATCGCCTTCCAGCAGGCCCTGGCCCTCCCCATCATGGGGCGCTCTGCGGCCGTCCAACGCCTGCGGGGGCACATCCTTTGCTACTCCAAGGGGATGCGGGAGGCCAACCTGTTCCGCCGCTGGGTGGTGCGACTCAACGACCCGGAGGCCCAGTTGGCGGCCTGCCAGGCCTTCTTCCTCGAGGGAAGGGTGGAGGGAAGCCCATGATTCGCAGCAACGAACGGGGCACCCCGCCCCTCACCCCGGAGCTGGAGAACCTGCTCCAGGGCATCCCCCTGGACCAGCTCATCAGGATGCGGCTGGAGACGCTGCTGCTGAAGGCTGGGGGCGGCGAACTGCAGCTCATGGCCATGGTCATGGAGCATGTGGAGCGGGCCCTCATCACGGGGGGCCTGGAGCACTGCCAGGGCCACGCCCACCGGACCGCCACCCTGCTGGGGGTGCACCGCAACACGCTGCGCAGCAAGTGCCGCGAGTACGGCATAGACCCCGCGGACTTCCGCGGGACCAAGGGGGAATGATGGAGCCCCGCACCTGGACCCTCATGGAGGTCCTGCGTTGGACCGCTGGCCACCTGGCGGAGAAGAGCTTCGACAGCCCCCGGCTGGAGGCCGAGTTGCTGCTGGCCCAATCCCTGGGGTTGTCCCGCATTGAGCTGTACACCATGCACGATCGGCCCATGGACCGGGTGGAGCTGGACCAGTTCAAGGAGCTGGTGCGGCGTCGGCGCCTGGGCGAGCCCATCGCCTACATCGTGGGGCGCCGGGAATTCTGGAACCATCGCTTTCAGGTGGATGGGCGGGTCATGGTGCCCAGGCCCGAGAGCGAGATGCTGGTGGAGCAGGCCCTGGCCTTTGGGGACCCGGAGGAGGCCCTTCGGGTTGCGGACGCCTGCACGGGCTCGGGCTGCGTGCTGCTGAGCATCCTGGCGGAGCGCCCCAAGTGGCTGGGGGTGGGCACGGACCTGTCCTTCGAGGCCCTGGAGGTGGCCCGGGCCAATCGCGCCGAGCTGGGCCTGGACAAACGCTGCGATCTGCGCCAGGGGGATGCCTTGGGGCCCGTCCTGCCGCTGAAGAACCTGCCCTTCGATGTGGTCACCGCCAACCCCCCCTATGTGCCCGATGGAGATTGGCCCGAGCTGCCCCCCGACATTCGAGACTTCGAGCCCCGCATGTCCGTGACCTCCGGGGCGGATGGTCTCACCGTGGTGCGCCGCCTCATCCCCCAGGCTGCCCAGGCCCTGCGCCCCGGGGGGCTGTTCGTGATGGAATACAGCGGCCCCGAACAAAGCAGCGCCATCGTCCAACTGGCCCAGGCCTCAGGCTTTGGGGCGGTGGAGGTGCTGCAGGATGTGGGGGGAATAGACCGGGTGCTGCGGGCTCTCAGGTCCTGATACAGGCGTCAAAGACCATTCTCTCCAGCAACACCTGCCCGGGCAGGGAGGTGGACTTCAAGGCCACATCGGTCTTCACGCAGAGATCCAGCAGGGCCTCCAGATGAGCCTCCTCCAGGCGCAGCGCCTTGGCCTGGATCTTCCTGGCCACGAAGGGCGGCAGCTTGAGCTCGAAGGGTAGCTTGGCGGGGTCGCAGTTGCGGGCCAGGGCGAACTGCTTGAGCTGCCGGTGGATGAGGGCCATGAGGTTCAGGGGGAGGGCGTAGGCGTCCACCTTTCGGCCCTCCTGCTTGATGCCCCCGTCAAAGAGCCGGTCCAGGATCTTGAGGGCCCTTGCGGCCTGGCCCTCGCCCAGGGCATCCACGAACTCGAAGACGCTGTACTGCCGGGTGGGGACCACGACGCCCTGGACCTCGGAGAGTTCCAACAGGCGGACCTCCTCCCCGAGGTAGGCCTTGAGGCGCCGGATCTCCTCGGAGGCGGACTCCAGGTCTGCCCCGAAGCAGGAGGCCAGATAGTCGGCCACCCCATCCTCCACGCGGATGCCGGCGTGGGCCAGGGCAGCCTGCATCCACTCCCGGACCTCGTCCTCACCTTTGAGCCCCTCAAAAAAGAAGAGGCAGCCCGCCTCCTCCAGGGCCTTGACGATCCTGAGGCGGCGGTCCAGGGACTTGGCCAGCATCACCACGGCGCCCCTGGGGTTCTTCCTAGCGGCGTAGGCAGCCAGGGCCTCAGTGGCGTCGTTCTTGGCCTCGGCGGCGGAGAGCCAGCGGTCGGCGTTGGCCACCATCACCAGGCGTCGGCCCCCCAGGAGGGTGGCGGTGGAGGCGGCGGCGATCCAGGCGTGGGGGTTGCTGGATTCGCCGTCCACATGATCCACATTCATGCGGCGATCGCCCCCGGCGCTGAGCAGCTCTTCCAGCTTTTTGGCCGCCTTCTTGAGGTGCAGGGCCTCGTCCCCCGCCAGGACATACAGGCCCCGGGACTCTCCCGTTTCCAGGGAGGCCAGCAGGCGGCGGTACTCGGTGAGGGCCTTGAGCATGCTGGGGGCTACTTCTTGACTCGTTCGATGTAGCGGCCGTCCCGGGTGTCCACCCGGATGGTCTCGTCCTGGGCCA
>CAZMEC010000294.1:0-3191 GCA_964565265.1 uncultured Myxococcales bacterium
GACTTCAGCGGAGACTGGAGCGGGACCTATGCCCTGTCCGGGGCCCAGAGCGCCGAGGCGGTGCCCTTTGACTTCTTCAATGTCACCGGGGTGGATGACAGCGGCATGGTCGTAGGCACCCTGGAGTCCGAACATGTCACCGGCGCCTTCTACGGGACGGTGGACGACAGCGGCGTGGTGGTGGGCGAGGTGGACAACGAGCTTGACGCGACCATCTGGACGGCCACCGTGGCCAAGACCGAGGTGGGCGTCTCGCTGGACCTCAACACCGACGCGCTGTCCATCTCGGGCGAGGGCACGCCCAGCGCGCCAAGCAATGGCCTCAACTACAAGACCACCATCACGAACAAGACGGACCAGACAGTCGAAGGGATCCAATTGTGGACGCTCTGCTTCAATACCACGGAAGGCACCCATGTTTGCCCGTTGTTGGATGCTCCGCCCATTGCCCCGGGAGAGAGTTATACATTTGAGACCGATTTCCACTGCCCGCTGGGGATCACCGATGACTTCGACGCAGATGCCAAAGGGAGCTTCCCCGAGACCAACTGTAAGGGCAATGCCAAGTTCACTGAATTCTGGCGCTGGTGCTGCTGCTGGAACTCCTCATGGGAGATCCGGCCGGTTCCAAGCACCTTTGACGGGAGCGACTATCCCCAATCCATCGTAAGGCTTTAATCACCTTTTGGAGGAAGCCCATGTATCGTCGAATCAGCATCTTGTCTTCAGTTGCCTTTCTGTTCCTGGCCCTGGCGGGCTGCGGCAGCGAGGATGAGGCGGCGGCCGAGGCGAAGGCCTCCGACTTCAGCGGAGACTGGAGCGGGACCTATGCCCTGTCCGGGGCCCAGAGCGCCGAGACCGTCCCTTTTGACTTCTTCAATGTCACCGGCGTGGATGACAGCGGCATGGTGGTAGGCACCCTGGAGTCCGAGCATGTCACCGGCGCCTTCTACGGGACGCTGGACGCCAGCGGCGTGGTGGTGGGCGAGGTGGACAACGAGGTCGATGCGACCATCTGGATGGCCACGGTGGCGAAGACAGACGCCGGCATCTCGCTGGACCTCAACACCGACGCGCTGTCCGTCGCGGGAGAGGGGACGCCCAGTGCGCCCGCTAATGGCCTCAGCTACAAGACCACCATCACGAACAAGACGGATCAGACGGTCAAAGGGGTCGCTTTGTGGACGCGCTGCTTCAGCATTATGGAGGGAATCAAGCTTTGCCCGATATCGCATGCTCCGCCCCTTGCGCCGGGAGAAAGCTACACCTTCGAGACCGAACTTCATTGTCCGCTGGGGCTCACCAAGAACTTCAACGCAGATAACAAGCGAAGCTTCCCCGACACCAGCTGCCAGGGCAAGGTCAAGGACACGGAGGACTGGTTATGGTGCTGCTGCAGGAATTCCTCCTGGGAGATCCGGCCGGAGCCGATTCTGGTGAACGGCATCTACCCCTACCCCAACACGCTCGTCAGACTGTAGTCAATTGAAGGAGGAAGCCCATGAATCGACGAATCTGCATCTTGTCTACGGTTGCCGTTCTATTCCTGGCCCTGACGGGCTGTGACAGCGAGGAGGAGGCGACCGAGGCGAGGGCCTCCGACTTCAGCGGAGACTGGAGCGGGACCTATGCCCTGTCCGGGGCCCAGAGCGCCGAGGCGGTGCCCTTTGACTTCTTCAATGTGACCGGCGTGGATGACAGCGGCATGGTCGTAGGAACCCTGGAATCCGAGCATGCCACTGGCGCCTTCTACGGGACGGTGGACGCCAGCGGCGTGGTGGTGGGCGAGGTGGAAAACGAGGTTGACGCGACCATCTGGATGGCCACCGTGGCCAAGACCGAGGCGGGCGTCTCGCTGGACCTCAATAACGACACGCTGTCCATCTCGGGCGAGGGGACGCCCAGCGCCCCAAGCAATGGCCTCAACTACAAGACCACCGTCACGAACAAGACGGACCAGACCCTCCATGGGGTCCGCCTGTGGATTCATTGGTGGAACCAACCCACGCCGGGAGTATCCGTTCACCCCTTGGAAGAAGCTCCTGCACTTGCGCCTGGAGAAAGCTACACCTTCGAAAGTGGTCTCGATTGCCCCATGGGGCTCGACATAGAAATTCCGTTCTTGGCAGATGGCAAGTCGAATTTCCACTCGACTACTTGTACGGGCAAACTCAAGGACATCGAGGACTGGTGGTGGTGGTGCTGCCGCAATTCGTCCTGGGAGATCCGGCCGGTTCCCAGCACCCTGAACGGGGTGACCTACCCCAATTCCATCGTACGACTGTAACCACATATTGGAGGAAGCCCATGAATCGACGAATCTGCATCTTGTCTACGGTTGCCGTTCTATTCCTGGCCCTGACGGGCTGTGGTGACGATGGGGAGGCGGCCAAGACCAAGGCCTCCGACTTCAACGGCACCTGGACCGGGACCTATGCCCTGTCCGGGGAACAGAGCAAGGACGGCGTCCCCTTCACGCTGCACGAGCTTAGCGGCACGGACGAGGACGGCGTGGTCGCCGGCTATCTTGAGTCGGAGTACCTCACTGGCGCCTTTGCCGGCACGCTCGAGGCTTCGGGCAGCGTCGTGGGGGAGGTCGCCAGCGAGGTCGACGGCACGACCTGGACCGCAGTGGCGGAGTTGGTCGACGGCGGCATCTTCGTGGATTTCACCAATGAGGTGCTGAGCGCCACAGGCGAGGGTGCCGTGGCAGCGCCTGCCAACAAGATCGGCTACAAGTACACCTTCGTGAACAAGTCAGAGGTTGAGGTCGATGTGGACCTCTGGGTGCGGGAGCTGGGAGCGACCTTCTCCAAGGGGGTGGCGCATATCATGCCCAATGAAGAATTCACCTATGAGACCGGACTCAAGTGCGCCATGGGAGTCAGCGGCTGGTCCGCGATGCTGATCACCGGAAGCTTCCAATACTTCCCCGACATGAGCGCCTGGGGCAAGGTCAAGGACCAGAAGAATTGGTTCTGGCCCTTCTGCGCCAGCGCAACCTGGTGGATCCTGCCGGACCAGACCGGCGACTGGGATGTGGAACTCCAGAAACAGTAAGGAGGTACCGAAATGCATCTTGGATCACGCGCAGTGCCAGTGCTGGCCGCCCTTCTCTTGACGATGATGGCTGGTTGCGAAGGCGAAGACGGAACCTCGGCCCCGGCGAACCCGGCGGCCTCCGACTTCAG
>CAZMEC010000295.1:0-3190 GCA_964565265.1 uncultured Myxococcales bacterium
TGCCCAGGGCGCCACCTACACCCCCGTCGCCGGGACCTGGAGCCGCCGCCTGCCCCTGAAGGATGGTCACGTCACCCTGGACACCACGCCCCCCGCCCGCCGCACCCGGAACTGGCTGGCCCTCTCCAGCCTGCTGGGCTCCGCCGCTGCCCTGGGCGCGGGGGTCTGCTTCAACCGTGAGTACAACGACCTGTTGGCCCAGACCAACCGAGGCTGGCAGGACCACCGCGCCCAGGCCAACCAGGCCCTGGCCCTCAGCGCCGTGGGCTACGGCCTCTCCGCCCTGCTCCTCAGCAGCGCCGGCCTGCTGTACCTCTGGCCGGACCCCGAGGAACCCCCCGCCGACGGCACCTGGTGGCCCGTGGGGCGCTGACCCATCGGGCGTTTGTCCTTGACAAGTCCCGGTCCTGAAAGCTAAAAACGCGCGTCCTCGGGGTGTAGCGCAGTCTGGTAGCGCACTTGGTTCGGGACCAAGGAGTCGCTGGTTCAAATCCAGTCACCCCGACAACGCAAGAAGGGTGGTCCAAAAGGCCACCCTTTTTTTTGCCTCCCCAACATTTTTGACGGCCCTGCCCAGGCGCTTAGTATGCTGCCCCGGGAGGTTCCATGATCCTTTTCACCAGGGTCAGCAAACGCTACGCCCATGGGAACGAGGCCCTGTCCCAGGTCTCCTTCCATATCGAGAAGGGCGGCTTTTTGTTCGTCTCAGGCCCCAGCGGGGCCGGGAAGACGACGCTGGTGAAGCTTATCCTGGCCATGGAGAAACCCAGCGAAGGGTCGGTCATCGTGGCCGGCCGGAATGTCTCGGCCCTGGCCAGCCAGGCCGTCCCCTACCTGCGGCGCAATGTGGGCGTCATCTTTCAGGACTACAAGCTCATCCAGAACCGCAGCGTCTTTGCCAATGTCTCCCTGGCCCTGGAGATCCTGGGCTGGCGCTCGGGGGAGATCCGCAAGCGCACGGGCCAGATCCTCGAGCGCCTCGGCATTGAACACCTGGCCAAGCATTTCCCCCAGGAGATCTCCGGGGGCGAGCAGCAGCGGGTGGCCATCGCCCGGGCCCTGGCCAACAACCCCCCCATTCTGGTGGCGGACGAGCCCACGGGCAGCATTGACCCGGCCCTGGCTCGGGAGATCATGGATCTGCTGGTGGATACCCACAAGAAGGGCACCACGGTCCTGGTGGCCACCCACGACAAGGGCCTGATGAAGCGCTACGACCTGCCCCGGCTGCACCTGGTCAAGGGTCGCATGAGCAGTCCCGGCAAGGGGGGCGAAGATGTACCTGATTGAGCGCCCCTTCTACTTCCTGCGCCGGGGCCTGGCCAATCTGGTGGCCTCTCCCCTGCTGGCCGTCATCACCGTCATGACCGTGGCCATGTCCCTGGTCCTGGTGGGCTTCATGATCTTCGTGCTCCTGCGGGCGGACCGCATCCTCGAGGAGGCCGGCGGCGGCTTCAAGATGACCGTCTACATGGACCCGACCCTCACCCTCCAGGAGTGCGAAGAGCTGGCCCGGGTGGTGCGCGAGCAGTTCCCCGAGGTGGACAGCGCCAGGGTCTTCTCCGCCCGGGACGACCTGGAGCGGAACCGCGCCCTGCTGCCCCCGGAGATCCTGGAAGGCCTGGAGGAGGACCTCATCCCCGCCCAGCCCTACCTGGAGGTCACCACGGACATCCGGCGCCTCAAGCCCGAGCGCCTGGAGAGCATGGTCACCTGGTTTCGCTCGCTCAAGCAGGTGGAGGGCGTGGACGAGATCCTGCTGGGCTCGGAGAAGCTGCGGGTGGCCTTCAGCCTCCTGGACTCCTTCCGCTACACGGCGGTCTTCGTGGCCCTGGTGGTCACCCTCTCCGCGCTCTTCTTCATCTTCGCCACCATTCGCCTGTCCGCCCACGCCCGCCGGGAGGAGATGGACATCATGCTGCTCATGGGCGCCAGCCGGGACTTCGTGCGGCTGCCCTTCTACATTGAGGGGGCCCTGGAGGGAGTCCTGGGCGGGGTCCTGGGTTGGCTCATGGTGGCCGCCATGGAGCACCGCATGATCACCCGGCTGCGCACCGAGAACCTGCTGAACATCGATGGCTCCATCATGCCGGGGCACATCTGGGTCCTCTTCCTGCTGGGCGGGCTGCTGCTGGGCGTGCTGGGGGCCGCCATGGGGGTCGGCAAGTACCTCCGGCTCCAGTCATGAACCTCCTCCTCGCAGTGCTGTCACTGCTTCTCCTTCAAAGCCCCCCCGAGCCCCCCCCAAGCAGCCTGGGTGACGGTCAGTCCCTGCTGCTGATGGAGGTCATGGACATGTTGGCCGCCGAGGTCAAGCGCCTGGAAGAAGAGCGCCTCCGGCTGACCTCCTCCCACGCCAAGGTGCAGGCCCGGCTGGCCGACATGGATGCCCGCATCGAGGGGCTGGACCGCAAGGTCTCCGAACAGCGGGACAAGGTCAGGAAGTTGATCCGCGCGGCGGTGCGCATGCGTGAACCCTCGGAGCTGAACCTGCTGTTGTCGGCGGGGCGCTACCATGACTCCATGATTTACCAACGGGCCATTCGCAAGCTGCTCTCCATTGTCCAGGGTCGCATCGAGACCGTGGCCATGCAGAAGAAGCGCTGGGAGAACGCCAAGGCCAAGGCCGTCCGGGAGGGGCAGATCCTCCGGGAGGACGAGACCGAGGCGGCCCTGCGCCTGGCCGAGACCGAGAAGCTGCTGGAGAAGAAGAAGCGCCGCCTCAAGGAGCGCCAGGACAGCATCGCGGCGGTGTCCACGCTGTTCATGTTGGGGACCCTGGACGACTCCACCGGGCAGGCCCCCTCAAGGGAGCCCGTGGGCGCCAGCGAGTTCGCGGACCTCAAGAGCCGCCGTCAGCTCAAGCTGCCCATCAGCCCCGGACGCATCGCCAAGCAGTACGACCGGGCCCCCATGGATGACCTGGGCACCGAGAAGATGGCCCGGGGCTGGATCATCACTCCCTATGTGGAGAAGGGGCGACCCATGCCGGAGAAGGCCGCGGTCCGGGCCGTGTTTGACGGCGCGGCGGTGTGGCTTGGAGAGATCCCCGGTTTTGGCATGACGCTGGTGCTCAGACATGGCCCGATTCATCACTCCGTCTACGCCAACCTTTACAAGCTCTACATCGCCAAGGGCGCCCAGGTAAAGGCCGCCGACGAGATTGGCATGGTCAAGAGTCTACGCAAGG
>CAZMEC010000296.1:0-3172 GCA_964565265.1 uncultured Myxococcales bacterium
CGGTGACTTCCTCGGGGCGCTCGTCGATGAGCAGCACGATGAGGTACACCTCTTTGTGGTTGGCGCTGATGGCGTGGGCCAGGTCCTGCAGCATGACCGTCTTGCCCGTACGGGGCGCGGCCACCACGAGGCTGCGCTGACCCTTGCCCTGGGGGCACAGCAGGTCAACGATGCGGGTGGTGAAGTTCCGCGGGTTGTACTCCATCTTGAACTTCTGGTCCGGGTACAGCGGCGTCAGGTTGTCGAACAGCACCTTGTCGCGGGTGGACTCGGGGTCCTCGAAGTTGACGCTCTCCACCTTGATCATGGCGAAGTAGCGCTCGTTCTCCTTGGGGGGGCGGATCTGCCCTGCCACGGTGTCGCCCGTGCGCAGGTTGAAGCGCCGAATCTGGCTGGGGCTGACATAGATGTCGTCCGAGCCGGGGAAGTAGTTGTAGTCGGGGGCCCGCAGGAACCCGAAGCCATCAGGCAGCACCTGAAGCACGCCCTCGCCGTAGATGAGGCCGTTCTTCTCGGCCTGGTTCTGGAGGATCGCGAAGATCAGCTCCTGCTTGCGCAGGCCCCGGGCACCTTCGATGCCCAACTCCTTGGTCATGTCGACGAGTTCACTGCTTTTCAAGCGTTTGAGATCCTGAAGGTTCATTGCACCTCTCTCCGAGATTAAGTGGAACACCGCCTCTAAGCGCGGTACCGGCGGCCGTCAAACGGCCCAAAGGGAAGGCCAAAGGAAGGGACCAGCAAGACACCAGCCCCCCGAAAACACGCCGCATCATAGGGACCCAGGCAGGGTTGTCAAGGGAAAAGTAGGGGTTAGGTGGGGGGGCTGGGGGGCCGGTGCCTATCCGAACCCCGACCGCAAGGGAGGGGGTTGCAAAGTCGATAGAGGTCTTTCGACTCTGCAATGCAAAGTCGAAAGGGGCCTTTTGGCCTCTGCAGTGCAAAGTCGAAAAGGTAACTGGGGAGAAGGCCGGGTTCGGGGGTAGTGGTTCCGCCATCTAAGAATGGCCCGTTGGTCACGAAACCACCACAGGGCAGGTCCTTTGTTCCATAACGAACTGAATGCCTGTACGGGGTGACAAGATGAACGCGAAGCCTATCTCGGTAACAATGGTGGCCCTTCCGTCCTGTAGAGAAGGGGACCCGAAAACACCTATGGGACACGCCTCGCTGGTCGCTAGTTTGAGGGACCATGATCGCATCCAGGTCCGTGAGGTCATCATGGCCGTTGGCCCCGACTTCACCTGTACCAAGACCGTCAACCACATCCTGTGGACCATGTCTCTCAACGCCAAGACCTCCTGGGTTGGGTTCGGAGCCTATCTTTGGAATGTTCGCCTGGTCCGGTCCCTGGTAAGACAGCTTCGATATCGCGGCTTCAAGGGCAGAATTGTGATTGGGGGCCCGTCGGTCACCTATTTGGACGGTGGCCTGGAGCAGGCGTTCCCAGGGGCCGACTTTTTTATCCGGGGTTATGCCGAAGTGGCGTTGCCAGCCCTCATCCTGGGTGGCGGCAGCTGCAACTTGCCCAAGGGGGTTAGCCGAAGTGGCGCCTCAGATCTGGGCTTGATTGCCAGTCCCAGCCTGGCCGATCTGAAGTCTCCAATTCTGACGGGTGTATCTGGCTTGGTGGGAAGTGATGGCCTGGCTCGGCTAGAAACGAAGAGAGGGTGTCCGGGGAACTGCTCATTCTGCCAACATAACGGCGGCAGCCCCGGGTGCAAAGAGTACCCATTGGCCCGAATTCGCAGCGAGGTTGAGGCCTTGGTGGCGGCGGGAGTCAAGCGGCTGAAGATCGTGGACCCCCAATTCAATATCCACGGCACCAACTACCTTGAGGTCCTTCGGCTTCTGCTGGAATTCGGTTTCAAGGGCGACTTGACCGTCGAGGGCCGAATGGAAAGCACCACGCCGAAGTTCGTTGAGCTTTGTGCGAAACTCGGTGCCACCGTGAAGTACGGGCTCCAGACTGCAGTTGCAGGAGAAGAATTGCCCATCAACCGGCACAACAGCAAACCTGCGATGGAAAGGGCCGCTGCCATGCACCACGCCCTGGGCGTCCCCTTCAGCCTGTCGGTCATGTTTGGCCTCCCCCTTCAGACGCCAGCCAGTTTCAGGACCACGCTCGACTACGCTGGGCATCTCCGGCCCTCAGAACTGGAAGCATTCCTCCTGGAGGTCTACCCGGGGACGGCTTTGGACCGGGACCGGAGCAAGTGGGGCTTGATCGTCAGTGAAGGACATCTGCCCCAGGTGCTGTCAACTGCTACGGCTTCAGCCGAGAACATCCGGGAGATGGCCAGAATGGCAGAGGCAGCGCGGGCATCCTATCTTCAGAAGGCCGCTTGATTCTGGTTCGGCTGGACTGGTACCAACGGACCCGCCAGACTCCGACCCTGGGCATTCTTGTTCCGCCCGACACCCTGCTTTGCCCGCCCCATACCCCACGAACCGCTCCTCGTTGTGCCAGATCAGGGCGTCACGGTCAGGCAGCCGGCGAAGTACCCAAAGCCCCCGATGCTCCGGTCCGGAGCCTTGCGCCTGAAGAAGAAAGGCGCCCCCGGCTCTAGTGCCTTGAAGCCCTGAGGCTCCCCGGGCCGCCAGAAGTTGATCTCAGTGATCCCAGGCCTGGCCAACAGGAAGTCGAACCACTGGGAGTCTGTGTTGCCTATGAAACCGAAGCGCGCCAAAGGTCACCTCGTTCTTGTCAGTCCAGCGAGATTGAACCCGTCTTCTCTACCGGTCGTACGCGCAGCGTATCCCTGCGCTGACGAAGCGGCCTGAGTGTCGGTAGGTTGCGAACCTCCAGGTCTCATTCTTCAGCGTGCTGTTCCAAGCGCCGCCCTTCAGACAGGGTTCGTTCTGGGGGCGGCAACGGGCTACCCACTCCCAGACATTGCCAACCATGTTGCGGACGCCGGCCTTGGATTCGCCCTCTGGGTAGGCAGTCACTGGCGCCAGGCGTTCGTGGTGGTCCGTCAGTTTCTGGCGATTGTCTGGAAACCCGCACTCGGTGCCGCAGACATTGGTTTTGGGCGTCCTGCCGGTGGGCTTGCCCGAGTCGTCAAGCTGGGCCGTCCACCCATCAAACGGATACCAACTTTCCCAGTCGGCAGGTTGGGCAGCCGCGGTCCACTCGTCCTCAGTCGGAAGTCGGCCGCCCGCCCACTGGCAA
>CAZMEC010000297.1:0-3127 GCA_964565265.1 uncultured Myxococcales bacterium
CCCTCCCTGGACAGCGCCCCCCTGGCCCTCGGCGTGGGCCGGGGCGTGCTGGCCTCGGGCACCCTGCCTTTGGTCCGAACCCTCGCTTCTTTGCTTGGGGCCCCCCTGGCGGGCACCCGGCTGGCGGTGGACGACGGCGCCCTGCCGGGGGAATTGCAGCTTGGTCAAAGCGGCCGCTCTTTTTATGGCGAGTTCTATCTGGCCCTGGGCATCTCTGGGTCCGTCCAGCATCTGGCGGCCCTGGGCAACTGCCCCACCCTGGCGGCCATCAACCTGGACCCCCGCGCCCCCCTTCGACCCCACTGCCGGCACTTCGTCCAGGCCCCCCTGGAGACGGCCCTGCCCGCGCTTGTTGAAGAACTGCGGCGGCTGCTGCAAGATAGGCCCTGATGCGGCCCTCGCGGCCCACCACCACCGGAGAGCGGCATGTCGGACGACACCCTGGTAGCCAGACTCCCAAGCCTCAGCGCGGATCAACTGATCCGGGAGATCGAGTACCACGACCAGCGCTACTGGGTGCTGCAGCGGCCGGAGATCCCCGACGAGGTCTATGACCTCCTGGTGCGCCGCCTGGAGGAACTGGACCCGGAGGCCCCGGTGCTGCACAGCGTGGCGCCTCCGGGGCAGTCCCACGGCGAGAAGGTGGTCCATCCGGTGCCCATGCTGTCCCTGGACAAGTGCTATGGCGCCGAGGAGTTTTCGGCCTGTCTGCGGATGTTGGAGGGGGCCCTGGGGCTGCCCCGGGGCGGCCTGGCCCAGACCCCCGTGGTGGTGACCCCAAAGATTGACGGCGTGGCGGCCACCATCCGCTACGACCAGGCGGGCCGGCTGGCCCTGGCGGCCACCCGGGGCAGCGGCACCGTGGGCGAGGACATCACTGCCAATGTGCTGCAGATCCCCGGCGTGCCCCTGCGCCTGCCCTTTGGCCCCGCCGAGGTGCGGGGCGAGGTCCACATGAAGCGGTCGGTGTTTGGCGCGAAGTACGGCGCCCAGTTCGCCAACCCTCGGAATCTGTCGGCGGGGCTGCTCAAGCAAAAGGAAGGAAGCCGGGAGGCGGTGGCGGATCTGGCCTTCTTCGCCTACGAGTTGTTTGGCACCCAGGCCTCCTCGGAGTCCGAAAAGTTGGGCGCCCTGGCGGCGGCGGGCTTCAACCCCCCACCCTTCGAGTTGCTGCCCGCGGACCAGGTGCCGGCCCGCTATGAGGCGGCCCTCAAGGATCGGGAGGCCTGGGACTTCGACGCCGATGGCATAGTCATCAAGCTGGACCGCAGTGACCTGGTGGAGGCCGCCGGGGTCACCGCCCACCATCCCCGGGGGGCCGTGGCCTTCAAGTTCCAGGGGGAGACGGGCTTCACTAGGCTGGAGGCCGTGGAGTGGAGCGTGTCGAGGACCGGGCGCATCAGCCCCGTGGCCATAGTGGAGCCTGTGTTTCTAAGTGGCGCCAGCGTGGCCCGCTGCTCCCTGCACAACATCCGCATCCTGCGGGACCACGGCCTGGCCCTTGGGGACCGCGTGCAGGTGACCCGCCGGGGGGGCGTCATCCCCAACCTGGAGGCCACCCTGGGGGGCGGCCACAGCCCCGTACAGGTGCCCAGCCACTGCCCCTCCTGCCAGCGGGAGGCGCTGCTGCTGGCGCCCGTGCTGCTGATTGGCGGCGAGCGCCTGCCCCCGGGCGCGGCGCTGGAGGACGCGGCCCTGCTGTACCACGAGTTTTCCACCAAGGTGGCGGCCAGGAGCGCGGCCCGAAGCACCGACACGGTGGGGACCCTGCTGGCCTCCCTGCGCAAGACCCACAAGCCTGGGGACGACGAGGCCCAGGAGGATCTGCTGACCTGGCGGGTCCGCAGCGGCCAGGAAAAGGAGACCCGGGTGCGCCGCATCCTGGAGGCCCTGCCCTGGCTGGGGGCTCCGGGGGCCGCCACGCCCCTGCTCCTGTCCTTCTGCCCCCAGAGCCCCGCGTCCCACCAGACCCTCCGGCTGGCCCTGGAACTGCTGGCCACCCTCCCCGCCCGGCTGTTCCTGTTGCCCGTGCTGCGCCCCCACCTGGAGGCCACCGCGGAGGGGGACGATCTGCTGGCCGATCTGCTGGAGGCCTCCGCCCAGGGGCTGGCCCCGGAGTGGCTGCTGGAGGCTGCCCACCTGACCCTTCCCCCGGGCCTGAAGATCAGCCCCGGGGCCCTCCATCGGCTGGAGCCCGGGGACCTGCCCGACCTGGCCCTGGCGGCCTGCGACGGCAACCTGGCCTGCTCCCGACCGGCGGAGTGCCCGGACACCCTGGCGGGGGGCCTGGTGCACTTCTCCCGGGTCCTGGGCATGAAGGGCTTTGGGCCAGAGATCGTCAAGCTGCTGTTTCAACACAACCTGCTTGGAAGCCCGGCCCACTTCTTCACCTTGCCCCGGGACCGGATCGCCGCCATTCCCGGCCTGGGAGAGCTATCCGCAGACAACCTGCTGGCCCAAGTGGAGGTGGCGCGAAGGCCCACCCTGGCGCAGTTCCTGGCGGCCCTGGGCATTGAGGATCTGGCGGACTCCGTCAGCACCCAGCTTGCCCAGGAGTTTGGCACCCTGGAGGCCGTCCGGGCCCTGGACATTCCCCGCATCTGCAAGCTGGAAGGCCAGAGCTTCGCCACCGCCTTCAAGGTGGTCAGCGGGCTGCGTCGGGCCGCCTCCCAGATTGACGCCCTGCTACCCCACCTGAGCCTCCGCGCCGAGGCCCCCCCGGCCCCCAGCGGCGGCCCCCTGGCGGGCCTCTCGTTTGTGTTCACGGGGGCCTTGGGTTCCCTGACCCGCAAGGAGGCCCAGGAGAGGGTCCGGGCCCTGGGCGCCGCCACCCCCGCGGAGGTCAGCAAGGAGACGACCCATCTGGTCCTGGGCACCGAGGAGGGCGGACGCGAGTCCAGCAAGCTAAAAAAAGCCCGTAAGCTGAACGCTGCCGGCGGCAGCGTGGCGCTGATTGGGGAAGAGGAGTTCCTGAAGTTGCTTAGAAGCGAATGATGCCCGACAGGGCCGCGTAGGTTGAAACGAACGAGTAGTCCACCTCGTCCACGCCCAGCACGATCACCGACAACCCCGTCTCCACGCCCAGGCCGAAGTGCTTGGAGGGCATCATCTCGCCGGCGAGGAAGGC
>CAZMEC010000298.1:0-3063 GCA_964565265.1 uncultured Myxococcales bacterium
TTCAATCCGGCTGCACTTTTCCACTTCGTCGGGGGCACTCCACATGAGTTGGCGCGTCTGTTTGGCTTGGATGTTGGTAGTGGCCTTGGGGGGCCTGGGGGCCTGCACCGAGAGCGGCAGTGGGGCCCCGGACCTGGTCTTTGACGGAGCCGGGGACGGAGGCGCGGACGGGCTTGGCCAGCCCACCTGGGAGTATGGCGTGCCGCTGGACCCCCGGGCACCCTGGCCCCGCTTTCGCCGGGACGAGGCCCAGACCGGGCAGGCACCCTTTGCACCCGCGGACGGGGGCGGGCCGCTGCTGACCTTTGCCACGGCGGGGGGCATCTTCTCCAGCCCCGTGATTGACGGCGACGGCGTGGTCTACCTTGGCAGCGCCGATTGGAACTTCTACGCCCTGCGCGCCGACGGCACGGAGAAGTGGCGCTTCAAGACCAATGGGGTGATTGATTCGGCGGCCCTGCTGGACGACCAGGGCCGCTTGTACTTCGGGTCCGGCGACGGATACCTGTACGCCCTGGATCGGGACGACGGGCGGCAGATCTGGAGGTTCCAGGCCGAGCCCCCCGAGGGCGCCGAGGCCTTCATCAACTGGTTCGAGGGCAATGTGGCCATGTTGCCCGACGGCACCCTGCTGGCCGGCAACGACAACTTCCACTTCTACGGCGTGGACCGCGAGGGAGGAGCCCAGCTTTGGGACCTGCGCCTGCCCGACCAGACCTGGTCCTCCGCCGCCGTGGATGTGGCGGGGCAGCGCCTCTTCTTCGGGAACAACAACCTGGTGACGCTGCTTGGCCCCAACACCTACGCCCTGGACTTCGCCGGCAAGAAGCTGTGGGGCAAGGCCACCGGGGCGACCATCGCGGCCAGTCCCCTGCTGCATCCTGCGGGCGTGCTGGTGCTGGGGGGCTTTGACGGGACCCTGCTGGCCAGGCAGTTGGACGACGGCGCCGAGGTCTGGCGCTTCGAGGCCCGGGACCACCTGTACGCCAGCCCCGCCCTGGGGGCGGAGGACAGCATCATCCAGCCCTCGGCGGACGGCAGCGTCTACTGTCTGGACTCCGGCGGCAAACTGCGCTGGACCTTCGACTGGGGCGCGCCCCTGCGGTCCTCGCCCGCGGTGGACTCGCTGGGAAGAATCTATTTGGGGACGGGGGACGGCCACCTGCTGGTCCTCAACGCGGACGGCACCCTGCGCTTTGCGCTGCGCCTCATCGCCGGCGACCGGGACGACCTGAATGCCTCTCCGGCGCTGGGCCTGGACCGGGTGGTGCTGGCGGGAGAGTCGGGCGAGGTCTTCCAGGTGCCCGCGGACTTCTGCCTGCGCCCCGAGGAAGCTTCCAACCCCGCCTGCACCCTGGGCCCCGCCGAGCCCCTGGCCGCCCAGTTGGTAGCCCTGCAGTATGTCAGCCCCTTCGGCAACGCGCTGCCGGTCCCGCCCTCCCAGGTGGACCCGGTGCAGCCCGTCACCCTGGCCCTCACGGTACGCCAGGAGGGGGACACGGTGCTGGCCCTGCTGGACGCCGCCTCCTTGCAGGTGACGGTGGACCCGCCCGTTGCCTTTGATGTCACGGTGTCGGCCAATCAGACCTTCCTGGTGGTGCAGCCCCAGGGGCGCTTTGCCACCCGCGAGGATGGCGGCTTTCAGGTGCGGGTCCAGGGCGACTATCTGGTGAATCCCCAGCGCAGCGGCCTGGTCTTCAGCGGCGGCACCGTTGGGGGCAGCTTCGACCAGACCTTTGATTTTGGGACCCCCGCGGCCCCCAACAACCCCTTCAGTCCCGAGATTCCGTCGGGTCCCGGCGGGCAGGGCACGGTGCTGGCCCTCACGCGGCTGGCGGCGCCCCTGCCCTCGCTGCTGCCCAGTTACAACCAGATTGGTTTCGATAACCTGGCCTTCCTGGTGAGCTTCGTGGAGGGGGCCGGGGGGGACTTCGTGGCCTTCGTGGTGGAGGCCCTGCCGTCGGCCTCGGGGGCGCTGGTGCCGGTGCCTGCGACGAAAGGCGTGTTCCCCGTGCGGGCGCGGGTCTTTGGGGACTCGCTGGTGCTGGAGTCCAGCGGCGGGCCGGCGGTGGAGATGATGGCCGTGTCCATGCGCTTTGACTCCTTTAGAATCGCCGGGAGCCTGGGGCAGAGCGCGGCCCAGCCGGGGGTGGGGGTGGTGACGGCCTCGTTGGACTGCGGCGCCCTGGAGTTCTACGGGCAGTTCCTGCGCAAAATGGGCCTGTGCAACCCGACCACCGACCGGATGCTGGCCTTTGGGGCCATCCTGCAGTTCGCCCACGCCGCGGGTGCGGCCCCGGATTGCAGCGCCACGGCCACCTTCAAGCTGGAGGGCACGCTGCTGACGCTGACCCCGGGGACGGCCCTTGGTGGGGCCGGGCGGGTGTTCTCGCTGCTGCTGCTGGACGCGGCCACGGGGGCACCCCTGGCGCTGGACTACGGGGCGGCCACGCAGGTCAGCCTGGACGGCCTGCGCAACCTGGACACCCTGACCCTGGACCTTAGCGGATTGGAACTTCCCGCGAAGCTGCGGGCCCACTTCCTGGTGGACGGCCTGCCCGCCGCCACCGCCACGCTGGATGTTGGCAGATAGCTGCCGTCGGCCATCTTCAACAGAGGTTTGGCGGCTGGTACGGCCCTACTGCAACTGGGAGGTGCAGTGGGGGCAGCGTGTGGCTTTGAGGGAGATGGCGGAGAGGCAGAAGGGGCAGTCCTTGGTGCTGGGTTCGGCGGCGGCCTCCTTGGCCTTGAAGCGGTTGACCTGCTTGATGAGGACGAAGATGGCGAAGGCCACCAGCAGGAAGTCGATGACGGTGTTGATGAAGGCCCCGTAGCCGATGATTGGGGCCCCGGCGGCCTTGGCCTCGGCAAAGGTGGCGAAGGCCTCCCCGGAGAGGTTGAGGTACAGGTTGGAGAAGTCCAGCCCCCCCATCAGCAGGCCCAGGGGCGGCATCAGCACATCCGCCACGAAGGAAGACACGATCTTCCCAAAGGCGGCACCGATGATGATGCCGATGGCCATGTCCAGCACATTCCCGCGCATTGCGAACTTTTTGAACTCAG
>CAZMEC010000299.1:0-3001 GCA_964565265.1 uncultured Myxococcales bacterium
AGGTTGGCCTCCAGGGACTTGCCCGTCAGCAGTTCCCCCAAGGCCCCCTCCACATGATCCAAGGTCAGGCCTGGAATCAGGGACTCCTTCACCAGCGTCCTCAGCAAGGCCACATTCTGCATGCGGGCGTCGGGCAGCTTGGGATCAAAGACCCGAAAGACCCGGGCGGCGAGCTGTCGGCACAGGGCCGTGACCTGGGCGTTGTCGACCTGGGGTTCGGTCTTGAGGCGCACAGCCAGGGGCTGCCAGACGGCGTCGTAGTAGACCAGGGTGCCGGCGGGGCGCAGGAAGGTGGCGGCCCCCCGGAGGGCCTCGTGGCGTTCCAGGGACAGGACCAGGTCCGCGGTGCCCTCGCGGATCATTGGGGAGTGGGCGCTGGGCCCGAGGCGAAGACAGGAGGTGACCACCCCGCCACGCTGGGCCAGCCCGTGCGTGTCCACTCCGCGAACCTGGTGGCCGGCGCGGTCGGCGGCCCGGATGAGGGTCTCGGAGAGGAGGCCAATGCCCTGCCCGCCGACGCCAATCATATAGATGTCAAAGCTTGCGGTGGTCATGGCTGGTTCTCCTTTCCAGGGGTGCGTGGGGCCGGGGGCTTGAGGGCCTTGGAGGGGCAGGTCTGGAGGCAGGAGCCGTCGCCGATGCACAGGTCCGGATGGGTGGTGACGCGGCCCCCGGCGTCAAGCTGGAACGAGGGGCAGCCAAAGCCTGCCACGCAGTCGTGGGCCAGGGTGCAGGTGGCCTGATCCACCGCCACCATCCGGTCCTTGTAGGTGCCGGCGCGGCGCTGGTCGCGGGTGGTCTTCAACATGCAGGGGTGGCTGGCGATGATGACCTTGAAGCCCTCCTCGGCCACGGCCTCCCGGACCATCTGCTCGAGCTTGGCGCCGGCGTAGGCGTCCGTGCGGCGAAGGCTTGCAGGGGCCAGGGTCTCCAGGATGCTTTGGATGGACATGGTGCTGGAGGGGCCGTTGGCGTTGTGCCCGCTGCCCGGGTGGTCCTGGTGGCCGGTCATGGCGGTGGTGCCGTTCTCCATCACGATGAGGGTGAAGTTGTGGCGGTTGAAGATGGCGTTGATGATGCCCGGCAAGCCGGCGTGGAACAGCGTGGAGTCTCCGATGAAGGCCACCACCTTGCGGGACTGGTTGAACAGGGAGAGACCGGCAGCGGTGCCCGTGCAGTGCCCCATGGACAGCAGCGCCTGGCCCATGCGGTAGGGGGCCTGGAAGCCCAGGGTGTGGCAGCCGATGTCGGCCACCGTGATGTCCGTGTCGGCCAGGGCGCGCTTGATGGCCCAAAAGGCGGCGCGGTGGCCGCAGCCGGGGCACAGTTGGGGGGGGCGAGGGGTGGGCAGGGGGAGGTCCCGGGGGGGCGTGGTCAGGCCCAGGTCAGGCCAGAGGCGGTGGAGGATGGCGCGCACCTTGCCGGGGGTGTACTCGCCCAGCCAGTCCTCCGGGACCTGCTTTCCGACAAGGCGCGTGCGCAGGCCGCGGTCGTAGGCCAGGGCCTTGATGGGCTGCTCCAGGAAGTCGTCCAGCTCCTCAAGGATCAGCACCTCCTGGTGGGTCTCCAGGAAGGCGGCGACGCGGTCGACGGCCAGGGGGAAGACCAGGCCAAGACGCAGGATGTCGGGCCTGGCGGCCACACCCTCCAGGGAATCCTGCAGGGACAGGAAGGGCAGGCCGGCGGTGATGATGCCCCGGCGCGGATTGTGATGATCCAGCAGGCGGTTGAAGCTGCTGCCCTCGGCGTGGGCCGCAAAGTCCGCCAGGCGCGCCCGGGCGCGGGCCTTCAAGGGGAAGACGGCGCTGGCGATGGGGATATAGGGCCCGTTTGCCGGATCAAAGCGTGGCGTGGGGTCCTGGGGCTGGGGGGTCCAGGCGTCGAAGTGGACCCGCTCCTTGGCGTGGCAGACATGGGTGGTGAGGCGCAGGATCACGGGCTTGCGCAGCTTCACCGAGAGGCCCGCCGCCTCTTTGTACATGAGGTAGGCCTCGGCAGGAGTGGAGGGTTCCCACATCGGGGTGTGGGCGAGGCGCGCGTAGTGCCGGTTGTCCTGCTCGTTTTGGGAGGAGTTGGCGCCGGGGTCGTCCCCGAGGATGACCACCAGGCCGCCAATCAGTTCCATGTGGGCAAGCTGGACAAAGCTGTCGGCGGCCACATTCAGACCCACGCTCTTGAAGAAGACGCAGGAGAGGTGGCCGTTGACGCTGGCCCCGAAGGCCACCTCGGTGGCCACCTTTTCGTTGGTGGAGAACTCGAAGTAGAAGGGTCGCTGGGCCTCCGGGATGCCCAGGATGGCGTCGGCGATCTCCGGCGTTGGGGAGCCCGGATAGGAGGTCACCACTCGGGTGCCCGTCTCCACCATGGCCCGCACCAGGGCCGTGTTGCCAATGACAATCTCCGAGAAGGCTTCTCGGCCAAGCAGGATGCTTCCAAGTTTGCTCACGGGTACCTCCAGAGTTGGAGCAAAGAAGGTAACACCCGACCGGTGGGAAGCCAAGGGAAGCGTAGGCTGGGAACGGAGGCGCCTGGGGGCGGGCCTTCCATCCTAGCCGCGCACGGAGTAAGCGGATCCTGCGCCCGATCCGCTCCCTGCGGTCGCGGCTTGGACGGACCAGAGGCTTGGAACTACGAGCCTGGCGTTCCTAGCCGCGCACGGAGTAAGCGGATCCTGGGGCCGATCCGCTCCCTGCGGTCGCGGCTTGGACGGACCAGCGGCTAGGACGGCCCACCCCGGCGGCGTTGACAGGGAGGGCCTGGCGGCTCTAACTTTGGGGTCGCGTTTGGTTGGGCGGTGCTGCGAACCTGGGAGGTGCTTTGGTGAAGATCTTTGTGATCATCGTGCTGGTGCTGGTGACCCTGGCGGTGGTGGCCCTGGTGACGGCTGGCCGGGGCAACTATCAGGAGTTTCTGGCGGACGCGGCGCGCATTCGCAAGGGGGTGCCCACCCAGCCCGCCGTGCCCGTCACGGAGAAGGACCTGGAGGGCCTGCCGGCGCCGG
>CAZMEC010000300.1:0-2981 GCA_964565265.1 uncultured Myxococcales bacterium
TTTTTAGCTTTCAGGACCGGGAGTTGTCAAGGACAAACGCCAAGCGACCAGAAGGGACTACCTCCCCACGGGCCACCAGGTGCCGTCGGCGGGGGAGCCCTCGGACTCGGGCCAGAACCAGGCCAGGCCAGCGCCCCCGAGGAGCAGCGCCGAGACCCCGTAACCAAGGGCACTGAGGGCCAGGGCCCGGTCCCCCTCCGCCCGGTGATCCTCCCAACCCCGGTTGGTCCGGGCCATGAGGTCGTTGTATTCAAGGTTGTACAGCACCCCCACGCCCAGGGCCGCAGCGGAGCCCAGAAGGCCCCCCAGGGCGAGCCAATGGCGGGTCCTGCGGCCAGGAGGCACGGGGTCCACCACCAATTTACCGTTCTTGAGGTTCAGGCGCCGGCTCCAGGTGCCGGAGACGGGATAGTAGGTGCCCCCCCCGGTGGCATCAAAGCCGACCGCCCCTTCAGCCCCCGCCGCCGCAGCCGCGATGGCGGCATTGGCCTGGGTCACTTCGGGATCGGGGTGGGGCGCCAGGCACAGGGTTCCACCACAACGGGAGAGCTGGCGTTCAAGCTGGGGCCGGACCCGCAGTTCCCCCTCCGCCGAGACCCTGCGAAGCAGCGGCAGGGAGGCGCCGGCGCAGTCCACCTGGACCCAATGGGCCCCCGGGCTGAGGCTGGCGACCATGTTGCTGCCGCCTCCAAGGAGGAGGCCATCGGCGTAGACGACGCACTCCGAGCCCTCCCGGTCCAGCCTGACCCGAAGGGGCCGGGGGGCCGCCTGGGCCGTCTTGGCTGCGGCTAAACGAGCCTCCAATTCGGGGGGGACCTGGGCCACCGAGGGTTCCTGGTCCGGCAGATGCAGGGCCAGCCAGTCCGCAAGCCCCTCGTCGGGCCGCCCCTCCATCCACTCGATCCGGTACAGCAGCAGCAGCGCCCCATAGAGGGCCTCTCTGGCCTCCTCGTCCCGGGGCAGGAGGCTGGGATTTGCCTCCAGCGCCGCCCGGACCCTGGCCAGCAGCACCCGCGCCTCCTGCAGGTTTCCCTTGAAGAACAGGTCCCTGGCCCGGGCCAGGCCCGGGGGCCCAAGCTCGGGCGGCAGGGTCCCGGGGAGCTCCAGGCCGGCGGCGGAAGGGGGCCGCAATACCTGGATCCGGTCCCCCGCAAGGGCCACACGGCCCTCCTCAAAGGCCTCCAGCGCCTGGGCATCCTGGGGCAGGGGCAGCACCCGTTGCTGGGGGCCACTGCTGCAGGCCAGCCCAGGTAGCAACAGGAGCGCTATGACAAGGCTTTTCAACATGACCCGGAACTGTAAGACAAGCAGCGTTGGGGGCAACTTTCCTGTTCCTTGCGGGGCAAAACCGGGGTAATAGATACGGACCGAACTGGGAGGGACACCGTGAAGAAGACCATGCCGCGCGTGCAGTGGGCAGCCTGGGGAGACCTGAATGCCTTCTTCGGACTGGCTCTGGACAACCTCACCAACCTGGTCCTCCTCTGGGGGCTGCTGGCGGCGGCGGGCTTCCCCCAGGAGGTCTATTTCAAATACATGGTCCCGGGGACGGCCCTGGGCGTGCTGTTCGGGGACTTGGTCTACACCTGGATGGCCATCCGACTGGGACGACGCACGGGCCGCAATGATGTGACCGCCATGCCCCTTGGGCTGGATACCCCCTCCACCATCGGCGTGGCCCTTGCAGTGATCATCCCGGTGTTCCAGGCGGCCCTCAGCAAGGGCGCCAGCTCCCACGATGCGGCCATGGCCGCGTGGAAGGTGGGCATGGCCACCATGGTCTTCATGGGGGTCCTCAAGACCGCCCTGGCCTTCACCGGCGAACACATCCAGAAGCTGATCCCACGGGCGGGACTCATCGGGTCCCTGGCCGCCGTGGGCATCACGCTGCTGGGGTACATCCCGGTGGTCAGCATGTTCGGAGCCCCCGTAGCGGGGCTTCTGTCCCTGGGCCTGGTGGTCTACGCCCTGGCCGCCGGCCACCGCCTGCCCTTTGGTATCCCCGGGGCCTTCGCCGCTGTGGTGGTGGGCACCCTGGCCTACTATGCCGTGGGCCTCTCGGGCCTGGGTCCGGCCATTCCCGCGGTGAGCCCTACCCTGGCCCTGGCCCTGCCCCTCCCCACCCTCGGTTTCCTGGACGAACTGGGCCCCGCCCTGGCCTACCTGCCCTTTGCCATCCCCTTTGGTCTCCTCACCGTGGTCGGGGGCATCAATGTCACCGAGAGCGCCCGCTGCGCCGGCGACGACTACCCCACGGTGCAGATCCTCCTGACGGAGGCGGTGGCAACCCTGCTGGCGGGCCTCTTTGGCGGCGTGGTCCAGTCCACCCCCTACATCGGCCACCCCGCCTACAAGCGCATGGGCGCCCGCGCGGCCTACACCCTGGCCACGGGCCTGGCAGTCGGGCTGGGGGGCTTCCTGGGCCTGGTGGGCTGGGTGGTGGAGGTCATCCCCGCCGCTGCCGTGGCGCCGCTGCTGTTCTTCGTGGGCATGGAGATCACCGTCCAGGCCTTCAAGGTCACCCCCCAGCGCCACCACGCCGCGGTCTTTTTGGCCTTCCCTCCAGCCCTGGCCGAGTTGGTCCGGATCATGCTGTCCACCACCCTCTTTGACCCCGGGCTCCAGGGCACCTGGCCCACCTCTCCCGGCGCTATCCTCAACTTCGAGGTGGCCTGCCTCCTGGGGCACGGCTTCATCCTCACCTCCATGCTGTGGGCCTCCGTGGCGGCCTGTATCTCTGACGGCAACATGCGCCGCGCCTCCGCCCATCTCCTGGTCATGGCGGTGCTGACCTTCTTTGGCTTCATGCACTCGGTCAAACCCTTCGGGGACATCTACCTGCCCTGGAACCTCTCTGACGCCAGCCTGGCCTACACCCTCGGGGCCACCTATCTGGGGCTGGCCCTGGTGCTGGCCCTTGTAAAAGACCGTCCGCCGGTGGACAATGCCCCGGCTTGATGGAGGCCCCGATGCCCAGCGGC
>CAZMEC010000301.1:0-2956 GCA_964565265.1 uncultured Myxococcales bacterium
ATGTACTTGGCTAAACCCGCCTCAGACTGGCGGCATGGGCGTGGCTAACGACACCAACATGTTGTCCGGCAGGATCTCCTGACCCAGGAACACGAAGAACCTGTGTTTGGAAGTCTCGACGGTTGCGATAAACCTGGATAGCCCTTCCAAAGCCGGCCGAAGGTCCTTTCTCGGCTCGCCGAAAATCCACCAATTCTGGGCGTAGGTCGCCCGGTTGTTGGTGTCCCTCTCCGGCTTCACCCGCTCCAGCACCCACTGGTAGACCTCCGGGAAGCGGTCTCTGACCTCTGGGGCCGTGAGGCCAAAGAGATCAATCACCATCACCCCACGGATTCGGGCCGCCAGGTCCCTGCCGTTGCGGTAGTGCCGGATATGCCGTTCCAGGCCGGGAATACGGCCCAGCCCAAGCCTGGTGGCCTCCTCGGGGGTGACGATGAAGCCGGCCCCGTGCAGTTTCACGCCGGGCGAGCAAATGCCCGCATTGGCCCTCAGCGGCTGGGCAGTCGTCAGGTCCACGCCCACCGTCAGATCCGGGTTGATCAGCCCCTGCTGGACCTGGAACTCCACCCTGACGGCACCCTCAGCGTCGGCGGTCTCCTTGGCTACCTGAAGCAGCCTGCCGGGCAGCCTTCCCCGCTGCCCCACGGTCATGGCGATGCGCACGGCAGCCCCCTCGGCCGAGTCCACCCAGGGGTGGTCCGGCACCGCGAAGGCCAGCGAGAGGGGATTGTCGGGCGCGCCCAGGTGGTACTCCAGCACCCGGCGGCAGTTCTTCTGGGTGAGGCTGTTGGTGGTGATGAAGCCAAAGGCCCGGATCCGGCCGTCGCGAAGCAGCAGGGCCGCCTTGTGCCACCAGAACATGACCAGGTCCACGCTCTCCTGCACCTCGTCCCAGGCCTTGCGCAGGGCCGAGGTGTAGCCCTCGCCAAGCACCTGGCGCATCCGGTGATTGCCCAGGAAGGGGGGGTTGCCCACCACGAAGTCGGCCTCCGGCCACTCGGCCCTGCGAGGATTCCGATAGTTGAACACCAGGGTCCGAGCCTGCTCGTCCGGAACCTCCTCCCCGGTGGCCGGGTGACGCTTGAAGGTCAACCCGTCCCAATGGCTCACGGGCTTGCCCTCGGCGTCGAAGACGGGTTCGGGGTCGCCGTCGAAGGCCAGCACGGCATCCCGGCATTGGATGTTACTGCCGCCCCGCAGGACTGGTTGGGGTGGCAGCACCTGTCCGCGGGTACGGAAGTGCCACTGCAGGTACCCGATCCACAGCACGACCCTGGCCACCGCCGCGGCTCGGGGGTTCAGCTCCAGCCCGAGGAACTGCTCGGGCGTGACGATGTGGCCCTCGGCGGTGCTGGCCTGGAACATGTTCAGCCCCTGCCCAAGCTGGGCCAGGGCGTCCAGGATTTCGCCCTCCAGGCGCTTTACATGCTCCATGGTCACATACAGAAAGTTCCCGCTGCCGCAGGCCGGATCCAGGAAGCGCAGTCTGCACAGGCGCCCGTGGAACTCTTCCATTTGTTTGCAGGCACCCGGGGTGTCGCCCAGAGACGCCATGGCGAAGGCCGCGGTGCGCACCTGGGTCCACTCGGCGCGGAGGGGCTCCATCACGGTAGGCAACACCAGGCGCTCCACATAGGACCGGGGGGTGTAGTGGGCGCCAAGCTTGTGCCGTTCCCTGGGATTCAAGGCCCGCTCGATCAGCGTCCCGAAGATGGCTGGCTCCACCTCGGACCAATCCGTGCGGGCGGCGTCCAGCAGCAACTCCAACTGGGCCTCCGTCAGGGGCAGCGCTTCGGAACTGGCAAACAGTCCGCCGTTGAACACCGGAATGTCCGTCATGAGCCGAGTGGAGAAACCGCCCCGGTTCATCTCGTCCCAAAGCAGAGGCAGGACCACCACCGCCCGGTCAGCCCGACCCCGCAGCCGATCCAACTCCGTCGTGAAGGCCCGCTGGGGTAGCAAGTGCACATCCTCGGCGAACATGGAGAACAGGCAGCGCATCAGGAAGGCGCTGGTCTGGTCGGCCCCGTGGCCGGCCTCTTCCAAGGAGCGCGCCAGCACAGCCATCTTGCCCGCGACCTCCTTGGTGACCCTGGCCGAGTGCAAAGACGGGTCAAGGGATAGGGGTTCCAGCCACACCCGCCGAAGGGTCTCGCGCACCGTTGGGTCCGCCAGATCCGTCAACTTGATCCGAAACCGTTGGACATTCGGGAACTGAAGGTAGGCCTTCCCCTGGCCGGAGAAGTCGGCATAGAGCTCGAGGCTGTGACCTACATCCACCACCACCAGAAAGGGCGGCCACCCCTCGGCCGTGGGAAGCGCCTTTGCGTAGCGTTCGGCCTGGGCTCGTGCCGCGACCATGGCCTGATCCCAACGCACCGTGCCCCGCTGACCATGGCCCTGGCGAGCCGGAGACCGGGTTCCAAACAGCGGTGGTGCCACGGGGTCGGCGCCTTGCTTGGCCTCCAGGACGAAGCAGCCTCGCTTGTAGAGATCAATTCGCCCAAGGCTGGCGCTGCCGTCGGGATGCCGGAAGGTGACGCCCTTCTCGAAGACATAGGCATTGCCGGCCTCGTCGGCGCGTTGCGGATCTGGCCGAGGGACCTCCAGGAGGTCGCAAAGCTCAGACAGATACAGCTGGTAGTTGGCACGCTCAGAGGCCCCAGACTCCGACCAACGATCGATGAACGCCTGCACAGCAGCCTGGGCCATGACCACCCCCAATGAACCTCATGGCCCGTAGGTATAGCTGATTCGCAGTTTCGGGGAAAGCTACTTCGGCCCCGTGGCCTCGGACTGCCCCACCAGGCCCCTGCACCTTGAGCAGCCCGGCCAGCATGGAGCCGACCTTGCGCCCGGCAGCGATGGCCCTGTCGGCTTCGGCGCCTTCGATGAGCCCCCGGGGAGCCCCTGAAGCTGGGCGCAGAGGAGATAGAAGCTGCGAGCCTGGCGCCAG
>CAZMEC010000302.1:0-2884 GCA_964565265.1 uncultured Myxococcales bacterium
GGGTATTTGGAAGGGGACATTGGGCACCCTGGTGGTAGCTGACGGCCGGCGGTGGCGTCCTTGGCGTCCTTCGTTCTTGGTCCGCAGTGCCGGATGGGGGAGCCTTCTTCCCGGCCTACCGCCAGAACTCCGCCATGAAGCCGACCCCAACCATCCAGCGAACGCTGTCCATTCGCTCAGAACTGGGCACACGGCGGGCTGGGTTGATGGACTCCCAATCATCGAATTCCGAAACAGACCAGTCGTATGTCTCAAACCATTCCTGGTCAAACGGGAAATCGAGACCACCTTCCAGGTAGAACCCCAGTCGGGGCTGCCGGTGCAGGGCAGGGATATCGAACTTGAGCCCAAGACGAAACGAGGCCTGTGAGTACCTGCCATCTTCATCGTGACCCGGATCGGACTCGTGGCGACCCGTATCTGTGTGAATGACACTTACATCCGGGCTGGCTCCGAGCGAAGCAAAAACCTCGGTGGAAGCCGACAGATCAAGAAACGCCCTTGCACCAAACATCCAGCCCCTTCGATCCATTTGTCCGCCCCACATCTCCTCAGCAGACACTGTTCCGAATAGTCCATCAGCCTCAACGAACAGCTCCAAGTCAGTGCTGTTCGAGACTGCGGCTCTGGCACCCGCCCCGAGTATTCCGCTGAAGGCCAACAGCTCACGATCTGAGAAGAAGAAGGCGCCCGTCACCGTGGGCCCAAGCCAGAGGGCCAGGGCCAGCCGGTTCTGCTCCTCGGCCCGAAGGCTGGGGGCCCCGACAAGCAGCCCAAGCACCAGCAGCAACAAAGGCACCAGAAGCCTGTTTCCCATGACCGCGACTCTCCCTGGCGATTTACAGCATCCTACCCGCGGGTGTCTGGATGTCAACGCGGGCAACGAAGACGGCAGGTTGGTGGTTTTGGGGCACCCTGCACGCTTGCCCGGCGCTGGTTCCTACGCTCCCTTCCAAGGCTCACCTGGAAGCCTGGACGCGAGCTTGGCCATTACTAATTGCGCGGCCTGGTCCATGCTCCAGGTGGTGTTGGGGACGAGCAAGGGCGAGATGTCCGCACGAAAGGCCGGGTTGGCCATCTTGGCGACAAGGTTGGCCTCCAACTCCGCCCGTGAGACAGCCAGGCCATCTCTGGCCAGGTACTCCTGGAAGCAGCGGACCACCACGGCAAGATCTGGATCGCCGCTTTGGCAGGCCGTCCATAGGTCGAAGAGGTCGCGCCCCTTCCTGCGCTGGTACAGGGCCCGAAGCTTGGTGCCCAGCAGCTCCTCCAGGGCATAGGTCGAGATTTCTGCGGCCCCGGAGAACCACCTGGAGTTCACTTCAAAGGGCAGCGTCTTGAGGCCAAGGAGACTGAAGTGTTCCCGGGAGTTGATCTCCACCTTCAGGCGAAGTGGCAGTGGTGGCTGGTCCTGGGAGACGACCCGGTACTGCAGGACTACTCGACCTTCCTTGAGGTCGCGTCTGGGCTCTCCCAGCCAGCCATCAAGGGCCCTCCTGATGGCCGACATCAACGGGCCGATGGGGCCGGGAGCAACCTGGACCAGATCTATGTCTTCGGAGTAGCGTGCCGGCTTGAGGTGTAGCTTGTACAGGGCCGTGCCGCCTCTGAAGGCCGCCGCCTTGGCAACTTCGGGCTGTTGGTACAGCTCCACCAGCGCCCGGCTGATCATGAGGTCCTGTTCCACCTGGGAGTCCATCTGCCAGGGGGCCTGCCTGCGCCACTCCGTGATGAAGTCCTTGGGGATCACAGGTCAGCCTCCACCTCGGTGTTCAGGATGAGGCGCCAGGGGGCGCTTCTTTCGGCCACCCTGGGGGTGGTTCCGGGAACCAGCGGGCGATACTCCCGGGCCTGGGTCCGCACCAACTTGGCCAGTGGGCCCACTAGACGGCCTGCACCAACCTGCTCCAGCAGGAAGCCTAGCCTTTGAGCCCAGGCCACGGGCGACAGGGCAGCAACCTTGGCCAACTGCGCGGGTTCCAGCGCATCGGCCAGTTCGCGCAGCAGGGTGGCCACATTGTCAACCCCACCGGCATGTTCCATGTAGCCGACAAGATCAAAAGCGGTGGCCTCGGGCGACGAGACCAACAACGGGCCTCGGGGAGTCTCGAAGCGGACAGTGGGCACCTGGACCAGATTTCCCCTGGCCACGAAGTCCACCGCAACCTTGCCGCAGCGAATCCCCGGGCGATTGCATTCCAGCAGGACCTGGAAGACCTGGGGCTGCTGGTGGGCCGCGCCGTGGTATCGGGCCGCCGAGAGGAGGCCTATGTAGTAGGGCAGCGCCAGATGCTCCATCAGTTGGGGGATGAACTGCTCCGCGGGAAGGCAGCCAAGGACGCGGTACTCCGGGGGCACAATGACATGAAAGCCCCGCATGGGAGAGGCAATGGCACCCTTCGCCCTCAACCGTCGCAGCACGGCCCGCGCCGCTACCTCCGAACCCCCATGCCGATCCACCAGGTCCTGGGCGCTGAAGGTGTAGCGCCCGCCCGCTGCCAACTCGGTGATGAAGTCCTGCCCAACCATGCTGCCTCCGCTTTCGGTGGTGTAAAGTAACGCATTTGGTTACTTTTGTCTAGCCAAAGCGGCACTGGGCTGACGGCCGGCGCTGGAACCCGTGCCCTCTTCCGGCCCTTCGCGCCACCTTCCCCCACGGGGCTTGCTATTAGTCACATCTTCAAAGGTACTGCACGGGGGCCGTTCAAGGCCCCTGCACCTTGAGCAGGCCTGCCAGCATGGAGCCAACCTTGCGGCCAGCGGCGATGGCCCGGTCAGCTTGGGCGCCTTCGATGAGGCCCCTGGTCGCCGCCACATCCACCACCGCCACGGCTTCGGCAAGAGACCCAAGGGAGATGGAGAAGAAGTGCCGCTTCTCTTTCCA
>CAZMEC010000303.1:0-2864 GCA_964565265.1 uncultured Myxococcales bacterium
TGCTACATTGACAAGGACAACCTCAACTTCCTGAACCTGGAGACCACCCTCACGGACTCCAACGACACCCCGCCCGAGGAGAAGGCCTACAACTTCCGCAGCCACCCCAACAGCGTCAAGCACCTGCTGAAGGTGGGCTTCAACCTGTTCGGCTTTGCCAACAACCACGCCCAGGACTATGGCGCCCAGGGCATCAAGGAGACCCGCCGCTGGCTGGACAAGCTGGGCGCCGGCGAGGACTTCTGGTACGCCGGGGCGGGGGAGGACCTGGACCAGGCCTCGGACCCCGTGGTCTTCAAGTTCAAGGGCCTGCGCATCGCCTTCGCCGCCGTGGCCAACGGCCGCGCCGCCACCAGGCACCGCGCCGGGGTGGCCTCCGTCCACAGCCCCGACCTGACCCTGCGCAAGCTGCGGGAGGCCAAGGCGGATATCCGAATTCTTTCCATGCACAGCGGCACCGAGAGAAAAAGCACCCCCGACGCCGTCCAGCGCAACACCGCCCGCCGGGCCATCGACAAGTACAAGGTGGACCTGGTCATCGGCCACCACCCCCATGTGGTCCAGGGCGTCGAGCGCCACGGCCGGGGCCTCATCCTCTACAGCCTGGGCAACTTCATGTGCCGGGGCTGCCGGGACATGGGGTCCGTGCGGGAGCTGCGAGGGGAGCGGGACTTTGGCCTCCTGGCCAAGCTCTCCCTGCGCTACGACAAGAAGGCCCGGAAGCTGACCTTCCGCAAGCTGGAGGCCCTGCCCCTGTACGACATGCACTCCGGCCCCCACCCCTTCAAGAAGAAGGCCGACGCGGACCAGCGCATCGAGGTCTTGAACCGCCTCTCCGCGGACCTGGTCGACAGCAAGCAGGCCCCCGTGGAGTTCCAGGAAGACGACGGCAAGTACCTCTACCGGTTCAAGGACTAGCCCATGAAGCTCACCCTCCCAGCCAAGGCCTTCGGGGGCAACGCCCTCATCGTGCTGCTGCTGGGATCGGTGACCATCTTCTCCATCCTGGCCATGGAGCGGGGCCGCCGCCAGCTAAGCCTCATCCGCAGCGATCTTTTGCCCATCGGCGCCCTCCTGGAGCGCAGCGTGGGGGACTGCAGCGCCCTGAGCTCCACCCTCCGGCGGGGCGGCGCCTCCGACGAGGCGGTCCTCCTGAGCCTTCGCTCCTTCAACCCCTTTGGCAGACTGGCGGGGGCCCGGGGGGTCCTGGAGATGGCCGGCGCGGGGGACCAACTGCCCCTGGCTGCCCGCAAGCGCCTGGGCCGGCTGGCGGTGCGCATTGGCGCCCTCGAGAGCGGCCGCATGCTGGCCGTGGAGCTGGGGCGCCTGGAGGGGAACGCCCGGGTGGCCCTGCCCCCCAGCGCCAACAACCGGGAGGTCTTCCAGCTCCTGCTGGACTCCTGGGAGGAGGCCGGGAAGCGGGCCGGCCCCCAGACCCAGGTGCCCGCCTATCGCGCCGCCGCCCGGGCCTCCCTCAAGGTCCTGCTGCGCTCCTTCAAGCGCCTGTCGGTGGACTACAACCAGACCATGAACCTGGTCTGGACCCTCTCCGAACAACAGGAGCGCCGGGTCATGCTCTGGTCCGTGGTGCTGGCGGCGGTGGCCCTGCTGTCGTCGGTGCTGCTGTCCGTGCTCATCCTGCGCTGGCTGTCCCCCATCGGCTCCATCCGGGAGCTGGCCTTCCGCATCGCCCAGGGCGAGTACGGCGACGACCACCCCGGCCAGGTGGTCACCGGGGAGCTGGGCCAGCTTGAGGCGGACCTGCGCCGCATGGCGGGCAAGCTGCGCAAGCGGGAGGAGATGATCCGCTCCCAGGCGGAGGAGTTGCTGCGCTCCGAGCGGCTGTCCGCCATCGGCAAGATGTCCACCCAGATTGCCCACGAGATCCGTAACCCCCTGAACGCCATCGGGCTGCGCCTGGAGATGCTGGACGAGAGCATCGCGGCCCTGCCCCGGGCGGTGGACAAGGGGACCATGGAGAACCTCCAGGCCCAGACCGCGCGGCTGGCCCGGGAGGTGGAGCGCCTCACGGAGGTGACGGAGTACTACCTGAAGTTCGCCCGCTTCCCCAGCCCCCAGAAGGAAGACATGGACCTGGCGGGGACCCTGGACGACCTGCTGGGCTTCTACCGCAAGGAGGCGGAGGCCGCGGGGGTGCGCCTCTCCTGGGAGTTCCCCACCCGCCCCCTGCCCCTGAGGGCCGACAACAACCTCCTCAAGCAAGCCATGCTGAACCTGCTGAAGAACAGCCTGGAGGCCTTCGCCGGCCACCCCTGCCAGACCCCCACCATCCAGGTGCGGGCCTGGGCCGAGGGGGACTCCCTGCGCATCAAGGTGGAGGACAACGGGCCGGGCATGGACGAGGCCACCGTGGCGCGCGTCTTCGACCCCTTCTTCACCACCAAGGAGGTGGGCACGGGCCTGGGCCTCACCCTGGTGCAACAGATCCTGCGCGAGCACGGCGGGGACATCTTGTGCAGCAGCCGTCCAGGGGCCGGCACGGCCTTTCTGTTGAGCCTGCCACGGTAGCCGCTTGGCCTCCAAACGCCCCCTGCGCGTATCCACCATTCATGGCAGTTTCAACATATTGACATTACAGCATTTACTGCGTCATTGATCTGGCTCCTAGTGGGTTTCAATAACCGCCGCAGATCGCCCAGTTGTGGCAAGGCGTTCCTCCAGCCCAAACATGCCGAGGAAGATGAAACCCGCACCAACACAGGGCCGGGCGCAATCCTGGGCAAATCTCCCTGGTGTCTGGTCATCTATATTCCTTGCGGGGTGGGGGGATTTGAAATTAGCCTCCTGGATACGGTGGGTTGAATATCAAGGAGGCAGACCATGGCCGATGCGGATGTCAGAGA
>CAZMEC010000304.1:0-2861 GCA_964565265.1 uncultured Myxococcales bacterium
TTTTGGTCCGCCCCGGGCCGGTTCCTTTGGGGGTGCTCATGTTCACCAGATCCGCTGCGGTGCTTGCCCTCTTCTTCGTCCTCGCGCAGGGCCTTGTTGCCTGCGGCGGCTCGGGCACCAAGGAGCCGGGCTTCGTGGGCGATCAGCAGGGTCTGGACGCCAAAGACCTGCTGACGGACAGCGTCCAGCCCGCCGACCTGCGGGACACCGGCACGGAGCTCAAGCCCAACGACACCACGCCCCCGGACGCCTTCCCCGACCTGCGGGATACAGTGCCCGAGGTGGCGGGCCTCGACACCCTCTCCGATCTTCGCGACGCCAACCCCGACGCCCCCGACAGCACCGAGGAAGTCTCGGTGGATGTGGTCCAGCCCTGCGGCGGCCCCTGCGGCCCCTACCAGTTCTGCGACCTGGACAGCGACCTGTGCGTGGCCAACCCGGACTGCGCCGACGCTTTTTGCGGCGACGAGGCCCAGGACATGACCGCCGTGCAGGTGGAGGGCCGCGCCATCTTCGTGGACAACCTCGAATGGCCCGGCGCTACGGACGCTTTGCCCCTCACCGGGGTCAGCCTGGAGGAGGCCCAGGGCCACTGTCGCAGCGCCGCCAAGCGCCTGTGCAGCAGCGCCGAACTGACCGCCGCCTGTGGCGAGGCCGGCAAGTTCCCCTACGGCACGGCCTACCAGGGGGCCTCCTGCAACACCGAGCCCCCCTTCAAGCTGGGCCTCTGCGGCAGCTTTGGGGCCTGCCACGCCCCCGACGCCCTGGCCCTGGACCTGGTCGGCAACGCCGTGGAATGGACCGCCGAGGGCACCCTGTACGGCGGCTCCTGCCGGGATGGCGCCACGGCCCGCTGCGCCGCCGCCTCCGTCCCCGAGGGCGGCTACCTCCACCCTGAACTGGTGGGTTTCCGCTGCTGCACCGCCCCCGACGACGACCTGGACGAGGACGGCGCCCCCGCCTCCCTGGACTGCGACGAGGGCGACCCCACGGTGCACCACGGCGCCACGGAAACCTGCGACGGCCGGGACGAGGACTGCGACCTTCGCATTGACGATGTGGAGGATGTGGACCAGGACGGCTACGACGCCTGCGGCGACTGCAACGACGCCCTGGCCTCCATCAACCCCGGGGCCCTGGACCAGTTTGGGGACGGCCTCGACCTGGACTGCGACGGCGTGGACGGCGCGGACCACGACCAGGACGGGCACCTCTCCCTGGCCAGCGGCGGCGACGACTGCGACGACCTCAACAAGCTGGTGTACCCCGGCTTGCCGGACCCCTGCGACGGCCTGGACAACGACTGCGACGGCACCACCGACGGGCCCCAGCCGGAGGGCGAGTGTGACGACTCTCTGGCCTGCACCAAAGACGCCTGCGACGCCCAGGCCAAGGCCTGCGTCCACCTCCCGCTGGACTGCGACGACTCCAATCCCTGCACGGACCAGGCCTGCCAAGAGCCCGCCGGCTGCCAGACCTGGAACAACGCCGCGGACTGCGAAGACAGCGACCCCTGCACCCTGGGAGACCGCTGCCTGGGGGGCGCCTGCCAAGGGGGCGGTGGCGCCCTGGACTGCAACGACCACAACGACTGCACCACGGATCTTTGCGTGGCCCAGACCGGCTGCGAGAACCGCCCCAAGACCGCCCTGTGCGACGACTCCGACCCCTGCACCGTGGGCGACTCCTGCAAGGCCGGCCTGTGCGTGGGGGGGGCGGTCACTCTCTCCTGCGACGACGACAACACCTGCACCGCAGACGCCTGCGTCAAGGGCCTGGGCTGCCAGTTTGTGCCCACCCAGGCGGCCTGCAACGACCAGGACCCCTGCACCACTGGCGAGACCTGCAGCACGGGCGTCTGCGGCGGCGGGCAACTGGTCTGCACCTGCCAAACCGACCCGGACTGCCTGGCCCACGACGACGGGGACCTGTGCAACGGCGGCTACACCTGCCTGGACGGCCACTGCGTCTTCGATCCCCTCTCCGTGGTGGTCTGCCCCGATCCCCCCACCCCCGGCTGCAGCGAGTACTGGTGCAAGCCCGAGGACGGCGAGTGCCGCTTCCGCGTCATCAACAGCAACGGCCCCTGTGACGACGGCAACGGCTGCACCCTGAACGACAAGTGCAGCAGCGGCGGCTGCGCGGGCAGCGCCTGCGCCCTCAGCGGCCTGGAGTGCTACCAGGGCGCCTGCGTGGCCTGCGCCCCCAAGTGCGCCGGCAAGGGCTGCGGCAGCGACTCCTGCGGGGGTAGCTGCGGCGCCTGCCTGCCCGCCCAGGTCTGCACGGCCCAGGGCCAATGCTGCACCCCGGACTGCAACGGCAAGGAGTGCGGCGGCGACGGTTGTGGGGGGAGCTGCGGGGGCTGCAAGCCGGGTCTGTCCTGCGAGGCCAACAAGTGCCGCGGCTGCGGCGACACCCTATGCGAGGCCTTCCGCGCGGAGACCATGTGCACCTGCATGCCGGACTGCGGCAACCCCTGCACGGGCAAGCAGTGCGGCACCAACCAATGCAACTGGTCCTGCGGCAACTGCGCCGGCCCCCAGGACGCCTGCATCGGCAACCAGTGCGTCTGCCAGCCCAACTGCACGGGCAAGGTCTGCGGCCCCGACGGGTGCGGCGGCTCCTGCGGCACCTGCACCGGCGGCCTTTCCTGCGAGAGCGGCAAGTGCAAGGGCTGCGGCGACACCGCCTGCGAGCCCACCCGCGGCGAGACCAAGTGTACCTGCGCCAAGGACTGCGGCTTCCCCTGCACGGGCAAGGTCTGCGGCCCCGACGGCTGCAACAACTCCTGCGGCACCTGCAGCGGCACCCAGGACCTCTGCAACGCCCAGGGCCTCTGCGTCTGCCAACCAGCCTGCAAC
>CAZMEC010000305.1:0-2861 GCA_964565265.1 uncultured Myxococcales bacterium
AGGCTGGGATCTTGCTGAAGTCGGCGATGGACAGGAACTCGCTGGCGATCAGTTGGATCATGGCCAGGCGGTTTTGCTTGAGGGCCTCGTCCTCGCAGTTCACCAGGACCTTGTCGAAGTAGAGGTCGATGGGGGCCTTCAGGGTCAGCAGGTGGGTGAGGGCAACCGCGAAGTCGCTGGTGGCTTGGGCTGCTTCCAGGGTGGGGCGCAGGGCCTGGAAGGCCTGCCAGAGGGACTTCTCAGCTTCTTCGGCCAGCAGGTTGGCGGAGAAGACGGCGGTGACCTCGGATTTCCTCGAGATGTTGATGATGCGCTTGAAGGCGCTGACCAGGTCGGCGTAGTCGGGGCGGCTGCGCATGGCGGTGATGGCTTCGACGCGGGCCAGCAGGTCGGGCAGCACCAGGGAGCCCGTGGCCAGGGCCGCATCCACCACCTCGGGGGCGAAGCGCTCGGACAGGTGGATCTTGAGGCGCGTGGTGGCGAAGTCCAGCAGCTTGGCGGTCAGCTCGGGGCTGCCAAAGCCCGCGTCGAACTCACCGTGGGCCAGGGCAAAGAGCTGGTCCAGGGGCACCCGGATCTGGCGGTCCATGAGAATGCGCACCAGGCCCAGGGCGGCGCGGCGCAGGGCGTAGGGGTCCTTGGTGGAGGTGGGCACGAGGCCAATGCCAAAGATGCCCGTCAGGCTGTCCAGCTTGTCCGCCAGGGCCACCAGGGCGCCGGCGGGGGTGGCGGGCAGGTCGTCGCCGGCAAAGCGCGGCAGGTAGTGCTCGAAGATGGCCGTGGCCACCTCGGTGGTCTCGCCGCTGGTCAGGGCGTACTCGCGGCCCATGACGCCCTGGACCTCGGGGAACTCGTAGACCATCTTGGTGGACAGGTCGGCCTTGGCCAGGGTGGCGGCGCGCAGGGCGGTGGCCTTGGCGGCGGGGGCGATGAGGTCCGCCAGCCGGCCCGCCAGGCGGGTGGTGCGCTGGGCCTTGGCCAGCATGGTGCCCAGGCCTTGCAGGAAGAGGCGCCCCTCAAGCTGGGGCAGGAAGTCCTCCAGCTGCTTCTTCTTGTCCTCCGCCAGGAAGAACATGGCGTCGTGGAGGCGGGCCTTGAGCACCCGCTGGTAGCCCCGGGCCACGACCTTGGGGTCCCTTGGGGTGGTGTTGGCCACAGCCACCAGCCAGGGGGCCAGCTTGCCCGCGGCGTCCTCCAGGGCGAAGTACTTCTGGTGGGTGCGCATGGAGGTCACCAGGACCTCCTTGGGCAGCTCCAGGAAGCGGGGGTCAAAGCTGGCCTCCAGCACCACGGGGTGCTCGGCCAGATGGGTCACCCACTCCAGCAGCTCGGGGTCGGGCACCACGCGCAGGCCCGTGCGGGCCTCCACTCCCCGCAGCCCCTCTTCAATGATGGCGCGGCGGCGGGCCGGGTCCACCAGGACGCAGGCGGCCTCCAGGGCGGCGTCGTACTGGGCGAAGTCCACGACCTTGATGGGCGCGGGGGCGTGGAAGCGGTGGCCGAAGGTGGTGTCACCGGAGCGCACATCGGCGTAGCCAAAGTCCAGCACCTGGCCGTCAAAGAGGGCCACGATCCAATGCACGGGGCGCACAAACAGGGCCGTCTCGCTGCCCCAGTGCATGGCCCGGGGGAAGCGCAGGGCGGCCACCACCTCGGAGAGGAGTTGGGGCAGGAAGTCCTTCAGCGCCTGGCCCGGGATGTGGATGTCGGCGAAGAGGTAGTCCCCCTTGGGGCCGGGCACGCGGCGGAGCTGCTCCATGGTGAGGCCCAGGGAGGCGGCGAAGCCGGTGGCGGCCTTGGTGGGGTTGCCGTCCTTGTCGTAGGCGGCGGCCACGGGGGGGCCCTTTTTCTCTTCCCGGCGGTCGGCCTGGGTCAGGGGCAGGCCGGGGGCGTGCAGCACCAGGCGACGGGGGGTCACGAAGACCTGCAAGTCGGGGCAGGGCACCTCCCGGGCAGCCAGGGCCTCGGTGACCAGCCGGCGCAGCATGGCGGCGGACTCGGTGGCCATGCGGGCGGGGATCTCTTCGCAGCCGATTTCAAACAGCAGTTCGGCGGAGCCTGTCATTTCGGCGCTCCTTTCAGCAGGGGGAAGCCAAGCGCTTCACGCTGGGCGATGTAGCCCTCGGCGCACAGCCGCGCCAGGGTGCGCACGCGGCCGATGTACTTCTGGCGCTCGGCCACGCTGATGGCGCCCCGGGCGTCCAGCAGGTTGAAGCTGTGGCTGCACTTGAGGCAGTAGTCGTAGGCGGGCAGCACCAGGCCCTTCTCCACCAGACGCTTGCACTCGGCCTCGAACTTGCCGAAGAGGTCCAGGTTCAGGGCGATGTCCGCCTCCTCGAAGTTGAAGCGGGAGAACTCGACCTCGTTCTGGTGGAAGACCTCGCCGTATTTGACGCCCTCCACCCAGGTGAGGTCGTAGACATTCTCCACATCCTGGAGGTACATGGCGATGCGCTCCAGGCCGTAGGTGATCTCCACGGAGACGGGGGCCAGTTCGATGCCGCCGGCCTGCTGGAAGTAGGTGAACTGGGTCACCTCCATGCCGTCCACCCAGACCTCCCAGCCCACGCCCCAGGCGCCCAGGGTGGGGCTCTCCCAGTCGTCCTCCACGAAGCGGATGTCGTGGTCCAGGGGGTCGATGCCCAGGCGCTTCAAGCTGCCCAGGTACAGCTCCTGGATGTTCTTGGGGCTGGGCTTGATGAGGGCCTGGAACTGGTAGTAGTGCTGCAGCCGGTTGGGGTTCTCGCCGTAGCGCCCGTCCGTGGGGCGGCGGGAGGGCTCCACATAGGCCACGCGCCAGGGCTCGGGGCCCAGACAACGCAGGAAGGTGTTGGGGTTGAAGGTGCCGGCGCCCTTTTCCA
>CAZMEC010000306.1:0-2857 GCA_964565265.1 uncultured Myxococcales bacterium
GCGCCGTGGAGCGCAGGGCCAGGCCGTTGTCCAGCACCCGGTCGGCGTCGCGCACCCGCAGGGTCTCCAGGCGCACCAGGGGCTCCACGCTGCGCAGCCAGCCCTGCCAGCCCGGGAGGGGCAGCTCGTAGGATAGCTGGCCGTAGGCGCCGAAGCGCTCCAAGAGGGCCTCACGACTAGCGATGCCCTCCAGCAGGGCGTGGACCCCAAAGCCGTCGTAGCCCACCCGCGCGCCGTACCAGTGGAAGTCCCCGTGGTCGGGGCTGGCGCCGCCCTCCAGGTAGCGGTAGTTGGGCAGGGCGCTGCGCAGCACATCCGTGCCCGCCTCGGCGGCCAATTGCCCCAGGAAGCCGAAGGCCTCCGCGAAGGCCCCGAAGGCCGAGGCCCTCAGGCGCCCCCCGTAGACCGGCCCGTTGCCCGAGAAGGTCCGCGCGGGGCCCAGCCCCAGGATGTTGATGGTGCCCTTGAGGCTGGTGGACTCCTGCACGCCGGCCAACTCCAGGGGGCGCATCATGGCCACCGCCAGGCCGCCCTCCAGGAAGCAGCGGCGGGTCAACGAGGCCCGGGCCTCCCAGCTCAGGTGCAACTCGGACTCCCGCCAGAAGGCGGTGCCAATCAAAGGGTAGCGTTCGGTGCGCCGGTCCACCTTCACGAAGGGCGTGTGGTAGCCCGCCTCCACATGATGCTGCAACCAGCCCGGGCCCTGGCCCTGGTAGTCCGCCCAGGCCTCCGCCACGCGGGCGCCGTCGGGCCGGAACTCCAGCACCGAGAACAGCCCCACCCGAGGCCCCAGGCCCAGGCGCAGGGCCAGCCAGAAGCTGTCTATCTCCACGAAGGGGCTGCGGGTGCCCAGGGTCTTGGTGTCCGTGGGGCTGTCCTTCCCCGGGCCGCCCTCACCTTCGATGTCGTGGACCTCGAACTCCAGCTCGCCCATGAGGGTCAAGGTCGTACCGTTGGCCCCCGGGATGACGAAGTTGCTGGGGGAATGCTGGGGGCCAAACTCGTCAAAGGCCCACGCCGCCCGGGGCAGCCCCAGCACCAGGCAGACCCACACCAACAGCCAAATCTTTGCAAAAGGATTGATGATTCCCCTCCCAGTCAACGCCACAAACACAGTCATTGACGGGAGAGCAGAACAGAAAAGGCCGGACAGCCGATGCTGCAAGTCGAATCCCTACGCCGGTCCGAACCGGATCAGGTTCAACGGGTCTGATCTCAGGTCGCCCTCTCGGCACGACCACCCCGTCAACAAGCAGGCGCACTCTAGAACCGAAGCCCAGCCCCCGTCAAGCAGCAAGAAACGATTCCAGATCCGCTCACTGCGTTCGCGGCTAGGAATGCCAAACCCCGCCGTCCAACCCCGCCGTCCAACCCCGCCGTCCCAGCCGCGAACGCAGTGAGCGGATCGACTCCCCCTCCGTCCAAGCCCCTCCGTCCAAGCCGCGCGCGGAGCAAGCGGATCCCCCTTGACGCCCCGGCCCCCTCCCCTATGCTTGCTCCAGGTTTTTCTCCCACGAGGTACCCCGTCCGTGACAGCCCCGCCCGCCAGCCCCCGCGCCTCCCTGCGCCCCGTCCTGCCCCTGGCCCTGGCGGCCTTCTTCCTCATGCTGTCCTACGGGATGCTGCGCCCCCTGGCCAACTCCCTGTACTCCCAGTTGCTAGGCGCCCCCAACCTGTTCTGGGCCATGGGCCTGGGCCCCCTGCTGGTGGTGCTGCTGCTGTGGCCCTACGGCTACGGCCAGACCCGCCTGGGGCCCCGCCTCACCCTGGCCGTCTCCACGGGCCTCTCCGCCCTGGTGCTGCTGGCGGCGACGGCCCTGCGCAGCCCCGAGGCCTCCTTCCTCCTGTACATCTGGAAGGAGGCCTACATCGTCCTCCTCCTGGAGCAGTTCTGGGCCTTCTCCAACAGCTCCTTTTCGCTGGGCTCGGGCAAGCGCTTCTACGGCCTCTTGCTGCTTTCGGGGGGCCTGGGGGATCTGGGGGGAAACCTGCTGGTGACGGCCCTGGCCCAGCCCCTCGGGTCCTGGAACCTGGCCACCCTGGCGGTGCTGGCCCTGGGCCCCTTCTTCTACTTGATGAACCGCGCGCATTGGACTCACGAGGCCGCCAGCCCCGATCCGCTTGCGTCGTGCGCGGCTAGGACTTCCGATGGTCCGCTTGCGTCGTGCGCGGCTGGGAACCCTGCCAGCGGCTCAACCAACCGCTCCTTGCGGCCCCTCTCCGGCCACACGGGGTGGCGGCTGCTGTTCTCCTCGCCCCGTCTGGGGCTGCTGGCGCTGATCATTGCTGCGGGCCAGGTGGTGTCCGCCACCATGGATGTCAGCTTCCATGTCCACCTGCAAGAACTGCTCCCCGACCTGGACCGCCGCTCCGCCCACGAGGCCGCCTTCTGGGCCAGCGTCAATGGGGCCTCCATGGGGCTCAACCTGCTGGCGCCCCTGCTGCTGCCCCTGCTGTCCGTGCGGCGCCTCCAACTGCTGATTCCCCTGACCCACCTGGTCACCCTGGCGGCCGCCCTGCTGTACCCCGGGGTCTGGACCTCGGCGCTGGCCCTGGGCTGGTTCAAGGCCGCGGACTACTCGCTGTTTCGCTCCAGCAAGGAGCTGCTGTACATCCCCCTGGACTTCGACGCCCGCTACCGCACCAAGTTGTTGATTGATATGGGGGTCTACCGGGTCTCCAAGGGGGCCGCGGCCCTCCTGCTGGCCCTGGCCGGCGCCGCCCGCAACGCCACCCTGCTCCCCGCCGTGGCCCTGGCCGCCACCCTCGCCTGGCTGGCCTGCGTCCCCAAGATGACCAAGCCCTGAGGGGTCAGGACCTTACATTACGCTCGCCGCCCGCTCCTTCACAGTCGCGG
>CAZMEC010000307.1:0-2846 GCA_964565265.1 uncultured Myxococcales bacterium
CGCCCTTGGGGGCGACGGATAATTCCAGCCAGGCCTCACCGCCCTGGAAGGCGGCGACATTGATGGGGTTGTCCCCCTTGGTACCCAGGATGGCCGAGAAGACGCCAAGCTCCGTGGCCACATCCCGGGTCTCGGCAAAGAAGGGCGAGCCGCCGCCGGACTGGACATAGAACTTGAAGCTGACGGTCCAATCACCTGACACCGGCGTACCCTCCACATCCGTCAGGTAGCCCTGGTAGTGCAGATAGGCGGGGGGATTGGCTGCCTGGGCCCCCGGCGCAACAAGACAGGAGAGGAGCAGCAGGGACAGCAACGCAGGCTTGGTCATCAGGCACCTCCAGTTGGACATCGGCGCCCAGCATCCCAAAAAGCGCCGGCAGGCTCAAGCGATTATTGGATTGACCATCGACAACCAGCGCCGGTGGGCAAAATCCTTGATTTTCGGCGGGATTGGAGTTAGACAATTGGTCCCTTTGAGGAGGATTACATGAACTACGATCAGATTCTGGCCAAGGCCAAGGCGTACGAAACCGAGATTGCCGGGTTCCTTCGGGACCTCATCCGTATCCCCAGCGAGAGCGCCCAGGAGCGCGAGGTCGTCCTTCGCATCAAGCAGGAAATGGAAAAGGTGGGCTTCGACGAGATCATCATCGACCCCCAGGGCAACATCCTGGGCCGCATCGGCAGCGGCAAGAAGGTCATCGCCATGGATGCCCACATCGACACCGTCGGTATCGGCAGCCTGCGCGAGTGGAAGCATGACCCCTATGAGGGCAAGTTGGAGAACGGCGTCATCTACGGCCGCGGCGCCTCCGACCAGACCGGCGGCATGGCCTCCATGGTCTACGCTGGCAAGATCATCAAGGACCTGGGCCTCCAGGACGACTACACGCTGTGGGTCGTGGGCTCGGTCCAGGAAGAGGACTGCGACGGCCTGTGCTGGCAGTACATCATTAAAGAAGACAAGCTGAAGCCTGACTGCGTGGTCATCACCGAACCCACCAACCTGCGCATCTATCGCGGTCACCGCGGCCGCATGGAGATAGGCGTCACCACCTTCGGCGTGTCCTGCCATGGCTCGGCCCCCGAGCGCGGCAAGAACCCCGTCTACATGATGGCCCGCCTGGCCCTGGAAATTGAAAAGCTCAACGAGCGCCTCCGCCACGACGACTTCCTGGGCAAGGGCAGCGTCACCATCTCCCACATTGAGTGCAAGAGCCCGTCCCTCTGCGCCGTCCCCGCGGAATCCTACATCCACCTGGACCGCCGCCTGACCCACGGGGAGACCCGGGACAGCTCCGTGGCCGAGGTTGTGGATGCGGCCCACCGCGCGGGCCTCAAGGATGGCGAGTTCAAGGTCGAAGTGCTGCGCTACGACACTCCCTCCTACACGGGCCTGCAGTACCCCACCGACAAGTACTACCCCACCTGGGTCCTGCCCGAGAACCATGTGGCCCTGGACGCCGCCGTGGAGACCTTCAAGGATGTCTTCGGCGAGCAGCCCATCGTGGACAAGTGGACCTTCTCCACCAATGGCGTGGCCACCATGGGCATGTTTGGCGTGCCCACCTTTGGCTTCGGGCCGGCCAACGAGAAGTACGCCCACACCGTGGACGACCAGGTCCCCGTGGAGCACCTGGTGAAGGCCGCGGCCTTCTACGCCCTGTTCCCGTCTGTCTACAGCCGAAAGGCCTGAGTATAAACGGGGCCCCCCGGGCCCCCCACCTTTGGAGGACACAATGGCTTGCATTCGTGATCGCATTTCGACCCTTGAGAAGATGCCCTTTGACATGTACCAGAAGGACTTCCTGCTTACCGCCGAGCAGAGCCCTGCGAACCTTCAGGCCACCCTGGAAGTCGCCGAGATCCTGATGGCCATGTACAAGAAGAACCTCTCCACGAAGGTCTTCGAGTCCGGCCTTGGGGTGGCGGTGTTCCGCGACAACTCCACCCGCACCCGCTTCTCCTTCTCCTCTGCCTGCAACCTGTTGGGCCTGGCCGTGCAGGATCTGGACGAGGGCAAGAGCCAGATCTCCCACGGCGAGACCGTCCGCGAGACCGCCAACATGATCTCCTTCCTGTCCGAGGTCATCGGCATCCGCGACGACATGTACATCGGCAAGGGCAACACCTATATGCGTGAAGTCGGCGCCGCGCTGGATGACGGCTACCGCCAGGGCGTGCTTGAGCAGCGCCCCTCCGTGGTGAACCTCCAGTGCGACATCGATCACCCCACCCAGGCCATGTCCGACCTGGCCCACCTGCGCAACTACTTCGGCGGCGACCTGGAGTCCCTGCGGGGCAAGAAGATCGCCATGACCTGGGCCTACTCGCCCTCCTACGGCAAGCCCCTGTCCGTGCCCCAGGGCATCATCACCCTGATGACCCGCTTTGGCATGGATGTCAGCCTGGCCTACCCCGAGGGCTATGACCTCCTGCCCGACACCATCAAGCAGGCCAAGGGCTTCGCCAAGGAGAACGGCAGCAGCTTCAAGGTCACCGGCAGCATGGAAGAGGCCTTCGAAGGCGCGGACATCGTCTACCCCAAGAGCTGGGCTCCCTTCCACATCATGGAGAAGCGCACCAAGCTGGTGGAGAAGCGGGACGCCGACGGCCTCAAGGGCCTTGAGAAGGAGTGCCTCGCCAACAACGCCAAGTTCATGAGCTGGGAATGCAACAAGAAGCTCATGAAGAAGACCAAGGGTGGCGATGCCCTGTATATGCACTGCCTGCCCGCCGACATCTCGGGCGTGTCCTGCAAGAACGGTGAAGTCTCCGCCGAGGTCTTCGAGAAGTACCGCATCCCCACCTACAAGGAAGCCAGCTACAAGCCCTACATCATCGCC
>CAZMEC010000308.1:0-2843 GCA_964565265.1 uncultured Myxococcales bacterium
GAAGCTATAACACACACTTCGGCCGTGGGCCACCTTTGAAGGCTGCCCGCTGGTCATCAATCTTGGATCTTCAGGATGAGAATAATCCGGATACTGCACCTGAACGGCCCCAATCTGTGGTCCCGTCGCCCGGTCCTGGAGGCGCTGGTGGACCTGGAAGAGTTGGATGTCTCTTCTGCCACCCTGCCGGGCCTCTACGAGCGCCTCAGCGCGTGGCTCCCCTCTCTGATTGAGCACAAATGCGGCGTGGGCGTGCGTGGCGGCTTCCTGCAGCGGGTCCAGGAGGGCACCTGGCCGGGCCATATCATGGAGCATGTGGCCTTGGAGTTGCATGCCCTGGCGGGCCTGGATGTCATGTTCGGGAAGACCCGCGAGGTGACTCCTGCGGGGGTCTACAAGGTGGTCATGCGCTGCGTGGACGAGCGCCTTGGTCAGGCCTGCCTGCTGGCCGCCCGAGACCTGGTCCTGGCGGCGATCCACGACCGGCCCTTCGACCTCCCCGGGGTCCTGGCCAACCTCAAGGACCTGCTGGTGAGGGCGCGCCTGGAGCCCGGTCTCCAGGCCCTGGAGGAGGCTGCCCTGGCCCGCGAGTTGCCTGTCCGCCGCCTTGAGAACCGCCGCGGGCTGAGGCTGGGCCAGGGGCTCAAAGTCCACCAACTTGAGGGAGACCAGGACCTTCCCCAGGGCGCCACCCCGGAGGCTCTCCTGGACAAGCTGTTCCCCGCCGGCGACCAGGGCCGGATTCCCCTGGTCTCCATCCTGGGAGGGGGCCAGCGCTCGCTGGTGGCCCGCCTGCTGGGGGAGTTGCTGGAGCGGGCGGGCCACCGGACGGGCGTGGCCTGCGGCGAGGGGCTGTATCTGGGTGGGGCGCTGATCGAACCCGGGGACAGGGCCAACCGGGCCTCTGCCTGGAGGTTGCTGGCGGACCCCACAGTGGAGGCCGCCGTCCTGGAAGCCAGCGGGCCCAGCGTGTCTTTTGAAGGCCTGGGCTTTGACCGCTGCCAGGTGGCGGTGGTCACGGGGCCCACCGACGAGACCCCGGTGAATGCTGCCACCGAGGGCCAGTTGGACCGGGTCTTTGAGATCCGGCGTTGCGGTGTGGATGTCCTCCTGCCCTCGGGTACGGCGGTGCTTGACGCCCAGGATCCCAAGGCCGCCGAACTGGCTGCCCTGAGCGCCGGCGAGGTGGTCTTTTTTTCGCAGGATCCGGACAACAACCGGCGGGGTCGGCACCTGGCGGGGGGGGGCCGGGGGGTGACCCTCCGTGATGAACACATAAACCTGCTGCATGGTGCCAAGGTAATCCTGGTGGCCAAATGCTCGACGATGATGCAGAATTCCGCGACCTCGCCCGGGGCCAGCGTGAATTCCGTACTGGCCGCCGTGGCCGCGGCATGGTCACTGGGGGCGATGCAAACTGGCCTGAACCCAGAGAAGGGAAGTTAGTCATGGAGGTTCTACGAGTCCGACCGCTGCGGGGACCCAACATCTGGAGCCGGCGGACGGTGATCTCTGCGTTGTTGCGCGTGGATGCGAGTGAGCGGGCCCTGCGGGACAAGCCGGAGTTCGAGGAGAACCTCCGCACCCGGCTGCCGGGGCTGGGCCGCCTTGATCGCTCCGAGCCCGCTTGGTCGTCTGGGGTGGCTCACATGATTGAGAGGGCCGCCCTGACCTTGCAGGTTGAGGCTGGCTGTCCAGTGACCTTCAGCCGCACTTCCGCCACGGTGGATGAAGACACCTTCATGGTGATCGTCGAATACACCGTGGAAGAAGTTGGCCGGGCCGCCGTGGACGCGGCCGTGGCCCTGTGCCAGGCCATGCTGGAACAGCGGGACTTCGAGGTGCCCGAGACCGTCGCCCGCCTCAAGGCCATGGATGAGGACCTGCGGCTGGGCCCAAGCACGGGTGCCATCGTCCGGGCCGCCGTGGATCGCGGCATCCCCGTTCACCGCCTGAACAAACAAAGTCTGGTGCAGCTTGGTTGGGGCAAAAAACTGCGCCGGATCATCGCCGCCGAGACCGACCAGACCAGCGCCGTGGGCGAGTCCATCGCCCAGGACAAGGACCTGACCAAGACCCTGCTGTCGGCCGTGGGGGTACCCGTGCCGGAGGGGCGGACAGTGACCAGCGCCGAGGAGGCCTGGGCCGCTGCGCAGGAGATTGGCGTGCCTGTAGTGGTCAAGCCCCGGCACGGCAGCCAGGGCCGCGGGGTGGCCGTCCACCTTGAAACCCGCGAGCAGGTGGAGGCCGCCTTTGAGGCCGCCGCGCTCATCACTCCGGATGTTCTTGTAGAGAACTGGGTCACGGGCCACGACTACCGCATCCTGGTGGTGGGCTGGCACTTCGTGGCGGCGGCCCGGCGCGACCCTCCCCTGGTGACGGGCGACGGCGTACGGACGGTGCGGCAGCTTGTGGATCTGGTGAACGCCGACCCCAAGCGGACCAGCGGCCACTCCACCTCCCTGTCCCGCATCCCCCTGGACGAACTGGCCCTGTCGGTGCTGGAGGCCCAGGGCCTGACGCCGGACTCGGTGCCCGCCTCGGGGGCCCTGGTGTTCCTGCGGCGCAACGCCAACCTCAGCACCGGCGGTATCGCCACCGATGTCACCGAGGAGGTGCACCCGGAGGTGCGGGCTCGGGCCATCGCGGCCGCCCGGGTCATAGGCCTGGATATCTGCGGCGTGGATGTGCTGTGCAACCGCATTGACCGCCCCCTGGAAGAGCAGGGCGGCGTCGTCCTTGAGGTCAACGCGGCCCCCGGGCTGCGCATGCACCTGGACCCATCCTATGGACGCCCCCGGGCCGTGGGCAAGGCCATCGTCGCCCACATGTTCAAGAACGGT
>CAZMEC010000309.1:0-2801 GCA_964565265.1 uncultured Myxococcales bacterium
GTCAGCGGCCTCCTGGGCATCACCCTCGGGGACACCTTCTTCTTCATGGCCCTGAACGACCTTGGGGCCCACGCCCTGGTGGTGCTGTCCCTGCTGGGCCAGGTGCTGACCGTGCTGTTCGCCATCGCCTTCCTGGGCGAGCGCCCCACCCCCGGGGCCATCTCAGGCATGGTCCTCATCACCCTGGGCATCGCCGTGGTGCTGTTCGCCAAGATCGGGGACAGCTCCCACAAAAGCTCGGTGAAGGGTCTCTGGCTTGGGCTTTTGGCCGTTTTGTGTATGTCCGCGGGCACCATTGTGACAAAACTTGGCATCTCCACGGTGTCCGCCGAGAACGCGACCTTCATCAGGATGCTCTCCGGCACCCTGGGCCTGGTGGCCTTTGCCCTGGCCGGTGGACGCCTTGGCACCTGGCTGCGGCCCCTGGCAAAGCGCTCCACCCTGGGGGGCATCGGGGTGGCCGTGATCATCGCCAGTTTCGGTGGTTTCTGGCTGTCCCATGTGGCCCTCAAGCACCTGGATGTGGCCATCGCCGTGACCCTCAATTCCACCGAACCCCTCTTCGTGATTCCCATCGCCGCCCTGCTCATGGCCGAGCGCGTGCGGCTGGTTCCGGTAATTGGCTCGCTTCTTGCTTTTGCTGGCATAGCTGTGCTGGTATTTTCCGCAAGTCAGGTGGGGTGACATGTACGATTGGCTGGATTCCATCTCCCAAGGTCGGTTCGATCCTCCGCAGTTGCTGGCCGCTCTGGCCGCCCGAGGCCCCGCCCAGGAGGCCCTCTTCTCGGTGGCCCGGGCCGCCCGGGACCAGGGTTTTCCAAGGCGCAGCGTGGAGGTCCGCAGCGTGGTGGAGATCTCCAACTTCTGCAGCCGGGGCTGCCTCTACTGCGCCATCGGCTGTCTGCCCCCCTCCGAGCACTTCACCCTCAGCCCCGACGAGTTCGTCGAGATTGTGGGCCTGTTGCACGCCCGCGGCCGCAAGCACATCCTGCTGCAGTCCGGCGAGAACAACTCGGACGCCTGGGTGGACAATGTGGGGCTCTCCGTGGAGAAGGCCCTGGAGGCCTTCCCCGATCTGGACTTCATCATCAACCTCGGGGTCCTCACGCCCTCCCAGTGCACCCGCCTGCGCAACGCCGGCATCAGCCGGGCCATCCTGAAGTTTGAGACCTCCAATGCGGCCCTCTACGCCACCATGAAACCCGGAGACCAGCTCAGCGACCGCCTGGAGGCCATCCGTGATCTGGTGACCGCCGGCTTCGGCACTGGCTCGGGCAACATCGTAGGGCTCCCCGGTCAGACCCTGGAAGACCTGGCCAGCGACCTGACGCTCCTGCACACCCTCCCCCTCACCATGGCCAGCTCCACCGTCTTCATCCCCGGCCGGGGCAGCGCCCTCCAGGACGCCAGCGCCGGCGAGCTTCACACCACCTTGAACTACATGGCCCTCCTGCGCGTGATGAACCCCCGGGTCCTCATCCCCACCACCAGTTCCCTTGAAAAGGCCGGCCCCGGTGGCCAGCTTCTAGGCCTCATGGCCGGTGCCAACACGGTCACCATTCACGACGGCACCCCCCGTGAGCTGAAGGAAAAGTACCCCATCTACTCCAAGGATCGCTTCATGCCCTCCGAGGAACACATTCGCCGCATCGTTCAGGCCGCCGGCCTGGTCATGGAGGAGTCCTGATGACTGTAACCTCGCCCATCCTCAAGAAATACGCCGCCCATCTTGAAACCGCCGAAGAGCGCGTCCGCCAGCTTCACCAGTTCCAGCAGCTTGGCATGATCTGCAAGCAGGGCGACTTCTACCCCGCGGTCCACTACCCGCCCATCACCAAGTACCCGCCCACCACCGCCGCGGACCTCTTCAAGACCTACACCGTGCCGGCGGACAAGCGCTTCGACCTCTATGTGCATTTCCCCTTCTGCATGGGCCAGTGCGTCTTCTGCCACTACCCCGTGAAGCTGGGTGACCGCCCCGAGGAGAAGGACCGCTATCTGGACTACCTCGAGCGGGAAATGGACATCTACATGGGCCTGCTGGGCCTGGACCGCATCAAGGCCCGCTCCATCCTCATTGGCGGCGGCACCCCCACCTACATGAGCCCCCAGCAGCTCGAGCGCTTCCTCAAGTACTTCACCAAGCGCGTGGACCTCTCCAAGTGCACACAGTTCAACTACGATGTGGACCCCAACACGCTGGTCGGCCCCGAGGGCGACGAGCGCATGAAGATCCTCAAGGACTATGGCGTGGACCGCATCACCATCGGCGTCCAGTCCTTCAACGACGAGATCCTCAAGGGCATGAACCGCATGCACGGCGCCGCCATGGCCCTCGAAAGCATCGAGCAGTGCCTGCGCTTCGGCATGATCACCAACATCGAGTTCATCTTCGGCTTCCCCGGTCAGACCCTGGAGAACTGGGCCGAGGTGGTCGAGCAGTCCTGCCACACGGGCGTCCAGGAGATCCAGCTCTACCGCCTCAAGGTCGAGCCCTACGGCGACCGCATCGGCACCATCAAGCGCAAGCAAGAAGAGCAGGCCGCCGACTTCATCAGCCCCGAGGACACCCTGCGCATGAAGGCCCTGGCCCACGGCATCCTGCGGGACCACGGCTACCACGAGAACATCGGCCGCGTCTTCTCCAAGGACCCCATTCATTATTCCCACTACGCCGACAACCAGTGCTGCAAGCTGCGGGACGAACTGGGCTTTGGCCTCACCGCCTTCTCCAGCCTGCGGGACCGCTTCGGCCTGAACACCAAGTACTTCAAGGAGTACCACGAGGCCATCGACGCCGG
>CAZMEC010000310.1:0-2778 GCA_964565265.1 uncultured Myxococcales bacterium
ATCATGGCCACCAGCCGCCGCATGGGCTGGCTGTTGCCAATCAGCCCCCGGCGCCCCTGGTCCATCTGTTTGAGGCGCTCCCGCAGACTGCGGTTCTCCAGCAACAAGGACTGCTTCTCCATGCCGCGCCGCACGCTGCGCAGGATCTGGATGGCCTTGAAGGGCTTGGTGACGAAGTCGTAGGCGCCCTCCTTCATGGCCTCCACGGCCCGCTCCACGGTGCCGTAGGCGGTCATCAAGACCACCTCCGTCCCTGGGCTCATGGCCTTCACGCTGCGCAGAAGTTCGAGGCCGCTCATGGAGGGCATCATCAGGTCCGTAAGCACGACATCCACGGTCTCGTGGCGCAGGGTCTCCACGGCCTCCTTGCCGTCCGCGGCCACCAGCACCTGGTAGTTCTCCCGGGCAAACAAATCCTGGAGGCTGCTGCGGTTGCTGGCGTCATCCTCAACGATCAGCAGGACGGGCCGCCGGGTGAGGAGGGTGGGATCCATTACTTGAGGTCCCGAAGCACGGTCAGGGCGGGCTGGTAGCGGTCGGCGTCATAGGCCAAGGCGGCGTCCACCAGCACCATGTTCTTCTCGGCGGCGGGGATGGGCCCGGCGGCGATGCGGCCGTCCTTCATGGAGGCCATCATGCCAAAGCGCCCCTCCACCACCAGATCCATGGCGGCGATGCCAAACAGGCGGCCGGCACGGCGGTCCCACGACGAGGGCACGCCCCCGCGCTGGAGGTGGGACAGGATGACGCTGCGCACATCCGCACCCAGGGCCTTCGTCAGGTACTCTTCCAGATAGCGCCCCACGCCCCCCAGCAGCACATGACCAAACTCATCCTTGCCGTCCGCCTCCTTGGAGACCTGGCCCTTGCCCTCGATGAGGGCCCCCTCGGCGGCCACCACAATGCAGTACCTCGCGCCGTTGCCCATGCGGGCCTTGACCAACTCGGCCACGCGCTCGGGTTTGAAGGGGACTTCGGGGATGAGGACCACATCGGCCCCGGCGGCGGCGCCACCGGCCAGCGCCAGGTGTCCGGCGTGGCGGCCCATGGCCTCGACCACCATGATGCGCCCGTGGGAGGCGGCGGTGCTGCGCAGGCGGTCCACCTCCTCCACGATGACATTCACCGCGGTGTCGAAGCCGAGCGTGTATTCGGTGCCCGCCAGGTCCCCGTCGATGGTCTTGGGGATGGTCAGGACATTGAGGCCCTTCTCGTGCAGCTTCCAGGTGACGCTCTGGGTGTCGTCGCCGCCCAGGGCGATGAGGCAGTAGAGGTCCAACTCGCGGTAACTGCGGACCACCTCCATCCACAGGTCGCTGCCCTTGGCGAAGGGGTTGGTGCGGGAGGAGCCGATGCAGGTGCCACCCTGGCGATCCCAGGAGCGCACCACCATCTCGTCCAGGATGCGGGCGTGGTGGCCGCCGAAGAAATCCTGGCCCGCGGGCAGCAGCGGGTATTTGTTGCTGTAGTTGATGGGGCCCGCCCAGCCGTCGCGGAAGCCGATGACCTCAAAGCGGCGGTCGGGGGGCAGTTTCTCGTTGTAGCGGGCGGCGGTCTTCACCACCCACTTGATGGCGTTGTTCAGGCCGGGGCAGTCGCCGCCGCCGGTGAGGATGCCGATTCTGCGACTCATTTCGCACCTCCCTTCCCAGGGACGGAGAGTATCCTGCTGGCCTTGCCGTTCAGCATCTTGGTGTCGTACTCGCGCTCCACATCCACCAACTTGAGGCCCTCGTCCAGGACCTCCAGGCCGACCGCCGTGACCTTCCCATCCACCACCGCCACCATGCGGCCGCTGATGCCCGCGGCGAGGAGGTCTGCAGCGGCGAAGCCAAACTTCATGCCCATGATGCGGTCGTAAGCGACGGGGGCACCGCCGCGCTGGATGTGACTGAGTTGGACGCTGCGGGTGCCCAAGTCGGTGGCCGCCGCGATGGCATTGGCCAGCATCTCCCCGACCCCGCCCAGGTTCACATGGCCGAAGCTTGGGTCCAGGACCTTGCCCGTGCTGACGGGGCCATCCATCCCCTTGGGGAAGGCGCCCTCCGCCACCACGATCATGCCGTAGCGGTGCCCCAGGTCCCGGATGCGGTTCACCAGATGCACGATGCGGGGGACATCAAAGGGGACTTCGGGGATGAGAATCATGTCCGCGCCGGCGGCCATGCCCCCTTGCAGCGCCAGATGCCCGGCGTGGCGGCCCATGGCCTCCACCACGAAGAAGCGGCTGTGGCTGCCGGCGGTGGTGCGCAGGCGGTCCACCTCGTGGCACAGGATCTCCACGGCGGTGCCAAAGCCCAGGGTGTACTCGGTGCCGGGCAGGTCCGCGTCAATGGTCTTGGGGATACCCACCACGGGGATGCCCACGGCGTGCAGCCGGCGAGCCACCCCCAGGGTGTCCTCACCGCCAATGGCCACCAGGGCGTCCAGGCCCAACTTGCCAATATTGGCAATGACCTGGGCGCTGCGATCCTTCTTGGGGTTGTAGGGGTTGGTGCGGGAGGACCCAAGGGAGGTGCCGCCGATGCGCTCCCAGCCGTCCACATCCGCCGGAGTTAGCTGACGGGCGAAGCAGCCCCGCTTGTACCAGTCCTCGCCGGGGGGCGCGATGCCCTTCTCGACCAGGTCATCCATCACTAACGATTTCCAACCGTCCCGAAGACCAATGACCTCCCAGCCGCCCTTGGCAGCCGCGGCCTCCACGAACCAGCGAACCGCCGGATTGAGCCCCGGGCAGTCTCCGCCGCCGGTGAGAATTCCAATGCGCTTTTTCATTGC
>CAZMEC010000311.1:0-2758 GCA_964565265.1 uncultured Myxococcales bacterium
CCAGGGCGATGTTCACCGCCCGGAAGGTGTTCTCGTGCAGCTTGACCATCTCGGCCGCATCCAGGGAGCTGACCACCCGCACCGTCTTGGTCACCAGGCTGTAGAAGGCCTTGCCGGCTTCGGCGCAGGCCGCCGTGGCCCCACCCACGATCTTGGGCGTATTGGAGACGCCGAAGGTCTCGTTGCCCGGATCGATGCGCTCGGGGGAGAACACCAGGAACACATCCCGGCCCACATGGAGACCGGCGGCATCCAGCATGGGCTGGACCACCTCCCGGGTGAAGCCCGGCCAGGTGGTGCTCTCCACCACGATGAGCTGGCCATGGTGGGCGTGCTGGATCATCTGGGAGAGGGCCGTCATGACCAACGAGACATCGGGCTCCCGGGTCTTGCCCAGGGGCGTGGGGACATCCACCACCACGGCATCCAGGCTGGCCAGCACGCCGTGATTGCAGGTGGCGCGAAAGCGGCCGGACTTGACCGCGGCCTCCAGCCTGGAAGAGGCCAGATCCGTGAAGGGAGAGCGGCCCCGATTGAGGGCGTCCACCCGCCCCGGGTCCAGGTCGATGCCCGTGACCTCCAGGCCCTGCTCGGCCAACCGAAGGGCCAGGGGCAGGCCCACATAGCCAAGGCCGATGATTCCCACCGACAGGGTCCGGTCCGCAATTCGCTTCAGCAGGTCAGGCAGCATGTTCGCACCTCCAATGGGAACCACGAGGCGGCCGGAACATTAATGTATGGGGTTGGTTCTGTCAAACCTCAGGAGGGCTTTCCAATCCGCCGGGGTCATGCCCTGACGAAGGGCGGGGATCAGGGCCCGGATCTCTTCCTCGGAGACCCAGGTCAGGGCGTGCTCCAACGCCGCCTCCCGGGGGGACACCTGGGCCAGCCGGCAGCGGCCCTTGAGCAACTGGGAGAGGAGCTTGATTCGGGCGGTCAGCAGGGGTACGGGCCCAAAGGGGGCCGCCTCCAGGGCCGTGTTGCGCTTTGGCACGAAGGGGGACACAGCCACCGTCAGGGAACTGAAGGCGGCCAACTCCAACAGGAAGGCGGCCAACTCCCGCAGGTCCTCCTCGGTCTCCCCGGGGAGGCCCACCATTACATAGATCTTGGCCACGCCCATTCCAAGGCGGGCGGCTCGGGCCAGGCCCTCCTTGAAGGCCTCCTCGCTGAGGTCCTTTCCCACCAGGGCCCTGGTCCGACGGCTGGCCCCGTCCAGGGCCACAGTGAGGGACCTGGTCCCGCAGGCCTTGAGGGCCAGCAGCAGGCGCTCATCCAGGCGGTCCCCCCGCAGCGAACTCACCGAGGCCTCGCGCCCCTGGGAGGCCAGCAACTCCAGGGCCTCCGCCAGGTGTGGCCAGTCCGCCACCCCAGCGCCCAGCAGCCCCAGGCGCCCACGGCTTTCGGAAAGGCGGGTCAGGGCCAGGTCCCGGGGGGCCTGCCGAAAGGGAGAGAGGTGCCGCCCGCAGACGCAGAACCCACAGGACCGTGGACAGCCGCGCACCAGCTCCACCAGGCGCATGTCGCCAAAGGCCGCCTTGGGGGCCACCACCTGGGACACCAGGGGCAGGTCGGGACTGGCCACCGCGGGCAGGCCGTCCCCTCCCAGGTCACTGAGCGATCCAGGCACTGGGCCCAGGTACTCCAGCAACGAATCCCGGTCCGCCCGGCCCGCCCTGAGCATGGCCTCCAGGGCGTCGAGGGCCTCCTCGCCGTCGCCGCAGATGACCACATCGGCCACGGGCTTGAGCAGCCAGGGGTTGGACCGGGTGGCCGCCCCACCGGCCACTATCCCGGGCCGCCCCCCGCGCCGGGAGGCCAGGGGCTCAACCCCCGAGCCCCCCAGCAGCCCCACCAGGTCTGCCAGCTCCCGTTCGCAGCCCAGGCTTACTGCCACCAGGTGACAATCCCCAAGGGGGCGCCCGCTCTCCAGGGACAGGCAAGGCCCGCCCTCCGGCGTCAGGGTCCCCAGGGCGCCAAAATAGCGCTCGCAGGTGGAGACCCCCGGCAGGTTCAGGCGGCGGTACAACTCGGCGAAGCCCAGGGAGGCCATTCCGGACTCGTAGCTGCCGGGCCAAAGCAGGCCCACCCGGAGGTCCCCGGCGGAGGGCCCAGGGAGGTCCTCGCTGTCCAGATAGATACGACGAAGTCTGTGAAATGCCTGCACGGGTGCTCCCTGGCAAAGGGAGACCATGGTATTTCACGCCACCCACAGGGGCAAGGTCCATCACACAGAAAGGCCAGCTTTTTCCCCTGTTTTTCTGGTTTGATGCTCATAATAATTCGTTCTACCGGCCCTTTAGCGGGTTTATTTTCTCTTTGTTTTGCAGCATGTTGCGGCCTGTCAGGCTGGAATGAGCTGTTGGTGATTCCCAATAGGTATCTTTGGGGGTAATCTCCCAACCGTTGGCCGGTCTGCCAGCCGTGTTCTTGACCGGGGAGAATTCAGCAGCCTATGGCCGTATGCTGTTGGATGGATCAAGAGCGGAGATGGTAGCAATGCCTAAACAGGGGTGTGCAAAATGAAGTACGAAGATTTCTTGAATCAGTTGAGGGAGAACATCCGCCACGCAAGATGGGCCTCGGGTCTGACCCAGGAACAGGTTGCCGAGCGGGGCATCTCCTACAAGCACTACCAGGAGATTGAGGGCGGTCGTAAAGAACCGACCGTCAAGACCCTCTATCGCTTGGCTGGCATCATGGGCACCACGGTGTCCGAGTTGCTGTCTGCCCCCTGGACCGTCAGGGCCAATGGGCA
>CAZMEC010000312.1:0-2736 GCA_964565265.1 uncultured Myxococcales bacterium
GGGCGGCCCCCTCCCTTGCGGTCGGGGTTCGGATTGGCGCTTACTTGGGGCTTTTGGGTAGGCCCTGCTGTCGGATCAGGGCGGCCAGATAATCCAGATACTGTTGGTTCTCCAGGCCCCTTTCCAGGGTGCCTTCCTCGATTGCCTTCTCCAGCAGGTCCTTCAGCTCGCCGATGATGGGGCCCGGGGTCAGGCCCAGGAATTCCATGATCTCGTTGCCGATGCCCTTGGCCAGGAGGGGCTCTTTGGAGTCCTTCTCCCGGACCTCGGCGATGCGGCGCTCCAGTTCCTCGGTGAGGAGCCTGATCTCTTCGATCCGGTCCTCCCGCTTGGAGGTGATGTCGGCCTTGGCCAGGGCCACCAGGTCCTCCAGGCAGCCGTCCAGATCCCGAATCAGCCGGCGCACGGCGCTCTCCGTCCAGTCCGCCGAATACAGCGTGATGCGGCTGTGGTTCAGCACCAGATTGCAGACCCGGTCGATGGTCCTGGGGTCAATGCCCAGGCGCGCCAGGATGCCCCGGCTGAGGTAGGCGCTCATCTCCTCGTGATGGAAGAAATGGACCTGGCCATCCCGGCTCACGGTGCGGGTCCAGTATTTGCCCACATCGTGCAGCAGGGCGGCCCAGCGGACGGGTGGGGTGGGCTTGGCCTGGCGGCAGACCTCCACGGTGTGCTGGAAGATGTCCTTGTGGTGGACCGAGCAGCTCTTCTCGAAGCCCCCAAGGAGGGTCAACTCGGGCAGGATGTAGTTCAGGGCGCCACAATCCGCCAGGAAGCGAAGGCCAAAGTCCGGGTTGCGGTTCAGCAGCATGCGCTCGAACTCGGGGCGCCACTTGTTGGGGGAGATGTCCAGCAGCCGGTCCGCCTCCCGAGACGCCGCCTTGACGGTCTTGTCTCCGGGGTAGAGCCGATGGAAGGCAGCGTGCTTGGCCACCTTCAGGATGTACAGGGGGTTCTCCTTGAAGACCCGCTCCGCCGGTTGGACGGTGCGCAGGTCGCCGCGCTCCAGGTCCAGCAGCCCGCCGAAGGGGTCGACCAGGTTGAGATCGGAATCCAGGGCCATGGCATTGACGGTGACCTCGCGGAAGGCCAGCGTGGTCTCCAACTCCTGTTCCGAGCCAATCTGCATGAGCTGGAATTTCTTGATGGTCTGGCCCTCGCTGTCCCGGGCCTCAAACGAGAACACCTGACCATTTCGCACCATGGGCGAGAGGAAGACCTTGTCCCCGGCGGCCCCCGCCAGGCTTTGCTCGATGCCCTTGGCGGCGGCCAGGGCCACCACCATGTCCACCCGGCCGGTGTTGTTGAGGTGCCCGTTCAGGACCAGGTCCCGCACGGCAGACCCCACCAGCCAGGCCTGGGCGCCGCGCTTGGCCAGCCGGTGGAAGATGAACCGGATTTCCCCGGGGAGGTCTATGTCGGCAAGCCGCGACGGATCCAAAACTTCCTCCTGGTTACTGACGGAATGCCGGACAGCCGGGCCACTCGGCGCCCCCGAGGATATGTATGCGGGCCCAAAGATCAAGCTCAGATCACGATTCCCAGTTGAAGGGGGTCTGGCTGGTGAAGTCAGGATTGCCGCTGTCCTTGGCGTCGGGGCTTTGGAAGTAGATGTTCTTGAAGCCCCTTCCCAGGGCGTAGTCCAGGACGAAGTTGTATTCCTGGGAGGTGAGCGGGCGGGCCAGTTCGGGGAAGAAGCCCCTGTCCACCATGTGGTGGGGCTTGTACTGGGACATGATGCTGAGGTGCAGCTCCTTGCCCAGGTTCCGGGCCAGCCAGTCCAACACCAGGGTGCTGTCCGCATGGTCCCCGGGGAGTACCATGTGACGCACCAGGAGGCCCCGGGTGGCCCGACCTTTTTCGTCAAGCTGGAGGTGGCCCACCTGCCGGAACATCTCCAGGACCGCCGCCCGGGAAATCCCCACATAGTCCAGCACCCCCGAGTAGACAGCCCCGGCCTCGCTGGATCCGTACTTCAGGTCAGGAAGATAGATGTCCACCAGACCGTCCAGGGCCGCGAGGGCCTCCACCATCTCATAGGAGCCGGTGTTGTACACGATGGGCAGCGTCAGCCCCCGGCGGCGGGCCTCCTCCAGGGCGGGGATCAGGGTCAACAGGTGGGGCGAGGGGGAGACCAGGCCCAGGCTCTGGGCGCCGGAGTCCTGGTAGGTCAGGAAAAGATCTGCCAGTTGCTGCGAGGAGAGGGGTTTTTCGTCGGTGATTTCCTGCTGGCTGATCTGCCAATTCTGGCAATAGACGCACTTCAGGTTGCAGCCCGCAAAAAAAATATTGGCGCAGCCTCCGTCCCCGCTGATGGGTGGCTCTTCGCCTAGGTGCAGGCCATGCCAGGCCACATGGGGCTGGGGTGGGGCGCCACAGATGCCGCGTTGCTCGTCGGTCTCCCGATTGACCGAGCAGGCATTGCCGCAGATCCGGCATACCCGGCGGTGTTTGGACAGCTTTTCCATGGTCTGAACCCCCCCTTGACCTGTCGCAAAATGGAAACCCCCGGGTCCAAAGTCAAGCAAAACCTTTGTCCTTGACGCGGCCCTTGAGGCGGTGCTAGTCAGTCTCCCTAGGCGGTCGAATCAACGATATTTGGAGGGGCTAAATGGCGCGATGCAAGGTCATAGTGGTGGAGGGAATCATTGGTGCGGGGAAGAGTTCACTGGCCATGGAATTGGCCCGGGCCCTGGGGCCCAACACGCTGCTCCTGATGGAGCCCGACGAGAAGGA
>CAZMEC010000313.1:0-2711 GCA_964565265.1 uncultured Myxococcales bacterium
CAGCATGGTCAGGATGCCCGCCAGCCGCTCCGCCTCTTTCTTGGCCTCGGTGGCCCGGGCGCCCTTGCCCGCCGCCACCGTCACATACTGTTCCCGGGCAGCCGCAGGCTCGCCCAGGCTGAGCAGCAGTTGGCCCAGCTTGAGGCAGGCCTCGGCCTTTGCGGCGCCCTTCTCCCGGGCCACCAACTGCTTGAGAATTCTCACCGCCGGGCGCAGCTCCCCGGCCTCCTGTAGCAGCGCCACCACGGCCTCCCCCACGGGGGGCTGGGGGCTCGCCGCCCAGGCCTGGCTGGCCAGCACCAGGGCCTCCCCTCGCTGCCCGGGCTGGGACATCAGGGTCCGGGCCAGGCGCAGCTTCAACTCCGCCGCCAGGGGCCCCTGGCCCAGCGCCTCTCCATGCCGTCGGATGGCGTCCACCACCCGGCGGGACAACAGCTCCCTACCCGAGGAAGCCCCACCTGTCTCCAACACTGATATCAAATCCCGGTACAGCTCCTCCCAGGCGTTCCGCCGCGAATGGGACAACACCAATTCGTCCAGCAGGGAGGGGTTGTTGGGATCGGACTTGATCTGATTGAGCAACTCGCGGCTTCTGGCCATATTCTTTACCCCGAAGCTATGTGCCAATCCCGGGCTCTACCCCCACATGGCGCAGAAATGCACTTGTGCTTTGGGAACCCAGGACTTTGGGTTACTCTAGCCGGAAGAAAACAAGGGGGCAAACTGTTTGTGGCCCCCGCCAAGCCACGGATTTTCAACCAGCAAGGGTGGCCATGGAACTGAAGAACTTTCTCACCGAAAAACGGCTGGAGCGTCTGGCCAGCGTCCTGGAAAAAAGAACCCGGAACCTGACCCTTCTGCTGGAGGACATCTACGACCCCCACAATGTCGCCGCCTGCATGCGCTCCGCCGAGGGCCTGGGCCTCCAGGAGGTCCATGTGATCTCCAAGAGCGGGGCCTTCAAGCCCCACCCCAAGGTCGTGCAGGGGGGTGGCAAGTGGCTGGAGATCTCGGGCTACCACAGCGCCACCGAGGCCATCGGGGCCCTCAAGGCCCGGGGCTTTGCCATCTACGCCGGGGCCCTTCGGGAGGACGCTGTGCCCATCCAGTCCCTGGACTTTCGGGGCAAGGCGGTGCTGGCCTTCGGCAACGAGCATGACGGCCTCAGCCCCGAACTGCTGGCCCTGGCGGACCGGGTCTTCTTCATCCCCATGAGGGGCTTCACCCAAAGCTTCAATATCTCAGTGGCGGCGGGCATGGCCCTCTACCATGCCACCGAAGAGCGGCGCCGGCACCTGGGCGAGCAGGGCGACCTGGAGCCCGCCGACCGGGAGGCCCTCCAGCGCCTCTGGGTGGAGTACTCCATCCCCCGGGTCGAGTCCCTGAAAAAAGAACTGGCCTCCCGGGAGTCCGGCGACCAGGCTGCCCACGAGGCCGAGGATTGAGCGGGGGTAGGGCTAGCGCAGGTATTGGATCCGGTGCTCGAAGATCCAGCGCACCTTGGTGGCGATGAGGTCCACCTCGGTGTAGCCGGGCACCAGCAGTTCGTTGGTCTCTATGACCCAGTCAATGGCATCCCAGTAGATCTTCACATTCCGCTGGTTGACCTTGAGGATCTCCTCGATCTCGTCGAACAGGTCGTCCTCGCAGGCCGCCGCCACGCAGGAGTAGGACATCTCGGCGATGTTGTTCTCCAGGTCCTTTTGGAAGCCCCACACATCAATGGCTGCCCCGCCGAACTTGAACACCACGAACAGCCCCACCACGAAGAGAGGGATGGTCACCAACAGGCGCAGGTTGGCCATTCCCGCCAGGTTTTTTTTGACTACGGTGCCCTTTGTGCGGTCCATGGGAGGCTCCCTTTGGCTGAGTTCACGGGGGGCAATATAGGCAGAAACCCGAACCTTGTCCAAACTTTGATCTACCTGAGTTGACATATCGCAGTTGGCTACAAACTTCGGTTTCATCCCCGGGCCAAGCTGCGCTATGATAGGCCCTCATTTGGGAGGCCAAGGTGGGCTGGGTCATCCTCAAGGCCGGGTATTCCTGCAACAACCGCTGCCGGTTCTGCCACAGCGAGGGTCTGCGTGCCATCCCCACCCTCCCTGGCCCAGCCCTCCGCCGGGTCCTCCGGGCGGCCGCCCTGCAGGGCTTTGAGGGGGTCTGGCTCTCCGGCGGAGAACCGGGGCTTCGGGGGGACCTCCTGGAATTGGCGGCCCTGAGCCGGGACCTGGGCCTCGGGTTTGGGCTCATCACCAACGGCCGGATGCTGGCCTACCCCGACCTCCTGGAGGGCCTGCTGGCCCGGGGCCTGGATCGGCTCCATGTCTCCCTCCACGGCCCCGCCCCCGTCCACGAGGCCCTGGTGCAGGTCCCCGGGGCCTTCGCCCAGACCGCTCGGGCCCTGGGGCTGCTGGCAGGGAAGGGGGGCGTGGTGACCACCATCAACACGGTGGTCTGCCGCTCCAACCTTGGGTGCCTCGAGACCCTGGCCCGGGACCCCGTCCTCAGGGGCCACCACTGGAAGCTCAGCGTGGTAGAGCCGAAGGGCGCCGCCCAAAAGGAAGCTTCCTCAGTGGTGCCCCACCCGGAGGCCGCTGCCCGGGCCATCCAGGCGGCCTTCACGGTGGCTCTTGTTGAGGGTCACTCTCGGGCAGCCCTGGCCTGGGACGGGCTGCCCCACTGCACCATGCTGCCCTGGGCGGACCGCC
>CAZMEC010000314.1:0-2688 GCA_964565265.1 uncultured Myxococcales bacterium
CTCATGTTGGGGGCCCACAGCACGGGGATCTCCTGGCTGGCGGCCTTGAGCTGGTCCATGAGGGCGGGGGTCACCCCGGTGGTTCCGCTGACCAGGGGCTTCCTGGCAGCCACCACCAGGGGGATGAGAGCGGCAAGAGACTCGGGGGCGGAGAAGTCAATCACCACATCCACCTTCTCCAGGCCCTCGGGGGCCACGCTGATGCGCCCCAGGCAGTCGGGATGGGGCTTGCCCTGGCCGGGATGGTCGGGCCGGTCCCAGAACACCAGGGGCTGGAGGTCATCGGTGGTGCAAGCCTGGCGCGCCACGGCCCGGCCCATGCTGCCCATTGCTCCAAGGATGGCGATTCCGGTCTTCATGGGATCAACCTCAGGCCCTGCATGGCGGCCCGGAGGGGCTCGCGGTGTTTTTCGGACAGGGGCACCAGGGGCAGCCTCACCTCGGGGTTGCCGATGCCAAGCAACGACAGGGCGTACTTCAAGGGGGCCGGGTTGGTCTCCACGAACAGCAGGGAGGTCAGCTCCAGGATGGCCAGGTGCAGGTCCCGGGCCTGGGCCGTGCGCCCGTCCTGGAAGGCCTTCACCAGGGCCACCATCTGGGCAGGCACCACATTGGCGTTGGTGCTGATCACGCCGTGGCCGCCCACCGCCAGCAGCGGGAGGGTCAGGGAGTCATCCCCGGAGAGGACGGCGAAGTCCAGGTCCGCCGTGAGGCGCACAATCTGGGAGACCTGGTCCAGGCTTCCGGCGGCCTCCTTGATGCCCTGGATCTTGGGGTGCCGGGCCAGGGCCGCGATGGTCTCCGGCAGCATGTTGACGCCCGTGCGCCCGGGGATGTTGTACAGGATGATGGGGACGGGGCTGCGGTCCGCCAGGTGCTCGAAGTGGGCTCGGAGGCCTGCCTGGGTGGGCTTGTTGTAGTAGGGCACCACCACCAGCACGGCGCTGGCCCCCAGGGCCGCCGCCTTCAGGGTCTTCTCCACGGTGTCGGCGGTGTTGTTGCTGCCGCTGCCGGCCATCACCGGGAGGCCCCCGCTGTGGTTCACGCAGAAGGCCACCACGGCGGCCCACTCATCCCTGGAGAGGGTAGGGGACTCGCCCGTGGTGCCGCAGGCCACGAAGCCCGCCACCCCCGCCTCGCGGAGGCGATCCATCTGCAGTTTCAGGGCTTCAAAATCGATACCGTCCCCGGCAAAGGGGGTTGGCAGGGCCGGCCAGACTCCGCTGAACATGTGGGCCTCCAATGGCTATTGTAGTGCCTCGGCAATGGCTTGCTGAATCATGGGGTCGGTCTCGGTCTGGGCCAGCCCCTCCAGGTAGGCGCGGGTCCGGGCCGACCGGATCAGCCCAATGGCCTTGACCGCCACCAGCCGGGTCTTGACATCCGTGTTGTCAGTGTAAGAGCGCAGCAAGGGGAAGACCTCTTCCCCGAAGGCCCGGGCCATGGACAGCAGGGCCTGCTGCTGGAAGGGGCTGTCGAAGGTGGGGTCGGTGATCATGCTGTTGAGCACCTGCCGCGAGCGCTTGTTGCTGAAGTAGCCCAGGCAGTCCACGGCCTTGAGGCGCACCTCCAGGCGGACGGTCTTGTTCAGGGCAATGTTGGTCAGCATGGAGTCCACATCCGCGCCCACCGCCCGCAGCTTCTGCACTGAGGGGCACTGGGGCGCCGCTGCCAGGCTATCAGCCAGCAGGCGAGTCCGTTCCACGGTGGTCAGCATGGTGGATTGGGCCAGGAGGGGCAGGGGGAGGAGCAGCACTAGCAGGGCCAGCAGGTACTTCGTCATGCAGAGGCTCCTTGGTTGGCAGGCCGGTGGCCGGGGCCCGGACCGCTACTTCTTCTTGCGCTGCTTCTTGCGCTGCTGCTTGGCCTGCTTCTGCTTCTTGCGGGCCTTGGCCTTGTCAGCGGCGCTGATGCCCTGGCGCTGTCCCGGCGCCATCCCCCCGGGCCCCCCCTTGGGACCAGGCATTCCGGCCTGGGGGAAGTACTGGCTCATGTCCATCCCCTTCATGGCCTTGGCCTGGGCCATTTGCTTGAAGCCCGGCAGCCGGCCGAGTATACCCGGATTCTGCCCCACATGTCCCATGAGATCTTTCATGGCCTTGAAACGCATCAGGAGGTCGGCCACTTCGCGGTCGGAGGTGCCCGAGCCGCGGGCGATGCGCTTCATGCGGGAGGGTTCGATGATGTCGGGGCGGATGCGCTCCTTGGGGGTCATGGAGTGGACAATGGCCTCCAGGCGCACCAGGGCCTTGTCGTCCACATCCATGCCGCCGGGCATGCCGTCGGGAAAGATGGGCAGCTTGTCCATCAGATCCTTGAGGCTGCCCATCTTGCGGATGACCTTGATCTGCTGGAGGAAGTCCATGAAGGAGAAGCCGCCGGACAGCATGCGCATGGCATCGTCCTCGGCCTGCTTCTCGTCCACCACGCGCTCGAAGTCCTTCATCAGGCCCACGACATCGCCGAAGCCCAGGATGCGGGAGGCCAGGCCCTCGGGGCGGAACTCCTCAAGCTGGTGGATGCCCTCGCCCATGCCCAGGAACTTGATGGGCTTGCCGGTGACGCTGCGGACGCTGAGGGCCGCACCGCCACGGGCGTCGCCGTCCAGCTTGGTGAGGATGACGCCGGACAGCTCCAGGCGGCGGTTGAACTCGGCGGCGGTCTTGACGGCGTCCTGGCCCACCATGG
>CAZMEC010000315.1:0-2673 GCA_964565265.1 uncultured Myxococcales bacterium
ATGGCAAGGACGCTACACAAAAAGCTGTTGAAGCATGTACTGGGGCTAGATTGCTTTGACGGTACCAAGAAGCCTGCGGCAGCCGGAAAGCAGGCGGCCAGGCAATTCGAATGGCACAAGAAGCTGTTCCAGTCGGAACTGACCCTGCCCTTCGAGCTTGGCACCTGGGAACAATGGATGGAGACGCTGTCTGAGTGCGACTGTCCCCTGCACCGCGCGGTTCTTGAGAACAAGAGGACCTTCGACCAAGCTGCGGCCGGGCCTGGGCGGTTCCACACGGCAGGGCAGTTGGCTGCATGTCATCGGGCCCTCCTGCCGCTTTCAGAGGCTTTCAACGAGTTGCTGCGGGGCTGCGTTGCAAGGTCCTTCGGCCAGATCGATAAGAGGTCCCATCTTCACCTGCGCTACCTGCCAAGGATTGAAGATCATGCTGCCCCCAGGGAGGAACTGGTCGTTTGGTCTGGCCAGGGCCTCTTTTCCCCGATGGTCAGGGACCACGGCCGGTTCCTGGCCAAGACAGCGTTCTTAATCGCCCCGGAGGATGACATCAAGAAGGCCATTCGAAGCAAACTGGCTTCAGCCATGAACACCCGCGGACTCCTCGCAGTTGAGATGCATGAACCGGCCAACGGCTGGCTGCCAGAGTCCCTGCGTTACGGCTTTCCCAAGAACAGCCCATCCAAGCAAGGGGGCAAAAGATGAACAGGCACCTCTATCTCCCCGAATTCCTTCGCGGCGAACTTGACAACCGAGAACAGATCCTCTGGGGCTGGGTGGCAGACCTGCCGCGCAGCACCGCACTTACCCCCGAGCAGTCCGCTTGGGCCCTGGAAGCCGCCAAGGGCCGGGTCCTGCGGGCCAGCAATCTTGCCTCGGCCCTGGAACACCAGGTGGCCCTGGTGAAACAGACCGGGACCTTGCCCGAATTGCTTGAGGACGACGACCTGCGGGGCGAACTCCAGGACGGGGCCTGGGCCCTTTGGGAGCAGCGCTTGGACCTTTTGGACGGGGACGCCAACCTGGAGGCCCTGGCCATTCAGTTGCCGGACCTTGGCGCGACCCTGGCCCAAAACCAAGACGAACACCTGAAGGCCATGAAGGCGCTGGATGACCGGGCCGAAGCTGGTGCGGATTGCTTCCTACACCTGCGGGGCCAGGATGGCCTGTCCAAACACCCCTGGGGTCCTTTCGTCGAAGCATTGGCCAGCCGATTGCTGGCTGGCGCCGACGCCGTTCCCTTGGATGAGGTCCTGGCATCCCTGAAGGCCTGGCATCCAGGGGATGCCGGGCTGGTCAAGTATGCCTTTGGCGAGCTTTCCCCTCAGACCCATGCCCTGGTGGAGGCCCACCTCGAGACCTGCCAATCCTGCAAGACCCTGGCCGAGGCCCTGACCTTTGGTCTTCAGCAACAGCTACCCCAGAAGCCAGCGCGCCCCATCACCTTTGCAACCGCCAAGTGCTTGTGTCTTGCGGCGGCCACCCCGGCCCAGGCCGCCAAGGCCGACGAGCTTGCCGGAGCCATAATCGCTGACGGCCACGCCATTTTCGAAGATGGCCTCGTCCGTGTAGGCTGGGCCCGGGATCAGCGTTTCCCTTGGATTCTAGTGGTGGAGGCCCTGGACCCAAACCTTCGCCTGGAAGAGGTTAGCCTGGAAGACCCCGAAGGAGAATCGCTGGTTATGGGAGAGCCCTTTTTGTCGCCCATAAGCTGGGCGGCATCCATTGACCTGAACCCAGGCAAGCGTTCCCAAGAGGCTGGGACAGGCCCCACCCTGGTGGTGGTCAGCAACCTTGGCACCAGGGTCCTTGAATTGCTTCTTGGAGATTGACCCATGGCGGAATCGGCCACGCTGAAGCTGCCCCCAAGCTACGCTGACCTGACCCGACTTGCCAGGATGGGTCGACCCCGCAAGGCCTTGGAATTGGCAGCGCCGGATTCGGCCCTGTCCGCGGCCATGTTCGAATTGGTCAAAGCCCTTCCTTCCTCCGATGGGTTGGTCCTGGTGCCTGTGGCCGGCCAGTTCGCCTGCGGAGTGTCGGGGACCGCGCTTGCAATCGCCGCCACGCTGGACCCCTCACGGCTCCCCAGCGTGGACCCAGGACTACAACTCCTTTTCGGACTCTGCGCCGACCATGCCTTTCAGGCCTGCGAGCTGCCCTGGCAAGACCACGGTATTGTCTCCTTCCGGCCCAACACGGCCCAAGCAGGGGTTGCGGCCCTGGACCCTGGTTCAGCGGGCCTGGGACTGATGCTGGCCCTCCTCGGCCACGGACATCCGATGGGCCGGATTGCCGCCTCAGGTATCCTTGGGCCAAGCCTGGCCCCTGGCATGCTGCCGGGCGTCCAAAAGGTGGCCCACCTGCCCGAGAAGCTGTGGGCACTCCTTGAGGAGCACCCTGACCTGGACATGGTGCTGCTGCCTGCAAGCAACCTGGAAGATGTGCCCGACGACCTGCCCCAGTCATTCAAGTCCCGGCTGCGTTTCGTGGCCTCGGTTGATGAAGCAGTTGCCCTGGCCTTTCCCAAGCTTCGGCTGAAACGCCTTCCCTTTCCTGAACAGGTCCGACACCTGGAACTGGCCCGCTTCAGGGCCCCCTACGACCCCGAGTTCTCGGCCTGGTACCGAGGAACCATCTCGGCGCTGCTCAAACACCCTGAAATGGAACACCACC
>CAZMEC010000316.1:0-2673 GCA_964565265.1 uncultured Myxococcales bacterium
TGCAGGTGGACAGGACCACCAGTTCCTTGCCCGCCAGGAAGGGGGCGCTGGGGGGCACGAGGCGCAGCATGACGGGCCACTGGGCCAGCTCGGGCCGGTGCACCACGGGCAGGTCCACGGAGGCGCCGGTGGCCACGGGGGCTGCGGGGGCGGCGACGCGGTTGAAGCTGCGCAGGGCCGACCCGGGGCAGCCGCCGTGACCGGGCAGGTGGCCGACGACCTGGTGGGGACGGTCTTGGTGATCGTGATGGTCGTGGTGAACGTGATGGTCTTGGTGATGGTCTTGGTGATGGTGGGGCTTGTCCGACCTAGCCGCGCGCGAAGCAAGCGGATCTGCGTCCACTTCAATGATCTCAAGAGCCCCGGTCGGGCAGGCCCCCAGGCAGTGGCCGAAGCCGTCGCAGAGGACCTCGGAGACCAGCCTGGCCTTGCCGTCCACCATCGCAATGGCACCCTCGGCGCAGGCGCTGACGCACTGGCCGCAGCCGTTACAGAGGGCTTCGTCTATCTTGATGATTTTTCGTTTCATGGGCTGGCCTCCGCCTTGTGGTCCGTCCGTTTCGTGGCGTAACATAGGCGGCCGGTGCCCGCGGCGCTTTGACTTGGGTCAAGAAAGTGCGAGACGCCAAAAAAAGGAGCCACCACCATGCAACAACCAACCTATGGTCCCGAGGCCCGGGCGGCGTTCCTGAAGAACAGCAATCTCTTTGCCAAGCTGGCGCCGGCAAGTCTGGCGGCGCTGGCGGCCTTGAGTGGCACCCGCCAGTACGACAAGGGGGGCAAGGTCTTCGCCCGGGGAGAGCCGGCCCACGGCCTCTTTCTGGTCATGGCCGGGCGGGTCAAGCTGTTCCGGTTGTCCGCCGATGGCCGGGAGCAGGTCCTGGAGGTCTTTGGCCCCGGGGTGCTGTTTGGCGAGGTCCCCATGTTTGACGGCGGCGAGTACCCCGTAAGCTGCGAGGCGGTGGAGGACTCTGCCCTGCTGTACCTGTCCCGGGACGGCTTCCTGAAGCGGGCCGCCGAGGACCCCGCCCTGACCATGGGCATCATCGGCTTGCTGGCCGGGCGCCTGCGAAACTTCATCGAACTCATCGACGATCTGGCCTTGAAGGATGTGGCCCCGCGCTTTGCCCGCTTCCTGCTGAAGGAGGCGGAGGGCAGCAAGGTCAAGCTGCGCATCCCCAAGCGCGTCCTGGCCTCCTGCCTGGGCACCAGCCCCGAGACCGTCAGCCGGACCCTGACCCGCCTGCAAGACGAAGGCATCATCACCACCGACGGCCGCCTCATCACCATCCTGGAACCCAAAAAACTGGAGGCCATGCTGGAGGGGGAGTAGCCGCCCCTCAAGATGCCTGGGAATCGGCCAGGCAGGCGGCGGACAGAAGCGCAGTACGAAGCTGAGACGGGGGCCAACTGGTTCAGTGCGGCAGATTGTGCAAGAAAATCGGCGGGCCGGACGATGAATCGTATCCGTTCCGAGGGGTCGCGGGGGAGGTGTCGAATTGTTGGTGCCGTACGATGCACCCCTGGGCCAGGCTCACAAAGAGCTTGCAGGCCTCTGGACCAGATGGCCCAATTACCGTCGTCGTGTGGAGGTTGATGATGACCAGGCAACGTGCACTTGAACTGCTTGCCCTTGCCAAGCCCGAGTTGGAGGCCCGCTTTGGGGTCACTTCGCTGGCTCTCTTTGGCTCGACCCTGCGCGATCTGGCTGGCGCCGACAGTGACGTGGACATCTTGGTGACCTTCGACGGGCCGGCGACCTCCAAGCGCTACTTCGGCGTGCAGTTCCTGCTGGAGGACCTGCTTGGCTGTCCGGTGGATCTGGTCACCGACAAGGCCCTTCGGCCTGAGCTGCGCCCCTTCATTGAGCCGGAGGCTGTCTATGTCTGACGGCCAGAACCGCGAATGGCGTTTCTACGTGGACGACATGATCGCCTTCTCTCAAAAGGTGCTCACCTACACCAAGGGCCTGGACTTGGCTGGTTTCGTTGGCAGCGGGCTTGCGTACGACGCGACCCTTCGCAACCTTGAACTCATTGGCGAGGCCGCGACCCACATTCCCGAGGACGTTCGGGCAGCGCACCCACAGATCCCCTGGCGCATGATCGTCGCCACCAGAAACAAATTGATTCACGCGTACCTCGGCATTGACGCGGACACCCTCTGGAGCATCATCCGCGACGACGTGCCACAACTGCTGTCTGAGCTGATCTTGCTGAGGAACCAAGGGCGCTGAGCACGCCTGCGATTCTGTTTCCCCGCCTTGAACGGAAGGTTCAGGAATGTGGACGCATTCATCAACGACGATCAAATGGCCTTGGCTGGTGTTGCTGTCGTTGGCGACGCTCGTGACTGCGTGCGGGGGCAACGACAACAACCGCTCTCTGGTTGACTTGGGCGGGAGTTGTGTCGGAACGGCCGACTGTGTCCAGGGCCTTGTTTGCATCGGGCAAATCTGCAGCGTCTTGGGGCCTGACTGTCCGGAAGATATGGATTGCAAGGGTCTCATATGCGGCCCTGATCCAGTGTGCGGTCAATCCTGTGGCACCTGCGGCGATGGAAAAGTCTGCGAGGGTGGGCTGTGTGTTGACGAGGTCTGCTCCCCTGCCTGTGGCGACCTGTCAAGCGCCAGTAATTCTGGCCCCCTCCGCGCCACTAAAACTGGCCCCCTCC
>CAZMEC010000317.1:0-2657 GCA_964565265.1 uncultured Myxococcales bacterium
GGATGTTGCGAAGGGCCAGCCTCTCTCGGATGCCGGCAAAGATCAAGAGGGCCAGGGTGAAGCCCAGGGCCGAGGCAATGGTGAACACAAGGGCCTGAATGAAGTCCAGCCCCTCGTTGATGTTCAGGATGGCAATACCCAGCACCGCGCAGTTCGTGGTGATGAGGGGCAGGTAGATGCCCAGGGCCTGGTACAGCCCGGGGACGCTCTTCTTTAGGACGAACTCCACCACCTGCACCAGGGCCGCGATGACCAGGATGAAGGAGATGGTCTGCAGGTAGCCCAGGCCCAGGGGCTCCAGCAACAGCTTCTGGAGGGGCCAGGTGATGGCCGTGGACAGGGCCATCACGAAGATGACCGCCGCGCCCATGCCGAAGGCCGTGCTGATCTTCTTGGACACCCCCAGGTAGGGGCAGATGCCCAGGAAGCGGGCGAAGATCACATTGTTGATGAGGAGGGCACTCAAAAAGATCATGAAGAGGTTCTGCTCAGCCATTGGCCTTCCTCCTCAGCTCGAGTTTGTTCATTCCGGCGATCAGGAAGCCCAGCGCGATGAAGGCCCCCGGAGGCAGCACGAAGATGAGGATGGGTTCGTAGCCCCCACCCAGCAGCGACATCCCAAACACCGAGCCGTTGCCCAGCAACTCGCGGATGCTGCCCAGGGTCAAGAGGCCCAGGGTGAAGCCCGCCCCCATGCCCAACCCGTCGATGAGGGACAGGGCCACATTGTTCTTGAAGGCGTAGGCCTCGGCGCGGCCCAGGATGATGCAGTTCACCACGATGAGGGGGATGAAGATGCCCAGGCTCTTGTACAATTCCGGCGTGTAGGCCTTCATCAGCAGGTCCACCACCGTCACGAAGGTGGCGATGACCACGATGAAGGCGGGCAGGCGCACGCTGTCGGGGATGATCTTGCGCAGAGCTGAGATGGCCACATTGGAGGCCACCAGCACGAAGGTCGCCGAGATGCCCATGCCGAAGGCGTCGTTGGCGCTGGTGGTGACCGCCAGCGTCGGGCACATGCCCAGGATGAGGCGCAGGGTGGGGTTCTGATCCCAGAGCCCCTTGGTAAATTCCTTCCAGGCACTCATTTGGCACCTCCCGCCTTGGCGAACTGCGCCTTCAGGTTGTCCAGGTTGGCCTTGAGGTACAGGCCCGACTCGCGCACAGCCCCGGTGACCGCCCGGCTGGTGATGGTGGACGCGGTGATGCCGTCAATGCGGCCCGCCGGGTTGTCCTTCTTCACCTGCAGCAGGGTCTCATCCACGGGCAGCCCCGCGAAGGGCAGCCAGAAGGTGCCCTTGGGGCAGTCCGCCACGGTCTTGGCGGTCTGGCACACTGCGGCCTTGCTGCCCAGGCCCGGGGTCTCCTTGTGCTGGAGGATGAAGTAGCGGGTCACCTTCAGGTCCCCCGCAGCCCCCACCCCAGCAAACCCCGCCAGCAGGTCGATGCGCCCGCTGTAGCCCTTCTCGCCGTAGGTCTCCACGGCGATGGCGGCCAGGTTCCCGGCAGCGTCAAAGCCCGGGTAGGCCTTCACGGTCTTCTTTTCGTTGAGGGTCAAGGTGACCGCGGCGCCGGCGTCCGGCGTCACGCCCTCAGGCATCACCACCTTGAGGGCCGCCTCCTTGACAGCCTTGTCGGTCTTGGCGATCTGCTCGGCGGTGGCGTTGGACACCAGGGCCAACAGGGCCGCCGACAGGAAGCTGATGACGGTCATCACCAGCACGGGGCGGATGCTGCTTTGGTACATGCTGGGCTCAGCCATGGGAGGCCTCCTGTCCGAAGACCTTGGGCACGAAGGCCCGGTCAATCAGCGGCACCAGGCTGTTCATGATGAGGATGGCGAAGGACACGCCCTCGGGGTAGCCGCCCCAAAGCCGGATGACCGCCGTGAGGATGCCGCAGCCGGCCCCGAAGACCAGCCGCCCCTTGGTGGTGACCGGCGAGGTGACCATGTCGGTGGCCATGAAGAAGGCCCCCAGGATGAGGCCGCCGCTCATCAGGTGGAACAGGGGATGGGCGAACTGCCCGGGGTTGGCCAGATAGCCCAGGTCCGCGATGACCGCCACGGCCACCAGGAAGGCCAGGGGGATGTCCCAGGAGATGACCCGGCGCACCATCAGGAGGACCGCCCCCGCCAACAGGGCCAGGGTGGAGACCTCGCCAATGCAGCCGCTGCGGTTGCCCAGCAGCAGGTTGGTGTAGCCCGAGTTCTGCATCCAGGTGGCCAGCCCCGCGGGACCCTCCATCTTGAGGATGCCCAGGGGCGTGGCGGCGGTGGTGCCATCGAAGGGAAGCTGCCAGGTGGTCATGGCCGTGGGGAAGCTGATGAGCAGGAACACGCGGGCCACCAGGGCGGGGTTGAAGGGGTTGTTGCCAATACCGCCAAAGACCTGCTTGCCAAAAAGAATGGCCACGAGGCTGCCAATGAGGGCCATCCATAGGGGGGTCGCGGGGGGCAGATTCATGGCCAGCAGCAGGCCCGTAAGGAAGGCGCTGCCGTCCAGGGACTGCTCCTTGGCGGGCTTGCCCATGAGGCGCAGGATGAGGGCCTCAAAGGCCACCGCCGAGCAGGCCGTGACCAGCATCAGCAGGAGGGCCCGCAGGCCAAAGTAGTACACGGCCACGGCCGCGGCGGGCAGCAGCGCCACCAGCAC
>CAZMEC010000318.1:0-2642 GCA_964565265.1 uncultured Myxococcales bacterium
GTGGCGCTGACCAGCTTCTTGATGACCGCGGCGGACTGCTTGCGGGTGGCCTTGTTGCCAGGGGCGGCGGCCGCCAGGAGGCTGGCCTTGAAGTCCGCGGGGACGCCGCAGGCGTTGAACACCTGCCACTGCTGCCAGAGGTCGTCATTTTGGGCCTGCCAGGATTTCTGCTCCTGCTGCCAGGCGTCGTAATCGGCGCCCCGGGCGGCCACGCAGGTCTTGAAGTAGGCGCGGACCTCGTCGGGGACGGTGAAGGGCGGGTAGGTCCAGCCAAGCTGGGTGCGGGTGCGGGCCAGTTCCTCGGCGCCCAGGGGCGAGCCGTGGACGCCGGCGGTGCCACCCTTGCCGGGGCTGCCCTGGCCAATGGTGGTGCGGGCCATGATGAGGCAGGGGCGGTCGGTGATGGCCAGGGCCTGGTCGTAGGCGGCGGCAATCTGGGCATGGTCGTGGCCGTCGCAGGCCAGGACGGCCCAGCCCAAGGCCTGGAAGCGGGCGCGGGTGTCGTCGGAGAGGGCCAGATTGGTGGACCCGTCGATGCTGATGCCGTTGTCGTCGTAGATGGCCGTGAGGTTGCCCAGGCCCAGGTGCCCAGCCAGGGAGGCGGCCTCCTGGACGATGCCCTCCATGATGCAGCCGTCGCCGAGGAACACGAAGGTGCGGCCCTGGACGGGGCAGCGGCCGTTGGTGTTGAAGCGGGCGGCCAGGTTGGCCCGGGCGACGCAAAGGCCCACGGCGTTGGTGAAGCCCTGGCCCAGGGGGCCGGTGGTGACCTCCACGCCGGGCAGCAGGCCGAACTCGGGGTGGCCGGCGGTGCGGCTGCCCCACTGCCGGAACTGCTGGATCTCGTCCATCCGGAGGTCGTAGTCGCACAGGTGCAGCAGCGAATACAGCATCATGCTGGCGTGGCCGTTGGACAGGATGACCCGGTCCCGGTCCAGCCAGGTGGGGTCCTGGGGGTTGAAGCGCAGGTAGCGGGACCACAGCACAAAGGCCAGATCCGCCATGCCCATGGGGGCCCCAGGGTGGCCGGACTTGGCCTTCTCGATGGCCTCGGCGGACAACATCCTGATGGTGCTTGAGGCCAGCTTGGCCAGTTCGGCTGAGGGAAGGGCGACCTGATAGGGGCGTCGGTTCATGTCCCACTCCTGCTAAGGGCCCCGGCGGACCTCCAGGGCGTACGACGGGCTGTGTATATCACGACAGCGGCCAAACACAAGGGAGTTTTCGCTTGAAAATCCCACGGGAAGGCCCGATCATGCGGCCCATGGAAAATCCCAAAATCATCACCAGGGACGAATTGGCGGGCATGAACGGCAAGCAGGGCCGTCCTGCCTATGTGGCGGTGGACGGGCTGATCTATGATGTCAGCGCCTCTCCCATGTGGAAGGGTGGCGAGCACATGGACGCCCACGACGCCGGCCTGGACCTCAGCGCGGACATCCGCAACGCGCCCCATCCCATGGAGAGGGTCAAGGACTTCCCCGTGGTGGGGGTGCTGGAGGGGACCGCGGTCCCAACCCCGCTGAAGGCCGCACCCGCCCCCGGCCCCTCCGCCGAGGTGGCCCCCGCAGGCCCCCCAGCGCTGGTGCGCCTGGCCAAGCTGATCCACGCCCACCCGGCGTCGGTGCACTACCCCGTGGCCCTCATGTCCGTGGCCTCCCTGCTGCAGTTTGCGGATATGGTGCTGGGCTGCGAGGTCTGCGCCCTGCTGGCCTTCTACAATCTGGTCATCGGTCTGGCCTTCGCGCCCATCGCCATCTTCTCCGGGCTGGTGGACTGGTTCTGGTACTACGGCGGCAAGTTCCGCGGCTGGTTCCGGGCCAAGATGCTCATCTCGGCGGCCCTCCTGGTGCTGGCCACCGCGACCATCTATGTGAAGCTGAACCTGGGCCCGGACTTTGACCTCCTGTATCAGTTGATGGTGCTGGCCCACGCCCCGGTGGTCTTCCTGCTGGGCTTCATCGGCGGGCGCATCACCTTCCATTCCCACCAGTAACCCTTCTTGCAACGACCCTAAGCCATTGGAGGCCGCAAAATGGACCATCTCAAGCGCTTGAAGACCAAACCCCAGGTGTCCCCCGAGGCCTTCGTGGCCCCCGGTGCCGTGCTCATCGGTGAAGTCGAAATCGGGCCCCAGTCCTCGGTGTGGTACGGCTGCGTGCTGCGCGGGGACGACGCCGCCATCCGCATCGGCAAGGGCAGCAATGTGCAGGACCTGTCCGTGCTGCACGGCGAGACGGGCCCCGGAGGCGAGCTGCCCGTCCTCATCGGGGACAATGTCACCATCGGGCACCGCTGCGTCATCCACGCCTGCACCATTGAAGACGGAGCCCTCATCGGGATGGGCGCCATAGTGCTAAGCGGCGCGCGCATCGGCGCCGGGTCCGTGGTGGCCGCCGGGGCGGTGGTCAAGGAGGGCATGCAGGTGCCCCCCCGGTCCCTGGTGGTGGGCGTCCCCGCCGAGGTCAAGAAGACCCTGGACGAGAAGGCCTCCGCCCGGGTGGTCCGCAACGCCGAGGTCTATGTAGAACTGGCCCAGGCCTACCGGGACCTGACCCCCAAGGGCTGCTGCTGCTGCTAGGCCTGTCCGTCCGAACCCCGACCGCAAGGGAGGGGGTGTCCACCCCGGAGGTGTCCATGTC
>CAZMEC010000319.1:0-2641 GCA_964565265.1 uncultured Myxococcales bacterium
CGTGGGGGAAGGTGGCGCGAAGCGCCGGATGAGGGCACGGGTTCCAGCGCCAGCCGCACTCTGCTATCTCCCGCACAAGCCCCCTCTCCCTAACCCTCCCCCGAGGGGGGAGGGCACCGGCCGGCCTGGCGCGAAGCGCCGGATGAGGGGTGTCGGGGCTACCGGGCGGACAGGCCGCTTGGCTTCACTTGGACCTGACGCATCGGCCCCCGAAGTGAGGGTCCATCGTGAAACTGGATATGGAGGGGCGAATCGACACGCGCAGGTAGAAGTTGGGGTCGGAGAAGCAACCCCCGCGTACGATTCTGTCAATAGCGCTGTCAGGACCCTGAGGATTCGTCTGGGGCTCAGCGCTGTAGGTCCCGGGAGAATCGCTCACCCACTCCCACACATTCCCCAACATGTCGAACAAGCCGAAGGCGTTCGGGGTCTTCCCCTTCACGGGCTGCTTCATGTTGCCGGTGTTGGCAAGGCTCCAGGCTATCCCGTCCAGGCAGGATTCGTCATTTCCGCAGTAGAACATGGTCGTTGTCCCGGCGCGCGCGGCATACTCCCACTCCGCTTCGGTAGGAATCCGGCCACCGATCGTTTCGCAGAACGCCTTGGCCTGGGACCAGCTGATGCTATCGACGGGCATGGTCGGCCCGGAGGCGCCGTTGTAGTGAGCCGACGGGTTGCTGCCAATGACGGCCAAGTACTGCCCTTCCGTGATCTCCGTCTCCAGCATCTCAAATCCAGTCAAGGTCACCTGATGCACTGGACTCTCGTCCGACCTGCAATTGCTGTCCCCAGCCGAACACCCCATCTGGAAGGTCCCACCAGGGATGGCCACCCAGGTCACCCCGCCGGTTCCAGGATAGGTGCACCTGGTGCCTTCAACGCAGGAGCCGCCCTCCCCGCAGCCCCCGCAACTCCCCCCGCAGCCGTCGTCGCCGCAGACCTTGCCCGCGCAGTCCGGGGGGCAGGGGATGCAGGATCCAGCCTGACAGTCTATGGTCTCGGGCAGGGTCAGGCAGTCGGTGTAGCCGGGCAGCAGGGCGCTGCCCTTGGCGTCACAGGTGCCAGCCAGGCGGGCCAGGCAGGACGGTTGGTTGGGGGTGCAAACCTGGGGCTTGCAGTCGCCGTTATCGCAGTACTGGCCCGGGTCGCAGCTGACCGCGGCGGACCAGCCATGGCCTTCCTCTTTGCAGGTCAGGTAGGCGAAGTCCCCATCGCATAGAGTTTCGCCGGCGCTGCAGTCATTGGAGACGCAGACGGTGCCCGCGCAGGTCGAGTCGAGGTCAGCGCAGGGCGTGCCCTTGCACTGGCCGTCCTCGCATCTGGCGCCGGCCAGACAGGGCCCCACGGCCTCACAGTCCCCCGGTTTGGGGCTGTTGAGGCAACCCTGGCCCGGCTGGCAAAGGTCCTCCGTGCAGGGGTTGTCGTCGTTGCAGACATCCTCCGCAAGGTCCTCGTCAACCACCCCGTCGCAGTCGTCATCCAGGCCGTTGCACAGCTCGGCGGCCCCGGGCTTGACCTCGTCGTTGGTGTCGTCGCAGTCCAAGCTGGCCTGCGCTCCGTCGCTGTCCAGGTCGTCCGTGGGGGACAGGCAGCAGCGAAGACCCAGCAGCGTGGCGTCGGCGTAATCCTCGGCGCTGGCCAATCGGGCGCAGGTGGTCAACTGGCCGTCCTTCACCGAGCCCCCAAACAGCCACCCGACCGCGGTCCACTCGGCCAGGTTGCCGGACAGATCGAAGATGCCGCTGCCGGCCGCGTGGCAAGCCCCATTCGCCCCGCTGGGCTCGGCAACCCAAGGCTGCTCAGAGTTGCAGGCCGTCTGGTCGTAGCCGTTGCCGTAGGGATAGTCCTGGCCCGATGGCGAGCAGGCCAGAGCCAACTCCTCAGGCAGGCACAGCCGCTTCCTGACGGACAGGCACTTCACGATGGCGGTCCCACGGTCGGCCACCCCACCCTCGGGCACGACACCTTCCTGGTTGGGCCACTCGAAGCGGTCCACATAGTACAGCGCCGTCCCCTGCACCTTCTCCATGCAGGCGTCTTCGCCGGCGCAGAACTCGGTCTCGCAAAGAGGGTTGGGCTCGCAAAGCTGGCTGGTGGGGTTGCAAAGCTGGTAGGGGTTGCAGGGGGGGACGCAGGGGGGAACGGTGTCGTTGGCCGTGTCCGTGGCAGTGTCCTCGGCGGTATCCTGGGCCGTGTCTGGAGCAGTGTCCGGCTCTGTGTCCTCGACGGTATCCTGGGCCGTGTCTGGCGTGACTGTGTCTGGCGTGGCTCCATCCGTGAGGGTCTCGGGCCCGGTGATGGAGTCGTCCAGGGGGCCCCCATCCGTCAGGTCCGACCCCACCAGTCCGTCCACCAGCGACCCCCCATCCCGCCCCGCCGTCTCAGCACCGCAGGACCCAAGAGCCAAGCCCAGGCCCAAGACCATCCAGAATTGACGCATCTGCAACCTCGCCAAACGAGTTATTACAACCTGATTGTGGCATGGATAGTAGCCTAAAAGGATCGGCCAATCACGCAGAATATCTGGATTCCCTTCCCCCCGTGGGCTTGCTATTAGTCACATCTCGCAAGGTACTGCCCTGGGGCCGTTCATGGGGGAACAGGTAGGTGCTTGGTGTCGGGGTGTCGGAGTGTGAAGTGT
>CAZMEC010000320.1:0-2617 GCA_964565265.1 uncultured Myxococcales bacterium
CTGCCCGACCGCGCCGAGCGCTACTTCAGCACCGCCCTGCTGTGACCTGGGTTCCCGCCGGAAACCCACATATCGCCGGCGGCGAAACGCTTGCTCGACGCCCGCCTGGGTGTTCTAATCGGCGCGTCACAAGTCACCTTGGGGAACAACCATGAAGCCGACCTGGGGCCTGCTGCTTGGTGCTGCGCTGTTATCGCTGACCTGGTCCTGCCAGACCCTCACCTCCGAGGGAGGCCGGGACGCCGGCGAGGACGGCAGCAGCTCGAACATTGATCTGGTCCTGGAACTCCCTGGTTGGCCAGATGGGGGGGACGCGGGGGGCGACCCCGGCGACCTGGACTCAGGCACGGACAGCCAGGACGACGCTCAGCCAGACAGCACCCTCGATACCCTGGCGGATACCCTGGCGGATACCCTGACGGATACCCTGGCGGACACCCTGGCGGACACGCTGGCCGATGCCCCCTCTGACGGCCCTTCCGAGGACACCTGCCAGCCCCAGTGCGACGGCCTGGACTGCGGCGACGACGGCTGCGGCGGCCTCTGCGGGACCTGCCCCGAGGAGTCCTGTGACGGCCAGACCTGGAAGCCCCTGGGCGAATGCCAGGAGGGCCACTGCGTCGCCCCCGAACCCATCTTCTGCCTGGACGACAGCCCCTGCACGGAGGACTACTGCGACCCCGTCCTGGGCTGCCAGCACCCGCCCCTCCAAAGCGCCCTGTGCCGCCCCGCCGTGCAGGTGACCTACCCGCCCCGGGCCGCGTCCATCCTGGGCGCCGGTAACCTCCCCCAGATCACCGTCACGGGCTCCGTGGCCAGCCCTGCGGGGGCCATCACCAGCCTCCTCATCAATGGCCAGGCCGCCACCGTGGACCCCGCCAGCGGCGCCTTCCAGTTGGACCTCCCGGTGAGGGTCGGCAGCAATGCCCTGTGGGTTGAGGCCAAGGATGACCTGGGCAACGGCGGCGGCGACCTGCGCTCCTTCCTGTGGTCCACCAGCTACCTCCAGCCCGACCCCGCCGTGGAAGGTGCGGGCCTGCTGCTGCCCGGCGAGGTGGCCTGGATCTCCGCCCTGGCCTTCGACGACCAGGACCACAGCGCCCCCGCCAATGACCTGGCCACCCTCTTCGAGGCCGTGCTGGGCGCCTGGGATATCCAGACCTCCATCCCCGATCCCCTGGTCTCCAATTTGGCCGTCTGGGGCATGGGAATCTATGCGGCCTCGCTCACCGGCTTTGAGTATCAGAAGGCCACCGCCGTGCTGAAGACCACCGACAGCGGCCTGCAACTGGTGGCCACCTTTGAACAGCCCACCGGCAGCCTGCCCCTGTCCAAAACCGGCTGCGGTGCCGCCTTCCCAGAACCCTGCTTTGGCCCCGACACCATCTCCGGGGACCTCAGCCTGGAGGCCCTGGAGGTCAGGGCCGACCTGATTGTCACCGTGGATGACGCTCACAGGGTCCAGGTGGCGGTGGCGGGCGTGACGGTGGCGTTGCTTGGCCTGTCGCTGGACATCAACGGTAACTCATGGCTGTTGGACCCGCTGCTATTGGGCCTGCCAGACGCCCTCGAGGGTTCCATCTCCTCGGGCTTTCAGCAAGGCGTTGCCCCGGGTCTTGCGGACCTGCTGCGCCAGACCCTCCAGGGTCTTGCCTGGAACTTCACCACCCGCATAGACAAGCCCGACGGGTCCGTGGACCCCCTGTCCGGTGATCCCGTAGGGGTGCAGATCCAGGTGGTGTCGGACTTCCAGACCCTGACCTTCACCAAGGACCTGGGGGCCAACCTGAGCTTCCGCTCCCGGGCCCTGCCCCAGTTCTCCACCACTCGCTCTCAGGACCTGGAACCACCCCTGGGAATCCCCGCCCGGGTGGGCTGCAACCAGCCCCCCTCGCCCCCCACAGCCCCCGCGCTGGCCCCGCTGGAGCAGGTCCTGGTGCTGGATCTGGTCAACGAGGCGCTGTACTTCGCCTGGGCCGGCGGGCTGCTGGACTTCCAGGTCACCGAGGCCCTGCTGGGGGGCACGGACCCGTCCCTGTTTGGGCTGACGGACCTGACCCTGGAGGTCCAGACCCTGCTGCCGCCCCTGCTGTCTGACTGCACCCCCGACGGCGCCCTGCGGCTGCAGGTGGGGCAACTGCAACTCCTGGCCACGGGTAGCTTCTACGGAGAGCCCTTCAGCACCACCACCCGGGCCGCCCTGGAACTGGACGCCACCTGGGCCCAGTGCCCCGACGGGCTGGCCCTGGAGACGGGCGAGATCTTCAACCTTCAGGCCCTCACCGAGCTTCAGGGCGACGGCCCCCTGGAGGTGGAGTTTTTGGTGAACGAACTGGCCCAGATGGCCCTCATTCCTGCCCTGACGGCCCGCCTTGCGACCACGCCCCTGCTGGAGTTCCCGGTCCCACCGCCGCTCGTTGTGATGGGCAGCGCTGGGACCGTGGCCATCCAGCCCGCCCCCGTTGCCGAACCCCCGGCCCCGAACCACGAAGCAGGGCAAGCGGTGCTGTTCAGCGCCTTTGCCCCCTTCGTACTTGAATAGATGGAGGTCCCAGATGTTCGCTGAGTTCAAAAAGTTCGCAATGCGCGGGAATGTGCTGGACATGGCCATCGGCAT
>CAZMEC010000321.1:0-2615 GCA_964565265.1 uncultured Myxococcales bacterium
CGGGTTCCATTGCCCAGCCACACCGGTTCACGCCCAGCGTTCGCCCACAAGAGTGGTCCTGTACTCAAAAAATCATCTAGGAGCCTGTAGCTGCAATGGTGGGTCTACTCATGAAGAGCCCCCAAGGATTTTCCAGTGCCCTGCTTTGTCGGAACCAACGCGCTTCAACCGGCCCTGTTCGCAGAGCGCCTTGATGTGGCGTTTGACGGTCTTGTCGGACAGGCCCAGCGCAAGTGCCAGCTTTTGGGCCGTTGCTTTTGGATTGGCCCCAATCATCGCCAGGATTCTTTGCGAGACTTCGTTTACAGGGACATTTACAGGGACATTTACAGGGACATTTGCCGCCGTTTCCCTCGCCACATCGATGTACCTGTACAGCGAATTCCCAATGGCATCTAGCATGAAGGTGATGAACGGGCGGCAATCCACTGGACCGGAATGGGAGTCCTGCAGCGCCTTGTAATACAGGGCCTGGTTGTGGTGGACCAGGGTTTCGACCGGCATCCAGGCAAACAGAGGGTTCCATCTGGACAGAATCAGCGTCTGCCACAGCCGCCCGATTCTGCCGTTGCCGTCGCGGAAAGGATGAATGTGTTCCAGCATATAGTGGACAGCAGAGCCCTTGATGAGCGGGTGCGCCTGGCTGGTTTCCCCCCAGTGCAGAAGTCGGGCGACGAGGGTTGGCACCTCTGCCGCCGGAGAGCCCCTGTGCATAACCACGCCGTCGCCGCGCACGACGGCCACTCCAACCGTGCGAAACTGGCCCGACTCGCCAACGAGGGCGTCGGTCAAGTGCGCGTGGGCCTGCAGTAGATCGCTTACGGCCCAGGGATCATAGTTCGGCATCTCGTCGTAGGCGTGCCACGCGTTCTGAACTTCCTTGATGTCCTTGGGGGGGCCCAAGACCGGTATGCCGTTGATGGCATCGGTCACCTGGCCCAGGCTAAGCCGGTTCCCTTCGATGGCGGTGGAGGAATGGATGGAGAGAATCCGGTTGAGCTTGCGCAGGTGCAGCACCTGGCCCGACTGTTCCTCGCTGATCTTGACGCGCTCGAGCAGGGCATGGATGTTGCCGATTCTTTCGTACCACCCGGGGTCTTCGGTATAGAACTTCTCAAGCGGCTTCAAAGTGTGGCCTCCGGCTTGGGCGGAAGGATTGTTTCACCAGTCTTAGTCATCAGTTCCGCCCATCGGACGAATGGGAGACGGTTGGTTAGGCTAGTTGCAGACCAGCAGGGCGTAGAAGAGCTCGCCGAGGCAGACGCCTTGGGCGCAGACATTGGCGCAGCAGTCGCCGCGGCCGCGGCAGCCAAGGTCACATTTGCAGGTGCCTCCGGGAGGCCCGGAGTTGCCCCAACCACAGAGGCTGTTGGTGCAGCAGGTGGTCCCGGCGGTGTTGGTGTGGGTGCAGCCGGTGGCGGAGTTGCAAGCGTCCAAGGTGCAGGCGTTGGAGTCGTTGCAGTCCAGGGAGGTGGTGCCGGGGACGCAGGCGCCGGCGGCGCAGCGGTCGCCGGTGGTGCACATGTTGCCGTCGTTGCAGGCCACCGTGTTGTTGGCAAAGACGCAGCCCGTGGCGGAGTTGCACGAGTCCGTGGTGCAGATGTTGTCGTCCGAGCAGGACAGCCCCCCAGACCCCACGCAGGAACCTCCCGAACAGATGTCGCCTGTGGTGCAGGCGTTGTTGTCGTTGCAGCCGTTGGAGTTGGGGGTGAAGACGCAGCCCGTGGTGGTGTTGCAGGTGTCCGTGGTGCAGGGGTTGAAGTCGTTGCAGGTGGTGGGACCGCCGGGGGTGCAAAGGCCCGCCGCGCAGACATCGCCGGTGGTGCAGGCGTTGCCGTCCGAGCAGTTCAGGGTGTTGTTGGTGTGGGCACAGCCGGTCACGGGGTTGCAAGAGTCAGTGGTGCAGGTCTTGGAGTCGTCGCAACTGATCACGGGGCCGCCGGTGCAGGTGCCGCTGACGCAGGAGTCGGCGGTGGTGCACACATTGGCGTCGTCGCAGGAGCCCGTGCGGTTGGTGTAGACGCAGCCCGTGACGGTATTGCAGGAGTCGGTGGTGCAATCGTTGAAGTCGTTGCAGGTGGCCGGGCTGCCCGACAGGCAGGTCCCCGCCGAGCAGCGGTCGCCGCTGGTGCAGGCGTTGGAGTCGTCGCAAAGGACGGTGTTGTTGGTGTTGACGCAGCCCGAGGCGGGGTTGCAAGAGTCGGTGGTGCATAGCTTGGAGTCGTCGCAGGAGATGGCCGAGCCCGCCGAGCAGGAGCCCCCCGCGCAGGCGTCGCCCGTGGTGCAGGCGTTGTTGTCGTTGCAGGCGGCGGTGTTGGGCGAATAGACGCAGCCCAAGGCGGGGGTGCAGGTGTCATCCGTGCAGCCGTTGCCGTCGTTGCAGGTCACGGGGGTGCCGGCGCCGCAGAGGCCCGCAGCGCAACGGTCGCCGCTGGTGCAGGCGTTGGCGTCATCACACACCGCGGTGTTGTTGCTGTGCTGGCAGCCCGCCAGGGGGTCGCAGGTGTCGGTGGTGCAAAGATTGAGATCGTTGCAGTTGAGGTTCCCGCCGCCGGCACAGAGGACGCCCGTGCAGGTGTCTCCAGTGGTGCAGGCGTTGCCGTCGTCGCAGGCGC
>CAZMEC010000322.1:0-2609 GCA_964565265.1 uncultured Myxococcales bacterium
ATGTACTTGGCTAAACCCGCCTCAGACTGGCGGCATGGGCGTGGCTAACGACACCTACCGTTTTTCCTTCCCCCCGTGGGGGAAGGTGGCCCGAATATCCCTACCGTTTTTCCTTCCCCCCGTGGGGGAAGGTGGCGCGAAGCGCCGGAAGAGGGCACGGATTCCAGCGCCAGCCGTCACCGGGCATGGACAAGATGGACCGGGGGCCCCGGATGGACGAAGGCCCACGGGCGTCTCTTGCGACGGCTAGCGGTTCCGGGGGATGGACACTATGGACATCATGGACAAGATGGACCCGGGGCCCCCGGATGGACCGGGACGAAGGGCGCCAGTTGCGACGGCCGGCGGTGGGCCAGGGCGGCCCGCCGCCAGCCGCCCTCTCCCTAACCCTCCCCCCCCGGGGGAGGGTACCGGCCACCGCCAGCCCCAGCCAGCACCCCTTCGGATTCCACCGCCAGCCGTCAGCCACCACCGGGGTGCCCAATGTCCCCTTCCAAATACCCTTCCCCCCGTGGGGGAAGGTGGCGCGAAGCGCCGGAAGAGGGCACGGATTCCAGCGCCAGCCAATCGCCGCCGCCCTCTCCCTAACCCTCCCCCGAGGGGGAGGGAACCGACCCCACTGCGGGGGAGCGTGACAGGAACCGACCCCACTGCGGTCCTTGACCCTTTGGGGGGTGCTGGCCTATGGTCTGGGCTGGCGGACGACCTTCTTGCTTGAGGTGGCTTATCAGGGCTCAGGCTTACATCGAACCAGGGGGGCTGGAACGGGCGGCGGCGCGGTGGCTGGCGGACCTTCGGGGGCGAGTCCCCCCTAGGCCGGCGCTGGCCCTCGACCCGGCGCACTGCGCCCTGCTGGTGGTGGATGCCCAGCGGCATTTCCTGGACCCCAAGGGGCGGGCTTTCCTCCCCGCGGCCCCTGCGGTGATCCCCCGCATCGGGGATTTGGTGGGGGCCTTTCGCCGCCTTGGCGCACCGGTGCTGTACACCCGCCACGGCCACCCGGAGGGCAGCCCGGGGCTGTTTGGGCGCTTCTTTCGGGACTACCTGCGGGTGGGCGAGGAGGACTGGGAGTTGTGGCCCGACCTGGCCCCCCGGGCCGGTGAGATGGTCCTGGACAAGGCCAGCTACGACGCCTTCCTGGGGACGGACCTGGACACGCGCCTCTGGGCCCTGGGCGTGCCCCAGGTGTTGATCGTTGGCGCCCAGACCCACCTTTGCTGCGACAGCACTGCGCGGGCCGCCTTCTGTCGGGGCTTCGAGGTCCATCTGCCGGTGGACGCCCTGGTGTCCAAAACAGAAGACCTGCACCTGGGGGCTCTGCGGGGCCTGGCCGACGGCGTGGCCGTGGTGCACTCCACGGAGGAGGTCCTGGGCCTTTGCAGAACCACGAAATAGTCATCGTTGGAGCGGGCCCCGCCGGGGTGTCGGCGGCGGTGCAGTGCGCCCGCCTTGGGGTGAGGCCCCTGTTGCTGGACAGTGAAGGCCAGGCTGGGGGGCTGCTGGTGAATGCCCGCCGCGTGGACAACCTGCCCTTCCTGGACCAGCCCTGCTCGGGGCTGGAGCTTGCAAGGCGCTTACAGGCCCAACTGGGCAACTTCGGCCTGACCGTGCAGCGGCAGACCCTTCGGGCCCTGCGGCCCCTGGGGGAGGATCTTTTCTTGGACCTGGGCGAGTCCCAGGTCCTCTGCGGGGCTCTCATCCTGGCCACGGGCAGTCGCCCCAAGCCCCCTGGCTTCGCCTTCTCCGCCCGCCTCCTGGGCACCCAGGTCTTCAGCGAGCTGCGGCCCCTGCTGGCCGCCATTCCGGCCCCCCGCCGCGTGGCCGTGCTGGGTTCCGGGGAGGCCGCCTGCGACTACGCCCTGAGTCTGGCAGATGCCGGGGTGAAGGTGACGCTGCTGGTGCGGGGCAATCAGGTGAAGGCCCGGGGCGCCCTGGCGGCCGAGGCCCTGGGATGTTCATTGGTCACACCGCTGTTCGGGGTGGAGGTCTCGGCCCTGACCCAGGGGCCCCAACTGGGCGTCACCCTTGGGACCGCCGGGGCTGCCTCCTCCGAGTTGGCCGTGGACGCCCTCCTCATTGCCGTCGGCCGCCACAGCCGGGCCCAGGAATTGCTTGGCGGTTCCGTCGCTTTTGCGCAAGATGGCCCGCTGTCACCGGCCCCCGGGGTCTTCGTGGTGGGAGATGCCCGCCTGGGCCATCTGGGGCAGGTGGGGATCGCGCTTGGGGATGGCCTGGCCGCAGCCGCCGCGGCGGTTGCCGGGTTGGAAGGAAAGTGATGCTTCGGATAGTGGATAGCAGGGGCAGCGAGGCCCAGGTTGCGCGGGTCTTCGTGGCGGCCCTCGCCGACGGCGCCCTCATCGAATACGCAGAGGCCATCCAGCCCCCCCTGACCCGGGAGGAGAAGTGGGTGCTGATTGTCTCCACCCTCCGGGGCTGCCCGGTGGCCTGCCCCATCTGCGATGCCGGTGGCAACTTCCAGGGCCCCCTGAGCGCGGAGGAGATCTGGGCCCAGATAGAAGACCTGGTGCGCCGCCGCCACCCGGACCTGGTCGTGCCCGTCCCCAAGTTCAAGATCCAGTTCGCCCGCATGGGCGACCCGGCCTTCAACG
>CAZMEC010000323.1:0-2583 GCA_964565265.1 uncultured Myxococcales bacterium
CGGGAACTCCTCGCGGAACGACGCGAAGCGCAGCAGCCGGTCCAGCAGGTGGGCTCCCATCGCATCGCCGGTGTGGGCCACCAGGTCCAGTACTGCCAGGCCCGTTTCGGGCCCAGCCCGCCAGGTCAGGCTCCGAAGCCCTCCTCCGGCGCGGGTCAGGGCTGGGTGCAACAGGTTCACCCGGGCCACCAGGTCGTCCCCCAGGGCCTCCGTCAAACGCGCCAGTTCCCCCCAGGCCCCCTCCCAGCGCCACAGGATCTGTCCGCCCAGCAGGCGTTCCCCTGCGTTCGCCTCAAGGCCCAGGCCACCACGCAGCAGCGCAGCAACCCGAGAGGCCCCCGCCACCACCGAGGCCTCCTCGGTGACCATGGGAACCACCCGGTCCACGCCATTGATTCGGAAGTTCGGAGCCAACGACAATCCCAGCGGCAGCAGCAGGCACAGGTTCTCGCCGGCACTCCCCGTGGGCAGGTCGGCGGCGGCCAGCAGGCGCAGCTCCTCGGGGCTTACCAGGCCAGCGTCTCGAAGCGCTTCCAGGCGCTGAAACGGAGCCAGATTCCCGAAGCCGGGCAGTCTTGAATTCGGTGGCATCGCTGGGGCTTACTCCGCCAGTTCGAACGGCGGCAGTATAGCGGCCACTTGGGCCTTGGCAAAAAGCGGCTTCGCGCCAAACAAGGGCTTTATCCAGGCGACCGGCTGTGCTATCTTCGGCGCCATGATCGCCTATGGCAGTGCTCAAGGCGGAGGTTGCAGGCTAGATGCGCATTTTCCTCTTGATTTTGGCTCTTGTGGTCAGCCCCTTGGCGTGGGCCGCGCCTGCCGCTGCCCCCGAAGCCGTTGCCCCTACTGCTGAGGCTTCTGCCTCTGCGTCCGCCCAGAACGCTCAGCTTGACAGCGAGTTCCAGCGCCCGGCCATGGACCAGCCCGTGTTTCTGCGGCAGATCGCTGCCAAATGGACCGATTGTGTCCACAACTTCCGTTCCAAGAAGTACGACGAAATGCTGGTGGATCTGGGCGCCATCCGCAGCCTCATGGCCTCCGCCGGCGTGCCCAACATCCCCCTGCTCTCCAACGCCGTGGTTCGCATGGCCTTCTTCATCCTGGACGACACCACTCAAAGCCAGGTGGTTGCCCGAGACATGCTGACCCAGGCTGCCCGAATCTCCCCTGACCACCCCGAAAGCCAGGCCGGGCTGGCCAGACTGTCCACCGCGGGGTCCTTCTCCCCTGGCCTCATGTTGTCCTCCTATTCGGACTATCTGGCGGCCACGATGTCCAACTTCGACAGCCTGCGGGCGGTGCTGCTGAAGCACAGTTGGAACTTCATCCTGGTCTCGCTGCTGGTTGCCCTGGTCTTCTGCTTCACCCTGTTCGTGCGCTACGGCCGCTTCATCGCCCACGACCTGGGGCACCTGCTGCCCAGGGGCGTGACCTCGGGCCAGAAGATGGTTCTGCTGGCGCTGTTGCTGGTGGTGCCGCTGATCCTGGACCTGGGCTTCCTGGTGTTCCTGCTGATTGTCATCTCGCTGTTCTGGATCTTCGCCGGCACCAACGAACGGGGCATCGCCCTGCTGATCATCTGCAGCCTGCTGCTCTGGCCCCTGGCCGTGAAGTTTGGCCGTGCAGGTCTGGCGCCCCCGGGCAACCTCCAGTCGGTGCTGGCGCGCTGCAACCAGGACCTATGCTCGGAGGCGGACCAAAGCAACCTGGAGGGCCTGCGGCTCAAGCCCAATCACCCGCTGGTGGTGGACTTCACCCTGGGCCTCATGTCCTACCGGAAGGGCGCCTTTGACAGCATGGAAATGGACCGCGCCCAGGCCTTCCTGGCCAGCTTCATCTCCAACGGGGACCGCAAGCTTCGCGCCAAGGCCCTGGTGCTGCTGGGGAACGTGCAGTTCGCCCAGGGCGTGGAGCGCTGCACCCGTGGCGGGGACGTGTCCGCCGGCATGGAATACTTCAACGACGCCAAGCGCTACTACACGGAGGCCTCCAAGCAGGACAAGGCCTTGGTGGACGCCACCTACAACCAGGGACGCCTGCAGGCCTACCTGGGAGACTTCAAGCAAAGCGAAGAGCTGGTGGACAAGGCCCGCTCGGCCTCCTCCGGCCGGGTCCGGACCCTGGAAGAGTTCAGCCAGTTTGCGGGCCAGAAAGAGTTCCTCTGCAGCAGCAAGTTCAACCACAACCGGGAACTGCTGGCCCCCACCCTGTCTGTCCGGGACCTCTACATGGGCCTGGTCCGCGAGCAACCCCACCGCTTCCTGCCCTTCCTGCACCGCCTGATCCTTGGGCCCCTCACGGTTCCCCAGGTGGCCCTGCTGGCGCCTCCCCTGGTGCTGTTGCTGTTCATGGTGCTCATTCCCTTCCGCCGCTTCCGCATGGCTCGCCCCTGCGTGAAGTGCGGGGCCGTCAGCTGCGCCCGCTGCAAGTCCGAGATGGGCACCACCGGCCTGTGCCCCGATTGCCTCATCAACCGCATCCGCGGCAGCATCGTGGACCCCCGGGACCTCTGGCAGCGCGAGCAGCGCCTCGAGGCCGGCCGCAAGCGGATTCGAAGGTTCAAGCGGGGCCTCTCGTTTGCCT
>CAZMEC010000324.1:0-2578 GCA_964565265.1 uncultured Myxococcales bacterium
ACGGTGGGGAAGCAGGCCGGCGAGAAGAAGGACCACTTCTGGGCCGTGGCCTCGTTGGTCAGCACGGCGATGCCGTTCATCTCGCTGCCCGTGGCCGAGAGGGTCAGCACGGTGAAGATGGGCAGGGCCTTCTTGACCTTGGCCTTGCCGGTGAAGGCGTCCCAGAGCTTGTCCAGGTGAAAGCCCGCGGCCACGGACTTGGAGCTGTCAATGACGCTGCCGCCGCCCACCGCCAGGACCGAGTCGGCCCCGAAGGCCCGGGCCTGGGCGATAAGCTCCTCGGCCTTGGCCAGGGTGGGGTTGGCGCGCACGCCGAAGGCCTCGGTCCACTGGATATCCGAGCCCTTGAGGGACGCCACGACCTGATCGTAGACGCCATTGCTCTTGATTGATCCGCCTCCCGCCACCAGCAGGGGCCGGGAGAGGCCCCGAGCGCGAAGCTCCGAGCCCAGGGTGGAGATGCGGCCTTGACCGAAGACGATCTTGGTGGGGTTTTGGAAAGTGAAGTCCATGGAATTCCTCCTGGTTCGGAAAGGACAACCCCCTCCCTTGCGGTCGGGGTTCGGAAAGGTTTTTCTAGCGCGTCATCAGGGCCGACAGGTCCCGCAGCAGGGCCTCCGACCGGGGGCCCGTGGCGCGCAGGCGGAAGGTCCGCTCCTCGTCCGGGCCGAGGTCGATCTCTAGATGCAGGAAGTCCGCGCCCAGGACCTCCAGGCCCTTCTCCGCCCACTCCACCAGCAGGACGCTGTCCGGGGCGCGCCAATCCTCCGCGCCCAGGGCCTCCAGTTCGTCCAGCCCGGCCAGCCGGTACAGGTCCACATGGACCAGCTTGAGGCGCCCATGGTGGTAGATGTTCTGCAAGGTGAAGGTGGGGCTGGTCACGGCCTGGTCCTCTGGTACCCCCAGGGCCCGGGCCAGGTAACGGGCGAAGGCCGTCTTGCCCGCCCCCAGGTCCCCCGTCAGCGCCAGGGCATCCCCGGGCTGCAGCACCGCGGCAAAGGCCGCCGCCAAGCGCTCTGTGTCTTTCTCTGTGTGGATCTCTATGCGGGCGTCCATTTGCTCCTCCTTAAGCGCCGCTGAATATAGCCGGTTCGGGGGTAACTTGGAAGGGGCCAGAAATCGCTGGAACGGGGGCCCGGGCGCGTGTAAATAGGATCTCGTCTTGCCTTAGGATTTCGAGCCACAAAGGAGTCTCCATGGGCACCACCGTTGCGCAGCGTCTGTCGGCCATCCGTGAGCAGTTCCTTGGTGCTGGGGTCCAGGCCCTGGTGGTGCCCAGCGCCGATCCCCACATGAGCGAATATGTGGCCGCCCACTTCCTGCGGCGGGCCTTCGCCAGCGGCTTTGATGGCTCCGCCGGGACCCTGGTGGTGACCGCCGACGGGGCGGCCCTCTGGACGGACTTTCGCTACTACCTTCAAGGCGAGATGCAGCTCCAGGGCAGCGGCATCGAGCTGTGCAAGCTTGGCCTCCCCGAGACCCCTCCCATGGAAGATTGGCTGGCCCAGCAGCTCCCCGGCGGCGGCAAGGTGGGGGTGAATGCCTCGGTGTTCTCCGTCAAGGAGTACGCCGACCTCAAGGAGTTGCTCAAGAAGCGTCGCCTGGAGTTGGTGACTCTGGAGGCCGATCCGGTGGACGCCGTGTGGACCGAGCGCCCGCCCTTTCCCTGCGCCCCGGCCAGGATTCATCCCTTGGAGGTGGCCGGCGAGAGCGTGGAGAGCAAGCACCAGCGCCTGCAAAAAGAGCTTCGTGAATCCAAGGCCGATGCCCTGTTGGTGGCGGCCCTCGACGAGGTGGCCTGGCTGACCAACCTGCGGGGCGGGGATGTGGACTTCAATCCGGTCTTTCTGGCCTTCGCCCTGGTGGACCGGCAGTCCGTCATCCTCTACACCGCCCAGGCCCGCCTCCATGAGGTGCTGCGCGCCCTGCCCCAGGTGCTGAAGTTGCGCCCCTACGAGGCCCTGGCGGGGGACCTGGCGGCGCGGGCCAAACGAGGTGAGGCCATCTGGATGGATCCCACCACGGCCAACGAAGCGGTGGCCGGAGGCTTCCAAAAAGCCGGCGGCATGGTCCTGTCCAAGGGCAGCCCCATTCCCAGATGGAAGGCCACCAAGAATGAGGCCGAGTTGGAGGGCATGCGTCGGGCCCACCTGCGGGACGGCGTGGCCATGGTGGAGTTCCTCTCCCGGTTGGATGAGTTGGTGGCCGCAGGGGCCTCCGAGCGCAGCGTGGCCGAGGGCGTGCACCTGGCCCGGGTCAAGGCCGGCGGGGCCGCCTATGTGGGACCCAGCTTTGGCACCATCGTGGCCTACGGGGACCATGGCGCCATCGTCCACTACACCCCCACCGAGGAAAGCGACCGGCCCCTCAAGGCGGAAGGGATCCTCCTGCTGGACTCCGGCGGGCAGTTCGTGGATGGCACCACCGACATCACCCGCACCGTGACCCTGGGCAAGCCCACCGCCGAGCAGATCCGCGCCTACACGGCGGTGCTCAAGGGGCACCTGCGCTTTGGCAGCGCCCGGTGGAAGCCCGGCCTGGACGGCTACAAGCTGGACATGGTGGCCCGCGGCGAGCT
>CAZMEC010000325.1:0-477 GCA_964565265.1 uncultured Myxococcales bacterium
GCCTGAAGGTCGCCACCTACCTGACCGACGCCCAGGGCAACAAGTTCTACCCCGCCGAGGCCTACCACCAAGATTACATACTACGCACGCAAGGCCCTGGCGGCCAGCCTAGTTGTCACCACCGAGTGAAACGGTTCTGAACCTTCGAGATGACCGAAATCGGCATGGCCTTTTCTGGGCAGGATTCGGACCTGCCCCCTTTAGTTTGGGAAGCTCAAAAAGCCCATACAGAGGTGGATTTTTTTCTGAAGCGAATCAATGTGTTGCCGAAAAGTCCTTGTAGTAAAGGGGATTTCGTTGAGGGCGGTGGTGTACCCTGGTGGTGTACCCCGAGGGCAGCCGAGTCAGCTTCGCCGCCGTAGTGACAGGGGAGCGACCAGGGGCCCACTGACGCCGCTGACGGCACCCAGCATCAGGTACTTTGCGGTGCGGGGGATCTCTGCCCTCACCAGCAGCCATGTCGGAATGCTCCCCCGG
>CAZMEC010000325.1:514-2552 GCA_964565265.1 uncultured Myxococcales bacterium
CAGCAGCCTGTTTCGGATGTTCACAGCGGCCTACTCCCCAAACAGCGGGGCGAGGTCGCAGCCGCCGTCAACATAGTTCTTGATGGACAGGGCCAGGGCCTCAGCTTCGGCTAAGGTTGGTGTAGGGCACTTGATCTCACGGCCATGGCCAGCCCGCTCGGTTACCCTGACGACGAAACCAGCCTCGTCAAGCCGCTGGTGAACTGAGATCGTTACCCCAGTGGAAGGAGCTGCCTGTTCCATGATCAATCCTCCAACCGTGCTTCCTGAACCACCTCGGGGTCGCCGATGATGACGCTGAAGGCCGCCATGGACAGGGAGCAGTTCGCGTCCATCAAAGAGTCCGGGGCCAAGGGGCCGGAGCCCATTGCCACCTTCAGTAGAGCGTTACTAACCAGTCGGCTTCCCGGCCGCAGGTACTGCCTGTAGCGCGCCCAGTCCCGGGGGCCCTGCGGATCAAGCAGCACGAGGGCATCTTCGACCGCAATCCTGCCCCAAGCGTGAAGGTTGAGCGGCAGGAGCACCTCGTCCACGATATGCCGCGACAAGCCTGGCAACATCGCCACCAACAGCAGCAGCCGCTCTTCCCAGGTCAGTCCAGCCTCGTCACAAACCAGGTCCAGGCCGAGCTTCGGTCCCCCCTCTAGAGCTCGCGTCGCGTCCACCCGGGCGTCAATGGCACGCCTCATGAAGGTCTCGGCCCGAAGCAGTCCAGCGACCTCAGCCGACCTGCCAACCTTCGGCCTGTTGCGGCTGTAGCCCTCGATCCAGCTGCCAGTCTCTCTTTCGGCGGCGATCCTGCGCGCCCTGACTGCCAGCCACCTGAGTTCGCTCGTCAGGTAGTCCAAATCATCCAGGAACGCCCCCGAATCCGCCTTCAGTATCGCCTTTGACATGCCCAAGATCCTCCCGCCGTTTGGTACGCTACTTGAGAAAGCCGGGCAATGATCCAGAACCAAACCCATGTCTAAGGCGATACCGGGTGAATCGGGAACCGCCGCAGAAAAAAATGCTGGCCCCTTACCCTCCGTTGAAGTATGTGTTCACCAATGGGCGGTTAGGTGCCGTGATGACTTGGGGTCAAAGCGCTTTGTCGTGGCGGCTGCATGGGACGAAGTCCCTCAAACCCTTTCCTGACTTGTTGAGGCTGGATAATGATTTCCGAAGATGAAGCCAAGAGCGTTTTTTTTTTTTTTTTTGCGTGGTTACACAAGGATGGGGCTAAATCACTTGTTGAACACATCGAATCCGCGGTGGCCAAGGGCACCCTCCGCACGGTTGGACGACATGGGAATATGGTGACTAGCGGTTCCGTTTACGGGCCATTGACCTCCAAGGAAGCGCTCTTGGAGGCGCTTCGCATCTTTCTGGCCGCTGCCGAAATCCCCCTGCAGGTTGACGCTGCTGCAAGGAATTTGGTCGAGGTCACTGATAGCACATTACCGGGTGGACTCAGGATGGCCTTTGGACAGGACCACCTGGATCAATCAAGAACTGACGGCGACCTTAAACCACCGGCGGGAGAGAGCGAAACACAGATCGGTCCGTTTGAAATGCTGTCTCAGGAACATACCGGAACGCTCTTTGCTCACGCTACCAAGCTGTCGAAGCTGATTTCTGACTTGGAATCTGAGGTGAAACAGGCATGCCCACGAAGCAAGAACTAGAAGACGCCGTCCGTGACATCCTCGGTATCCCAGGAATGGGAGGCGTCCTACAGTTGAACAGAAACCAACGAGAGGGGGCGTTCGAGGTATATGTGTTCGCTCTCGTTGTCAAAGCCATTCGGCAGGCCGGCGGCTCTGTTGAACTTCACGGGGCAAGAACGGGCCTGGCCCCCTCTGTCATCGTCTTCCGCGGCAGCCCCGGGCACTTGGGATCTAGTACCCAGGATTTCTGCTTCGCCCGTTGTCGGTTGCACGACAAGGAGTTCGAGGTTCATTTGGGCGTGCAATACTCTGGGTTTTCGACCGCAACGCACGAGATTGATGTGTCTGTGATTGACCGAGTAGCTGCGGACGCTGCCCGGAGGATACCT
>CAZMEC010000326.1:0-2508 GCA_964565265.1 uncultured Myxococcales bacterium
ACTTCCTCATGGGCACCCCCGAGGAGAACCTGAACTACTTCACCACCCGCATGGCCCGCTTTGGCCACTTCCATCACATCCGATTTCAGCTTCCCGTGATGGGTCGCTGGGTCTGCACCCAGGGCGAGAACGGCGACCAGACCCATCGGGCCCAGTGGCGCCACGCCTTCGACTTTGAGGTCAAGGACGCCCAGGGCCAGCTATTCAAGGGCTCGGGGCGGAAGGTCGAGGACCATCTTTGTTACCGGCTGCCCGTCCTGGCCAGCGCCGACGGCACGGTGGTCAAGACCGTGGACGAGGTGCCGGACAACGAGGTCGGGCACCTCAACTCCCGCGAGAACTGGGGCAATCTGGTGCTGCTGTATCACGCGCCCGGGCTGTATTCCCTGGTCTGCCATCTGCAGCCCAATTCCCTCAAGGTTCGAGAGGGGCAGCCCGTTCGCAAGGGCGACATCCTGGGGCTGTGTGGCAACTCGGGACGCAGCCCCCGTCCCCATCTGCACTTCCAACTCCAGGGCACGGCCCGCATTGGCGCGCCCACCCTCAAGGGCGCCTTCCATGAGGTGGTCCAGGTGCTGCCCGAGGGCGAGCGGTTGCTTGCCTCCATCATCCCCAAGGAGGGCGACCAGGTGCGCAATCTGGAGCCCGCCGCCGAGGTCTCCGCGATGTTCGACTTCCCCATTGGGCGGGACCTGGAGTTGTCCGACGGACATTCCAGGGAGTTGGTGCGCTCTGAGATAGACCTCTTTGGGAACCTGATGTTGACCTCCCCGGAACGGCGCGGGGTGCTGTTCTTCGAGAACCGGCCGCCCGCGTTCACCATCTACGACTACATCGGGCCCCAACGGTCGGGGCTGTACCTGTTGTACGCAGCCCTCCCGCGAGTGCCCTTCGACCCCACCCGGGGGCTGGAATGGACGGACCACCTGGCTGAGCGCCACTCCCAGACCTGGCCCCGCAGGCTGCTGGCGGACCTGTGGTCGCCCTTCCTTGGGGTGGCCCAGATCCAGATGGCCTACAAGGCTGAACCCAAGGGCGACTTGTTGATTGTGCGGGGCGAGTCCAAGGCCCGCTGGAGGGGCCAGCCCCTGCTTCGCACGGAGGCGGAGTTGAACAGCAGGCTGGGGCCCACGCGCCTGGAGTTGACCGTGCGCGGCAAGACCCGAACCGTGACCATCAGGCCGGCGCCTCGGCCGGCGGCTCCTTCTCCCCGAACTGACGAAACCCAAGGAGGTTGAAAGATGAAATTCCAAGTCATGGTGACCGCATTGTCTTTGGTTGGGTTGTTCTTCGCTGGGCTGCCCCAGGCCCGGGGACAGGACTACTCCGCCCCCTACCAACAGTCCGTGGAGTTGGAGGCCCAGGGCCAATATGCCCTGGCGCTTGAAGCCCTGATGAAGGTCCCGCCGGCAAGACAGGGAGAGTACATGGTCCAGCTTCGCCTGGGCTGGCTGAACTACCTCAACGCCAGGTACGACCGGGCCGTTGACGGCTATACCCGGGCCCTTGGCCTCAAACCAAAGGCCACCGAGGCGCGGCTGGGGCTGATGCTGTCCCAGATGGGGGCCAGACGGTGGCTTGATGCGGAAAAAACCGGCAAGGAGATCCTGAAAACCGAACCCTTAAGCTACCTGGCCAACAGCAGGCTGGCCTTCACCTACTACAGCCTCACCCGCTTCCCCGAGGCCGAGGTGGCCTACAAGAGGGTCCTGGAACTCTACCCCTCCGATGTGGAGATGAGGTCGGGCTACGGCTGGTCCCTTCTCAAGCAAGGGAAATACGAAGACGCCCGCCGGGAGTTCAAGACCATCCTGGAGGTGGCCCCCAAGCATGCCGCCGCCCTGGAGGGGATGAGGCTTTGCCCCTGACCCAGCCGTGGCAGGCCGTATCCCAGAACAGCATCTCCGGGTCCGTCTCTTCAGGCCCATAGCTGGTGATTCCCTGGGGACGATCTTTGGGCAGGCGTTCCTACTCGGCGGGCGGGGTCAGGCACTCGGCGACCGCACTGCAGTTCCCCTCAGCCAGCGCTACGCAGGTGCCAACCCAGGCGACCTCGTCGGGATGCAGCGGGGCGTTGTAGTCCCACACGAACAGGCAGGCCTGGTAGCTGAGGTCGTTCATCATCGGCAGCTGACCCTGGCAGGCCAGCAGACCATCGCAAAGGGCCGGCGCGTCCTCCATGTGCTGAGTCATGAAGCACTCCAGCCAGCCCGCTTCACCGGGACACTCGCCCAGGGCGCCAAGGCACTCGGTGGCCACTGCAAAATTGGCCGTCTGGGACAGGTTCAGCGCCTGCAGGACGCCCAGCAGGTGCCAGGCCAGCAGGCTGGCCAGGGGAACATCAGCAAACTCCTCGTAGCACTTGCCGGCCAGGGCCTCCGCGAAGGCCTCCGCGTCTTCTGGCAGTACAGGGGCTTCGGGGAAGCAGGCGGCCCCAGCCATTTCCAAGCAAGTGTCGGGGGGCTCGAAGCCAACGAAGTCGGACTTGGCCAGCAACTCCACGCACTC
>CAZMEC010000327.1:0-2500 GCA_964565265.1 uncultured Myxococcales bacterium
CGGGTCCATCTGGTCCATCGTGTCCATAATGTCCATCCCCCGAAACCCCCAGCCGCTGGCAACTGGCGCCCGTTGTCTTTGTCCATCCGGGGCCCCGGGTCCATCTGGTCCATCGTGTCCATGATGTCCACCCCCCGAAACCACCGGCCGCTGGCAACTGGCGCCCGTTGTCTTTGTCCATCCGGGGCCCCGGGTCCATCGTGTCCATAATGTCCATAATGTCCATCCCCCGAAACCCCCAGCCGTGGCAAGTGGCACCCTTGGTTCGGTGTCCATCCGGGGCCCCGGGTCCATCGTGTCCATGATGTCCATAATGTCTTTTTTGGCGGGCTACTGTTCGGTCTGGGGTTCTTCGCCGTAGCCTTTGCGCATCTCGCAGCGCTGGCCGATGCTTAGCTCTTTGATGGATCTGGTGATGACGCCCAGGGAGGTGCCGTCGTAGGGCTCCACTATCATGATCTCGCCCACCACCTCCCAGGGCAGGTCGGCCAGGTCGTCGTCGTCCAGCTCGTAGCGGCCGTCGCCCCGCTCCAAGACGACGAAGCGGTTGCCCTCCTGGACGCCGTCGTTGCGGCCCTTGTCCAGGAAGACATAGCTGCTCTCGCCCAGCTCGTGATCGTCCTCCATGGACAGTACGATGCTGGCCTCCAGGTCAACCTTGTTGGCCGTGGGCGACAGGCGGGTCTGGTGGTTGAAGATGTCGGTGAACATGTCCCCCCGCCCGATCTCCTGGTAGGTGGTCAGCAGCAAGGCCTTGGCGTAAGCCTTCTCCACCCCGAGGACCCGGGCCTTGCCCAGGTGCCGCACCTTCCAGCCCAGCAGGTCGCCGGTGACGGGGTGCTCCACCTTGCCCTCCTTGCGGTACACGGTGAACTCCTCGCCCTGCATGATCTTCTTGGGGATGTAGAACTCCACATAGATCTCGTCGTACTGGCCCAGCATGTCCCGCTCCTCCCGGGACCAGACGATCTTGCCGCTCTCCCGAAAGTCCCTGTCGGAGATGAACCCCAACGAGCGCACCTCCAGCGAGATGTCCTTGGCCTTGTCGTTGTAGCGCGAGTTGGCCCAGACCAGCACGGCCCCCTGCTCGGTGAGGTTCTTGGGGAAGATGACCACATAGTCCCCCGGGTAGATCCAGTGGGGGTTGGTGATCTGGGGGTTGAAGGCCCACATGACGGGCCAGTAGTGGGGGTCCTCGAAGAACTGCTCGGAGATGTCCCAGAGGGTGTCCCCCTCCTCCACGATGTAGATGCGCTCCCCGGAGAGGGACGGATAGGTGGTGACGATCAGGGGCTCCTCGGCCCGCAGGGTGCCGGGCACAGCCGCCAGAAGGGCCAGCACTGACAGTATCAAGGCCACTCTTCCGTTCATGGATGCCCCCTTTTCCTAACGCCCGCCGCGGCTTCGTCCGGCGATCCGGGCCGCCTCCGTACCAGGGTAGGTCCTGATCACCCGGTCCAGCAGCTCCCGGGCCCGCTCCGGGGCCCCCAGCTTGTCATGGCAGAAGGCCGCCTTCAGCAGGGCATCCGGGACCTTGTTGCCATCCGGGTATCGCTGCGCCACCCCCTCGAAGCTGGCCAGGGCGCTTTCAAACTTCCCCTGGTCATAGAGGGCCTCGCCGATCCAATACATGCAGTTGTCCGCGTACTCGTGCCCCGGCCACTGGTGGATGAAGTCCTCAAAGACCATGATGGCCTGCTGATGGTTCTTGGCCTTCAGCAGCTCCATGCCCTGGTTGTAAAGCATCACCGGCCGGGAATCAAAGCCCCGGCCCGAGGACACCTTCTGCTGCACTGGTCCCTGGGGGGGCGCCGGGGGACCCTGCAAACCGTCCCCCTGGCCCGCCCTCGGGGGCGGCTGGCTGTCCCAGAACTGGATGAGGTTCCCCGCAGAGTCAAGCTGCTGCAGCGCTATCTCGCCGCTCTCCTCCTGGGGTTCGGGCTCCCGGGGCGACAGGCGCACCACGGGCAGTTCCTGGGGTCGGCTGGAGTCCAGCAGCCGCTCCATGGGCCCGGCTCCCTCTCCAATCCCCCCCGTCCCCCCTATCCGCTGGATCATGATCCGGTTGGAGTCCACCTCGTCGGAGAGCAGCAGCATGCGGCTCTGCAGGTCCTCCATCTGGATGCTCTGGTTGGACTGCACCGCCTGCACCCTGCCCAGGTCCAGGCGGAGGTCGGCAAGCTGCTGCTCCATGGCGCTGTGGTCATGGCAGCCCACCAGCCCCGGCAGCAGCAGTCCCAGCACACCTGTGAAAATGGCAATCCTCACGGCGCCCCGCCACGCAGTTCTTCCTGGCCCGGAGTCTATCCTTCCGCCACGGGGGGTCAAAATTAAGGTTTTTCTTGAACCCTGAGGGGCCCGGTGCTAGAAGTTAGCGGCCAACACTCTCGGAGGAACCCATGTCAGGGCACAATAAATGGAGCACCATCAAGCACAAGAAGGGCAAGGCCGACGCCGCCAGGGGTCGCGTCTTCACCCGTCTTATCAAGGAAATGACCGT
>CAZMEC010000328.1:0-2443 GCA_964565265.1 uncultured Myxococcales bacterium
TGGTGATGCCCGTGGCCACGCCCACCGCGAAGGTGATGGCGAAGATCTTCCCGAAGAGCCGGGCAATGGCGGCCCACTCTGCGCTCTTCTGGCGCCAGGCCTTCCATTCAGCCAGGACCAGGAACCAGGCCAGGCCGATGGAGATTGGCGGGAAGATGAAATGGAAACCCACGGTCATTGCGAACTGAATTCTCGCAAGCAGGACTGGATCCATGAACCACCTCTGGACTGAATGCATAGACCGGTCAATCATAAGCACGGTTTTTTGGGCGGCAAGGGGAAGAATTGCGACTGTCACAAGAGACTTGATTCCCCCGGTGGTCCGTCTATATTCGGGGGCCTACGGGGACCCGGCATCAGGGGGACAAGATGGACACCAGCAGCAACAGCACGAATCCCAGCCCGGTGCGCATGAACGCGGCCTTTGTTGCCACCATCGTGCTTTGTCTTGTGGGACTGTTTGCCAGCTACGAAAGCACCGTGGTCTTCCTGAAGACCAGGGTGGACCCCGCCTACAAAAGCTCTTGCAATGTGAACGAGAAGATAAACTGCGAGACCGTCGAGCGCAGCCGCTGGGCAGTGGTGCCCTTTGTGTCCGGGGACACCATCGAGGCCAGCACCGACCAGGTGGTCGGGCGGCTGCCCACGGCCATGCTTGCCACCGTCGGGTACTCCTTCCTGGCCCTCATCTCCCTGGCTGGGCTTTGGCTTCGCCGCCAGCGCCGCGAGCGGGGCGTCCTGTTCCTGTTTGGCACGGTCTTTCTGGCCTTCTCAGTGCTGCTGCTGGTGGTCATGCACTTTGTCATTGGCTCCTGGTGTACCCTGTGCCTCACGGCGGACCTGGTGAACCTGGGCATCTTCGTCATGGGCGTGTTGGCTGTGAGGGCCGAAGGTCAACCGCTGGTGGCCGGGGCCTGGCGGGCCGTGAGGGACGATCTTGCCTGGATCTTCCGCAGTCCTCGGGTGCTGCTGGCCCATGGGGCCCTGGGGTTTGGGTTGTTGGGGGCCGCCTGGGGCGCCAACGCCACCTGGATCACGCCCCACCTGGAACGGGCCGCCTTGGTGGACCGCGAGGCCGAGCAGATCTTCTCTCACAAGACCACCGATCAGATGCCCGCCTGGGCCGATGACGCAGTGCCCGCCGGGGTCTGCGGCCCGGACTGCCACTGTGGGGACAAGCCCCATGAGGCGGAGCTGATTTCCCCCGACAACATCACCATGGGGCGCGATCCCGAGGGCCACCATTGGATCGGAGCCGCCAAGCCCTCCATTACCATTGATGAGTTCACAGACTACGAGTGCCCCCACTGCCGCAAGGCCCACATGCGCCTGCGGCGGCTCCTGGCCAAGCACCCCGGCAAGGTCCGCATCAACCACCGCCATTTCCCCCTCGATCAGGCCTGCAACAGCATGATCAAGACCCCCTTCCACCAGCAGGCCTGCCAGCTCTCCTTTGCCGCCTTCTGCGCCGGCCAGCAGGGCCGCTTCTGGGAGATGAACGACGCCCTGTTCCAGAACGCCCAGGAGGTGGCCGCCGGCTCCAAGCAGCTCATGTCCCTGGCAGAGTCCCTTCAGTTGGACATGGATGCATTCGAATGTTGCCTGGCGGGTCCCGAGGCAGCCAAGGCTGTGGCCTCCGATGTGGCCGCCGGCCTGGCCCTGGAGGTCCAGGGCACGCCCGCCTTCGTGGTTGATGGCAAACTGTACCTTGGCACCATCCCCGAGTCCGTCCTGGCCCCGCTCAAGGACCAGGACTGACCCGGACCCCCAGACCTTTGACAACAGGCCGCCGGGCCTCTAGTATTCGCTGTCCGCGCCGCAACTGGCGCTGAAGGTGTGACCATGGCTGACCCAAAACAGGACGATCCGCTGCTCAAGACCCTGGAGGAGATCAAGCGCCAGGCTTCTTCCAGCAGCGCCACCAAGCCCACCGAGCCCAGCCCAGGAAAGCCCGCCGCCGGCGGTGGGGATCTGCTGTCCAGCCTGTTGTCCGAGGTCCGCAAGGATGCCGACCGGGAGCGGGCCCAGATGGAGGGCGAGCTCTCCCGCCGGGATGAGGAGCGCCGTCGCAAGGAAGAGCAGGAAGAAGCGCGCAAGCGCGAGGAATACCGCAAGGCCGTGGAAGAAGAGGCCGAGAAACGCCGCAAGCAGAAGACCAACAAGGAAGACCGCGAGCGCGCCAAGAAGTTGGACGAAGAGCAGAAAATCCAGGAGGCTGAGCAGGCCGCCGCGGACAAGATCCGAGCCGTGAAGCGGGCCGCTGCGGCCAAGAAGAAGCGGACCGTCACATTGATCTTCTCCGCCGTGGTGCTAGCGGGGGCTGCGGGGGCCGCCATCTACTTCAAGCCCTGGCAGCCGCCCCAGGTCCCGGGGCAGGGACCAAAGGTCGAGGCCGTGGCCGAGCGCCTTGGCACCAACCCCGCCTTCAAGCCCATGTTCAACG
>CAZMEC010000329.1:0-2440 GCA_964565265.1 uncultured Myxococcales bacterium
TTGGTTCCGAAACTGAGGCAAAGTCCCGTGAGGGTGGATTTCTTTGCATGGGTTGCTCGCTGGCGTCCCCACTGGAGATACGATCCTGGGGACTGGACAGCAGCCAACGCCAGACGGTTTCTAGACGCCGTGGAACGGGTCTATTGGTGGCTTGACGCGAATCGCTGTTGAAGGAGCATTTATGCGCACCAGAGAAGACATCAAAGCAGCCATCGAGGCTGCGCTTCGGGTGGAGTTCCCCAGGGATACCGTCGACATCTCTGACGGCTACAAGGACAACATCCATGTGCTGGTGGTCTCGCGGCGGTTTGACGCAATGTCTGAGTCGGTCCAAACGGACATGCTGTGGAGCCTGATCGAAGGCGCCGGGCTTTCGGAAGACGAGAAGGACCTCATCTCCCTGATAATGCCGGCCAGCCCTGCCTTGCTGAAGTGAGGTTGGACTACTTCTCGACGGACAGCAGCTCGACATCGAAGACGAGGGTGGCGTTGGGGGGGATGACGCCGCCGGCGCCGCGCTCACCGTAGCCCAGCTTGGCGGGGATGATCAGCTGGCGCTTGCCGCCGACCTTCATGGAGAGGACGCCCTCGTCCCAGCCCTTGATGACCTGACCGATGCCGATGGCGAAGGAGAAGGGCTTGCCCCGGTCCACGGAGGAGTCGAACTTCTGCTTGTTGGACTGCAGCCAGCCCGTGTAGTGCACGGTGACGCGCTTGCCGGTCACGGGGGCGTCGCCGGTACCCACGACGGTGTCAATGTACTGAAGTCCAGAGGCGGTGGTCTGCATGGGATTCTCCTTCACAAGGGGTTTGGGGGCAGCCAGGGGAATGGCCTTGGGGGCCACAGCGGTGGCAGCCGCGGGTTTGGCCGGCACGGTGGTGGCGGCGGGCTTGGCGAGGGGCGCCGCGGGCTTGTCCTGGGCAACGGCGGCAGAGGACGCAAGGGCCAGGGCAACGGCAAGCACAACAGGCTTCATGGGAACTCCTCACGGTTGAAATGTCCCGGGAATGATCGTGGGGACGGGCCCAGTAGTCAAGCAGAAGTGCCGAGTGTGGGTAGTCCATCGTCGTTGACAGCCCCGCAGCCCCTGTTCAATAATCGCCGCCGTTTGAAAACCATCCCTACACGGAGTAAAAGCCATGTGGCGTAAAGACCTGCTGACCGAAGCCGACCTCACCCAGGATGACCTCAACGAACTGTTCGCGCTGGTCAAGGATGTGAAGGCCAACCCGGGCAACTACCGCCAGGCCCTGGCGGGCAAGACCCTGGGCATGATCTTCCACAAGCCCAGCACCCGGACCCGCGTGTCCTTTGAAGTGGGCATGTACCAGCTTGGCGGCAACGGCATGTTCTTCAACCAGAACGACCTGCAGCTTGGCAAGTCCGAGAGCGTGTCGGACACCGCCAAGGTCCTGTCCCGCTTCCTGGACGGCATCATGATCCGCACCTTCAAGCACAGCGATGTGGAGACCCTGGCCAAGAACGCCAGCATCCCCGTCATCAACGGCCTGACCGACAGCTTCCACCCCTGCCAGGGCCTGACCGACCTGTTCACCATGCGGGAGAATGTGGGACCGCTGCAGGGTCTGAAGATGTCCTACATCGGCGACGGCAGCAGCAACATGGCCCACTCGCTGATGCTTAGCGCGGCCGTCATGGGCATTGACCTGCGGGTGGTGTGCCCCAAGGCCTACAGCCCGGATGCCGCAGTCATGAAGCGGGCCCTGGCCATCGCCGCGCGCCACGGTGGCAAGATTGAAGTGGTGGTGGACCCCAAGGCGGGCGTCAAGGGCGCCAAGGTCGTCTACACCGATGTGTGGACCTCCATGGGCCAGGAGGCCGAGACGGCCAAGCGCAAGAAGGACCTGGGCGCCTACCAGGTGAACCCCAAGCTCATGGCCAACGCGGACCCCGACTGGGTCTTCATGCACTGCCTGCCCGCCCACCGCGGCGAAGAGGTGGTGGACGAGATCTGCGACGATCCTCGCAGCGTGATCTTCGACGAGGCCGAGAACCGCATGCACGTCCAGAAGGGCATCCTCATCAAGCTCATGGGCAAGCGCTAGCCTAGCAGCATCCAACCAAAATAGAGGACTGGGATGGCGAAAAGCAGGCCGTCGATGCGGTCCATCATGCCGCCGTGGCCGGGGAGAATGCTGCCGCTGTCCTTGAGGTTGGCGGCGCGTTTGACCATGGACTCAGAGAAGTCACCCACCTGCTCGGCCACGCCGCACAGCAGGGCCAGGCCCAGGAACTGGTAGAGGCCCAGGCCCGGAAGGGGCAGCCAGCGGAACGAGATGTAGCCGCCCAGGACCGAGCCCAGCAACCCGAAGATGCCTCCCTCCACGGTCTTCTTGGGGCTGACGGCGGGGTACAGCTTGTGCCGCCCCAGGGTGCGGCCGCCGAAGTAGGCCAGGGTGTCCCCCAGCCACACGATGG
>CAZMEC010000330.1:0-2426 GCA_964565265.1 uncultured Myxococcales bacterium
GGCCGTCCGCATCATCGATCCCAACTACAGCGGCCCCGCCTTCGTGGACTTCAAGGGGGACGGCCAGGGTCGGCCCCACCTCACGGAGATCAACATCGGGCGCTTCGGCACCACCCACAACTTCTACAGCGCCGCCGGCGCCAACTTCCCCGAGCTGGTCCTGCGCCTCGCCCTGGGCCTCTCCCTGCCGGACTGGGTGAGACCCCGGGATGTGCTGCCCCCGGACCTCTACTGGATCCGCACCCTGGATGCCGGCCCCGTGCTCATCAGCGGCAAGGATCTGGAGCGCTCCAGGAAGAAGGTGACCCCATGAAGCTCTCTGAGATCAGCCGCAGGCTGGACGCCCTCTTTGCCCCCGTGAAGGTCAACGACATCGCCACCAACGGCCTCCAGGTGGGGGGCGACTGGGAGGTGACCCGGGTGGCCCTGGCGGTGGACGCCCGCCTCTCCGTCTTCGAGGAGGCCGCGAAGCTCGGCTGCGGGCTCCTCATCACCCACCACGGCCTCTACTGGGGCACCCCCTATCCCCTGGTGGGCGGGGACTACCAGCGGGTGGCCTCCCTTGTCCGGCACCAGGTGGGCCTCTACGCCCAGCATCTGCCCCTGGACATGCACCCCACCCTGGGCAACAACGCCCAGTTGCTGGCCCGCCTGGGGCTTCCCAACGAGGGCAGCTTCGGGCTCTGGCACGGCAACCAGATCGGCTACTTCGGCACCCTGCCCTCCCCCCGGCCCCTCCAGGGGTTTGTCCGGGAGGCCCAGGCCAGGCGGGGGCTGACGGGGCGCCTGCTGGAGTTCGGCAAGCCTATGGTATCCGTGGTGGGGGTGGTCTCGGGGGGCCCCGGTACGGGGGACATCCTGGATGCCCACCGCCACGGCCTGGACCTGGTCATCACCGGCGAGACCAACCACGCGGTCCACGCCCTGGCTCAGGACTGGGGACTGTCCGTGCTGTTCTGCGGCCACTACGGGACGGAGACCTTCGGCGTGCAAGCCCTGGGGGGCTGGATTGAGCAGGAACTGGGCCTGCCCACCGTGTTCATCCCCCAGCCCACAGAGATGTAGAACAGCCCCCTCCCTGGCGGTCGGGGTTCGGACGGGCCAGCGGCCAGCGTCACTTGCGGTCGGGGTTCGGACGGCGTCAGCTCAGTCGCAGGGCAGGTGCTTCTTGGCCCAGATCCTTGGGAGTAGCTGTTGGCGGCTGGCCAGGTCAGCCAGCCCTATGGCGCAGACGGCCTCCACCACCACGGGCACCCGCAGGGCTATGCAGGCGTCGTGGCGGCCCTTGGTGCGGAGCTCCACCTTCTTGCCCGTGCACAGATCCACCGTCTCCTGCTTGATGGCCACGCTGGAGGGGGGCTTGACCGCCACCCGCAGCACGATCTCGTTGCCGTTGCTCAGGCCCCCGTTGATGCCCCCGGCGTTGTTGCTGGAGGTGGTGCCCGAGGCGTCACAGATGGGGTCATTGCAGAGGCTGCCTCGCATGGCGGCGCTGGAGAACCCGGCCCCGAACTCCACGCCCCGGATGGCGGGGATGGAGAAGAGCCCATGGGCCAGCACGGACTCCACGGAGTCAAAGAAGGGCTCGCCCAGGCCCCCGGGGACGGGGCCCATGCGGCACTCCACCAGGCCCCCCACGGAGTCCCCCAGGGCCAGGGCCTCCCGCACCGCCTCCTCGATATCCTGCCGACCCCCCACCTCAACCAGGGTTGACCTGAACTCCATGGGAGCCAGCAATTTCTTGGCGATGGCCCCTGCGGCCACCAACCCGGCGGTGAGCCGGCCCGAGAAGTGCCCCCCGCCCCGGTAGTCGGCGTTGCCCCCGAATTTCAGAAAGGCGCTGAGGTCCGCGTGCCCCGGCCGGGGGGTGCGCAGGACCCACTTGTAGGCCGCGGGGTCGGCGTCCTCGTTGTCGAAGAGGATGAGGATGGGGGCCCCTGTGGTGAGGCCCTGGAACACCCCGGACAGCAGCCTGGGGCGGTCCCTCTCCTTCCTGGCGGTGGTCCCCGGAGCCCCCGGCTTGCGACGCTTCAGGTCCGCCTCCAGGTCCCGCTCCCCAAGGGGCAGGCCCGCGGGGCAGCCATCCACCACGACCCCAAGGGATTGCCCGTGGGATTCTCCAAAGATCTCCACTGAGAACCCGACTCCAAAACGATTCATGGTGACCTCCAGACTCGGTGATTGTCTACCAGATTCCCCCCCCGTTCAAGTATTCGGCCCGGCCACCGCTTTCATTGACAAGGGCCCCCGCTTCGGGCTAAAAGTCTTTGTCCGTTTTCTGGCCTGGAGGCAAGGGTGAAGCCTTGGGTGCTGCTCATTTTGCTGATTCCGGCGCTGGTGGCCTGCAAGCCCCAGCGGGCCAGACCCACGGCCTATCGGGTCAGCGTGGCGGAGGCCCTGGCGGACCGCAGCATCGTGGGCCTGGA
>CAZMEC010000331.1:0-2386 GCA_964565265.1 uncultured Myxococcales bacterium
CTTGGGTCTCTTGCCGAAGCTGTGGCGGTGGTGGATGTGGCGGCAACCAGGGGCCTCATCGAAGGCGACCAAGCTGAACGCGCCATCGCCGCTGGTCGAAAGGTCGGCTCCATGCTGGCAGGACTGCTCAAGGTGCAGGGGCCTTGAACGGCCCCAGGGGAGTACCTCGCACGATGTGATCAATAGCAAGCCCACGGGGGGAAGGCTATTGGGCAGGGGCCTTCGCGTCCTTGCCACGGTGCTCAGTTCGAGTATCATTGGCACCCATGGGCCGGCAGGCCCTTCCACACTCAATGGGTCTAAAGGGGCACATGACTGGGCGCGCCGGGTGCTTGAAGATGGTGGCGTTGGGGTTCCTGGCCTTGGTGCTTTTGCTGGGGAGACCTGCCGAGGCGTTCGACCTGAGAGACTCAGCGCTTGTCGGCGGCAGTGTGCAAGTCGGCTCGTCAGTCGTCCCCGAGTTGTTGGTTCCTGGCGTCGGCATTTCTTGGAAATCCAGTCCCTCCAAGCAGAATACTCCTGTTCGTGCGGGACTCGACGCTTCCCTCTATTTTCTGCTGCGACAGGGCTATCCTTTGCCGGCGGTCAGACCCTATCTTGAAGTATTGCTGTCCAGCGGCAAGAGCGCCGAAACGGTCTTGGCGTTGGGTCTGGAGATGGTCTTGGTGACGCCGGGGGGGTTCTTGGAGCTTTCCAGGCGGTTCATCATCGGACCAAACGGGGTGTTGGATCTCGGCCTGGGCCTCCATTGCCTCAGAATCCCAACTATTGATTACGGTTCCAACTTTTGGGTTTACGAGAAAGGCGGGTATCTACCCCCAATGTGGAACCTGCATATTGGGGTGTTGCTCCCGTATTGAACCGCGGGACGGAGCGCCGACAGAACTGGCCCAAAGCAGCTGACGGTGGGGTCGGTTCCTGTCGCGTTGTGGTCGGTTCCTGTCGCGACAGGAACCGACCCCGGTGCTCTACTAATGGTCACGCCGCGGCTTAGCTCACACTTTTCCCAGGGCCGAGGCGGGGGTAGCGCCCCGGCCCGGCAGGCCTTGCCGTCGCTTGCCCAAGTCAAGGCCTGAGTCCACGGTACGACTTGGGCGGGCGGGGTGGTGGATTGACAGCCGGGGTCCTGACCAATTCGCTTTGCCCCAAGGCGATGAACGATTACCATGCGAAGCCATGGGCTGTTTGCGTCCCCCGAATTCGAACCCAAAGCAGGGGGTCCTCATGAATAGGCGGGCTGAGCGTCTAAGGGTGTTGTTGTTGGGGTTGCTGGCCCTGGTGCTTCTGCCGAGCCCGGGGGCCGAGGCCAGGGACCTGAGCAACTCAGGGCTTGCCGGTGTTGGGGTGCAGGGCGCCTATCTGATCCTCGCTGCGGCGCCGGGTATCGGCCTCTCGTGGAGGACTGGGCCGCTGTTTGATGGGCCGGCCCGCTTGGGTGTGGATGGGGCAGTATTCTTGGGGGGAGACTCGGCATTTCCGGTCATCAGACCCAGCGTCGAGGTGCTGCTCGCCCAAGAAGACGATTCGGAGACAGCCTTGGGGTTGGGCTTCGTGTTTGCGAACGGCCTGCCGGGTTTGTCGCTGGATATGTCCAAGCGAGTCAAGACAGGATCAGGCGCCGTCTTTGAAGCCGGCGTGGGCCTCGGTGGCCTCTTGCTTCCGGCGATCAACATGGGCGACGACTCGGATAATCACGATGACGGCTCCTGGATACTGCCGGTCTTCAACCTGCATTTTGCGTTGCTTGGCCTGTATTGACCTGCAACTGGGTCCGGACAGCGACAACTGGAGAACTGGGCTTGGATTGAGGGCCCGACCTATCCCTGGCCAGCCTTCATCAGCCCGGTGAGCAGAGCGCCGACCCTTCTGGCCACAGCCACCAGCCTTTCGGTTTCCGACGGATCCAGCAGCCCCTTGGCGACGGCCAGGTCGAGCACCGCCACCGACTCCGCCAGGGACCCCAGGGCGATGCAGAAGAAGTGACGCTTCTCCTTCCAGGAGTTCCTGCCAGCACCCTCCACGATGTTGAGGACGACGCTGAGGGATGCCCGTTCGAGCTGATCACCCAAGTGCCCGGCTGCCTTGGGCAGTCCGCGCAGCGCCCCACAGCCCAGGTAGAAGGTCCGGGCCTGGCGCCAGGCTTCCAGGCGTTCGTGGGGGAAGAGCCGGGCAGATTGGCAGGTGGTGATGGAGGGAGTGATGGTGATGGTTGAGGCAGTGCTGCTGCCACCGTGGGGGGACTGGGAACCGAGGTTGCTGACTTGGCTGGACATCTGGGCCTCCTGTGCTGGCCGCGTTTTTGCGGCCTCTCACCCGAAGGTCGAGGTCCAAAAACGCGGTTGGCAGCAAAAGGAGGCCTGCTCCAGCCTGAAAGCAACGGACCAGA
>CAZMEC010000332.1:0-2379 GCA_964565265.1 uncultured Myxococcales bacterium
GACGCCGAGCGGGCCGACACGGTCATCGAGACCTTCGAGGCCGCTGTGGCCAAGCACGGTCGCCCCGAGGCGGTGATGACGGACCGCGGCTCGGCGTTCTGGGCCTGGCGTGGCATCGGCCGCTTCTCCAGGCTGCTGGAGGAGCTGGGCGTGGACCAGTATGTGGCTGAGGACAAGGAGCTCAATGGCAAGGTAGAGGTCTTCAACGCCAATGTGGCCAAGGAGCTCTTCGACAAGCAGCGCTTCGACGATGTGGGGCAGCTGCAGGCCGCCCTGGTGGCCCACCTGGACTGGTACAATCACCGCCGCACCCACCAGGGCCTCGGGGGACTGCTGGTGCCCGCAGATCGCTACTACGGCCGGGCCGAGGAGGTGCAGCGGCAGTTGGAGACCGGGGCGGGCAAGGTGGAGGACCCCCACGGGCTGGCCCTGGAGGCGCGGCTGCTGTCGCTGTTTCAGGTGGCCAGCCGGGGCGGGCAGACCGAGGTCTGGCTGCTGGGCAAGCGGATTCTGTGATTTTCCTGGGCCTCCTGCGGTGCTACCCTGCCGGCGCTGGAGGGCACCATGGGGAAGAAAAGCAGGCAGAAGATAGAGCGTCGGTATGTCCCCTGGGAGACCACCATCAAATACCGGCCTGGACAGCCACCGGAGGTCATCGGGCCACCGCCTGAGGAGGTGCTCGTGGAGGTGCCCGAGGAGGACTGGGAGCCCGATGAGGAGGCCAGGCGCCTGATGCTACTGCTGGCTGCCCTGGAAGCCGGGGTGGAGGTGGGGCTCTTCGACCTGGACCCCAAGGAGACGATGCTAAAGGCCGGCCTGGACTACGCCAAGGCTGAGTCGGCCCGCCCATCCCTGCAGCGCTTCATGGAGGAGGCCGGGGCCTTCGAGGGCCGCAACAAGCCCCGCAAGCCCCCCCCGCCTGTGCTCAGCGCGCAGACCTGCACCAAGGCCATCTTCGCAGTCCGGGACTACATCATGGAGCACGCCTGGTGCGTGGACACCTCGGGCACCAGGGCCTACTACAGCCCTGGCTTCAAGGCCTTCATCCTGGAATTGCTGGGCCCCAGTGGGCTGGCCGCCGGAGCCACCATGCCCGAGGCCGTCAAGGTCACGGGGGTGCCTGCCACGACGCTGGCGTCCTGGATGCGCCAAGCCCGCAAGAAGGCCATGGCAGCAGCCAGCGCTACCCCCACCGACGACCAGTAGCCCAGACCCGGAGCAATACGATGTCACATGAATGCCATGGTGGTCAGTCCACCTCTCGTCCGGCTGTCCTTGCCGGGTACTTGTTGCGGTCCATGTGGGACATGGCCGAGCTGGGGCTCAAGGAGCTGACCCTCCAGGGGATCATGGAGACCCTGGGGGTCTCGCGGTCCCAGACCTACGATTGGGCTGGCAAGGCCAAGGAGTGGCGGGCTGCGCAGCTTGGGCCCGGCAGGCCGAGGCGCCAGTATGAGCGGCCGAAGGCCAGGGCCGAGGATGGCAGCCAGCACCTTGGTGACCTGGTGAGAGACTGGCTGATGGCCCACCCAGGGGCTGTGTGTCCTGGGCCCAAACGGATGGTCTACTCGGAGGTCTTCCGGGCCTATGTGCTGGATCTGGTGGGGCCGGGCGGGGCCGCCTCGGGGTTGACCAGGGAGCAGGCTGCCCAGGCCTGCGGGATCCCGCCCAATACCCTGGCCAGTTGGCTGGCTGGGGGCAAGCGTGTGGACCTGGTACCACCTGCGGTGGAGCCAGTCGTGCCGCCAATGACCGAGCCTGTGGTAGCACCGGAGCCCGTGCTCCCCACCTCCCAATGGGCGGCCCAGGCGGCCCAGGTCCTGGACCTCTGGAGCAAGTGGCACGGCCCCTTCGGCGCCTTCTGTCACAGCCTCAAGGACCACCAGATCCTGATGAGCCCCCAGATGGTCCGTAACATCCTGGCTGTCTCGGGCAAGCGCCGGGCCAAGCGGCGGCGGGGCGCCAATCCTGACCCGGAGGCCATCCGGGGCGAGCTGCTGAGGATGTTTCCAAACGCCCAGTGGAATGCCGACGGCAAGAGCGTCCTGGTGAGGGTGGGGGACCAAGCCTTCCGCTTCACCATGGAGCTAGTCGTGGACACCGCCACCGCTGCCCATCTGGGCTTCTCCCTGCGGGAGCACGAGGACAGCCAGGGGCTCATTGGGGCCTTGGACCAAGCGACGGCCTCCGCCGGAGCCCCGCCCGAGGGCCTGCTGCGGGATGCCAGAAAGTGCAATGTCTCCGAGGCCGTGGAGACCCGCCTCAGCGAGGCCGGCATAATCAGCCTGGTCAGCACCATCGGCCGCCCCCAAAACAACTCCCCCGCCGAAAACAGCTTCAGCCTGATGGGGCACAAGCTGCCAGTCCCGGTGTTGCCGT
>CAZMEC010000333.1:0-2316 GCA_964565265.1 uncultured Myxococcales bacterium
TTCTTGCCCTTGACGGACATGTGGATGACGGGGTCGGGGATGCGGATGGACTCCAGCAGGATGGGGTCGTTGACGGAGCAAAGCGTCTGGCCGGTGAAGGTCTTCTTGAGCCCCACCAGGGCCACGATGTCCCCGGCCTCGGCGCTGGTCATCTCCTCGCGCTCCTTGGCCTTGATGCGCATGATGCGCCCCACCCTCTCCCGGAAATTGGAGGAGGTGTTCTGCACGGACATGCCACTCTCCAGGCGACCAGAATAGATACGCACGAAGGTCTGCTGACCCACATAGGGGTCGTGGATGATCTTGAAGGCCAGGGCGCTGAAGGGCTCCTCGGGATTGGCGTGGCGAACCAGGGCCTCCTCCAGGTTGCCGGGGCGGGTGCCGCGGGTCTCAGGCATGTCCGCCGGGGAGGGCAGGTAGTCCACGACCGCGTCCAGCATGAGCTGCACGCCAGCGTTCTTGTAGGCGGCCCCGCAGAACACCGGGAAGACGGTCATGGCCAGCACGGCCTTGCGGGTTGCGCCCTTGATCTCAGCAGCGGTGAAGTCGCCCCCTTCGAGGTAGCGCTCCATGAGGGCGTCATCCATGTCGGAGACGGCCTCCAGGATGTTCTTGCGGGCCTCCTTCACAGCGTCGGCCATGTCCGCGGGGATGGGGATCTCGGTGCGCTCGAAGCCCTCGTAGCGCCAGGCGTTCATGTTCACCAGGTCCACGGCGCCGCGGAACTCGTCGCCCTCCATGATGGGCAACTGGAAGGCCACGGCGTTGGCGTCCAGGGTCTCGCGAAGCTGCTTGATGACCAGGAAGAAGTCCGCGCCGGGGCGGTCCATCTTGTTCACGAAGACGATGCGCGGCACCTGGTGCAGGTCGGCCTGGCCCCAGACGGTCTCGGACTGGGTCTCCACGCCACCCACGGCGCAAAAGACTGCCACCATTCCGTCCAGCACGCGGAGGCTGCGCTCGACTTCAATGGTGAAGTCCACATGTCCCGGAGTGTCAATCAGGTTGATGGTGTGGTCCCTCCAATGGCAGGTGATGGCGGCGGAGGCGATGGTGATGCCCCGCTCCTGCTCCTGCTTCATGAAGTCCATGGTGGCCTTGCCGTCGTGCACTTCCCCGACCTTGCGGGTGACACCTGTGAGGAAGAGGACACGCTCTGAAACCGTGGTCTTGCCGGCGTCTATGTGAGCGGCGATGCCGATGTTTCTGACGATGGAAAGCTGACTCATACTAACTCCATTCTACGAACGGCCCGCAAATGGGCGCAAAAAGCGGGCGGAGTGTGGTCTCAGAGGGATCGATTGTCAAGCACTCCTTTGAGGACAAGGCCTGGGGCGGGCGCGGCAGGGGGCTGCGAGGGGGGTCCTGTTGGTCCGAACCCCGACCGCCAGGGAGGGGGTGGTGTCTGCGGGGGTACGCTGCCGGTGGCCTACTGGAAGCGGAACTTCAGGAAGGCGCTGAGGTGGACGGCATTCTGGATGTCGTCCTCGTTGTCGATGCACTTGCCACCGGCGCAGTATTCGCCCGTGCCGGAGAAGCGGAAGATGTAGTCCAGGGCCGCGCCGATGAACATGCGCGGGGCCACCTCAATGGCACCGCCCACACCGAACTTGGCGTTGCCAAAGCCTGCCCACGAGGAGTTCTGCCCGGCCATCTCGGTCATGATCCGCGAGTAACCCCAGCCCGCCGCGCCCCAGAGCTCAGCGTGGGGAGACACAGCCCCAAAGAGCCGCGCCGTGGCAAAGAGGTCCAGGGTGTTGGCCTCGTCCACCCCGGAGGGCGGGGTCAGCCACCCGTAGTCCGCATCCACATACAAACCAAAGGACGGCGAGAAGCGATAACCCAGCGAGCCGCTGAGCAGCGCCCCCTGGTCCGTGCCGGCGCAGTCCGCATCGCTGTTGTCCGCGCAGAAGTTGAGGCCGCCACCAAGGGTGACCTCGGGCCCGGAGGTCCAGCGCTGCCTGTTCCACTGGGCCGCAGCGTCGGGGGCAAAGGCCCCAAGGAAGAACACCAGAGCCAGCAGGCTGGAAGACAAACGGATCATGGACACCTCCTGTGAAGGGCCACCGGGCCCATGGGTGCCAATCATACTCAGACGGCCCCTCAAGACAAGGGGCAGGCGGGTGAAGGGGGAAGGAGGAGGATGAGGTGATGGTGATGGTGATGGTGATGGTCCCGGCCGGCCGGACACCACAACCGTCACCACCGCCAGCACCATGTTTACCAGGCCGGCTCTTCGGGCGCACCGCCGGTGCGCAGGTTCTGGTCCGTTGCTTTCAGGCTGGAGCAGGCCTCCTTTTGCTGCCAACCGCGTTT
>CAZMEC010000334.1:0-2304 GCA_964565265.1 uncultured Myxococcales bacterium
GCTGCGCCCGAGGCACCTCCCAATGCGTCCCAAGCTGCACAGGCAAGGTCTGCGGGGATGATGGCTGCGGGGGCAGTTGCGGGACCTGCGGGGCTGGAAAGGCCTGCACTCCATCAGGTACCTGCGTATTCGACATCGAGGCCCTGGGCAACAAGTGGGTGTCCATCCCAGGCGGCACCTTCCAGATGGGGTGCTCCCCGGGGGACAACGATTGTCTTGACTGGGAGAGTCCCGTGCATCAGGTGACTCTGAGTGGATTTGAGATACTGGAGACCGAGATTACCGAGGGCCAGTATCAGGCCGTCACGGGCAGCAACCCGTCACACATCAAGTTCGGGGCCTACCACCCGGTGGAGTCCATAAACTGGTTCGAGGCCAAGGCGTTCTGCGAAGGGATTGGGGGTCGCTTGCCAACGGATGCCGAGTGGGAGTATGCAGCGCGTGGGGGGACAACCTCGCGCTATTATTGCGGAGATGACGAGTCCTGCCTGAAGGGGATTGCCTGGGACTATTCCAACTCTGACGGCAAAAAGCATCAGGTCGGGGGCAAGATTGCCAACGCCTATGGCTTGTACGACATGCTGGGAAATGTGTGGGAGTGGACAAACGACTGGTACGGGTTCTACGGCGCCGGTGCCCAGACCAACCCTCAAGGTCCGGTCGAGGGCTATAGCCGGGTGATACGCGGTGGGAGCTTCTTCTATTACTGGGAATTCGACATCAACCTGCGAGTGTCGCTTCGCTTTGCAGGCTCTCCGTCGGACCGCGTGGTCTTCTTTGGGATTCGCTGCGCCAAGTCGTCAGGCAACTGACCCGTTCCCGCTGGGCAAGTAGCTGGTACCGGTTCCGGTCACTTTCATTTTCGCCGCCAAGCGAGGTTCGGACGGGTAGGCTGCAACCCCCTTCCTTGCGGTCGGGGTTCGGACCGTCGTGGGGTCGGTTCTTTACGCGATGGCCTTGGTCTTCAGTCCTGGGGGCTCACCAAAGAGTAACTGGCGCTGCGGCCGCCGCCGGGGTTGCGCATGAGTAGGCCCAGGGTCAGAAGACTTGCAAGATCACGCTTGGCAATCTCTGGGCTTACCTTGGTCAGGGCGCGATATTTGCGGTTGTTCAGGCCCCCCTCGAAGCCCCCTGGGCCGGCCTCCAAGAGGCGCTCGAGGACCTTGCGCTGCCGCGGGTTCAGGGCGTCGCAGGCGGGCTGCTTCCAGAACCTGGCCCGGGCCTGGGCCGCCTCCACCTGCTGCCAGGAGTGCTCCATGGCCCTCTGCAGGCAGCCCAGGAACCAGGCCAGCCAGGAGGTCAGGTCTCCGTCCCCCCGCTGGGCGGTCTCCAGGTGCTGATAGTAGGCCTGCCGCTCGGCCATGATCTGGGCCGACATGCTGTACAGGCGGACCCCGCTGCCCTCGTCCCTGGCCAGCAGCAGATCCGACAGGGCCCGGCCCACGCGCCCGTTGCCGTCCTCAAAGGGGTGGATGGTCACGAACCAGAATTGGGCCAGGGCCGCGGCGATCAGACCGTCCAACTCTGCCGGGGGGCGCCGAAGCCACGCCAACAGCTGCTCCATCTCGGCGCCGACCCTCTCAGCGGGAGGTGCCTCGAAGTGGACCTTCTCCCGGCCAAGGGGTCCGGACACAACCTGCATGGGCCGGTCAGCGCTTCGCCACTTGCCCACGCTCACCCTGGTCAGCCCCGAGTAGCCCGTGGGAAAGAGGGCCGCCTGCCAGGCGCAAAGGCGCCGCTTGGTGACGGGCGCTTGGTGGTTTCTGGTGGCATCCCAAAGGACCTCCACCAGCGCATCCACCCGCGGCCCAGGCTCGGGCAGTCCCGCCGTGGGGATGCCCAGTCGCCGCGCCACCGAGGAGCGCACCAGTTCCTCGGACAGCCGCTCGCCCTCCACCAGGGAGGTCGCCACGGCCTCGCCGCTGAGGGCTTCCAGTTCCAGCTCAAGGCCCAGTTCGCGGGCCACCGCCAGCAGCCTGCCCTGGGCGCGCCGCACGGTCCCAAGCTGCACCAGCAGCGCCTCGCTGTCCCAGCGAAACTCAGGCCACGAGGCCAGTTGCCAGATGTAGGTTCCCATGAAGCCCCCGGATATTCAGGTCATTGCACGACCCGAATAATGCCACCAATCGGGACATCGGGCAACCTGATTGATCCGGGCAATCGGGGAATGGGAAAGATGGTGTGGCGCTGGCCCACATGCCCTCTTCCGGCCCTTCGGGCCACCTTCCCCCACGGGGGAAGGCTATTTGGAAGGGGACAATCGAAAACCTCAGGGCAAAAAAAAAGGACGCGGGAGCGTCCTCG
>CAZMEC010000335.1:0-2287 GCA_964565265.1 uncultured Myxococcales bacterium
GGGGGGGGGGGGGGGGGGGGGGGGGGGGGGGGGGGGGGGGGGGGGGGGGTGGAGGTTGGAGCGGCAGGCGGGGCCTTCCGGACCGCCGGGCTGCCCGGTTGCTCGCACTTTCCAGCGGCAAGCTCCGGGGCCGCGCTGGCCCCAGCCGAGCCCGTATCAGCACAGGCCCAAAGGCCCAGCACCAGCAGGCAGACAATGCGGGTCATGGCATCCCTCCACGCCAGAACAACGCCTGGAATCTAGCACAAAGCCGGCGCCGGCGGGAAACAGGAAATGTGGAAAATGGGGTCGGTTCCTGTCGCGTTGCACGGTCCCCGGGTCGTGTTGAACTGCCATCGTTCCAGTTTCCTTTTTCAGGTACTTGGGGCACACTTTGGCCCCTGATGGAGGTGGCTGTGGTGGTTCGGCTTTGGCTGATACTGGTGGGACTGGGGGTGCTGGCGGGGCCGGCGCTGGGGGACGAGCGGCTGGTCTGGGCGGGGCCCCGGCTGTTGCCCTCGGGGGCGTCCTCCACGCTGCACGCGGTGCTGCCCCGGGCGGGCATTCCCATCCAGGCCACGCTGCGCTGTGAGGGCGTGGAACTGAGCCTTGGGGAGCCCGTGTTTGGCACGCCTCCAGGGACCCATTGGGCCTTCAAGGTGCCCGCTGCCCAGGCGGGGGCCACGGGCTGTACGCTGTCGGTGTTTTGCACCGATGGCCGCTCCTATGCCCACCCCGGGCCCATCACCCTGTCGCCCACCGCCCTGCGGCCCGAGTTGCGCCCCAGCAGCACCCAGCTTCTGGCCGTCGCCCGGGGCAAGCTGCCCGTGGCCCTCACGGGGTTGTCGGGGGAACTGCGGGCCCGCCTGCTGAATCTGGAGGACCCCAAGGGGTCGCTGTTCTGGACCATCAAGCTGCCCCCCCGGGAGGGCCAGCGCTTCCTGAACCTGACCCTGCCCAAGCAGGCCCCGGCCCCTGGCACCTACCTCCTGGTGCTGGAGCAAAAAGACGGCCCCGGCGCCCTGGCCCCCGAGCCCCTGCGCTGCAGCGCCCTGGAGGACCTGAACAACCCATGATCGAGCAGCGGGTCCTGGCCTACATCAAGGAATACGACATGATCCCGGCGGGGTCCCGGGTGCTGCTGGCGGTGTCCGGCGGCAAGGACTCCATCTGCCTGCTGCACCTGCTGGCGGGGCTGCGGGACCGACGGGAGCTGGACTTCGAGCTGGCCGCGCTGCATGTGGAGACGGACGCCAAGTGCGACCCGGGGGTCTTTGAGCGCCTCATCGAGCCCCAGTGCCAGGCCCTGGGGGTGCCCCTGGCCAAGGTCTACTTCAACATCATGGCCCAGGCGGGCGAGCGCCTGACCTGCTTTTACTGCGCCATGCGCCGCCGGGCGGCCTTCTTCAAGTACGCCGAGGAGCACCACTTCGACCGCCTGGCCCTGGGGCACCACCAGGACGACATCGCCGAGACGGTGCTCATGAACCTGGTCTTCCACGGCAACATCTCCACCATGTCCCCCACCCAGGCCCTCTTTGGGGGGCGCCTCACCCTGATCCGCCCCCTGTGCCAGGTGCGCGAGCAGGAGGTGCGGGACCACATGGCCCCCCTGGGCCTGCCCTTCCGCCCCAGTTCCTGCCCCTACTCCAGCGCGAACATCCGAGGCCCCATCAAGCGCTGGCTGGTGAAGCTGGACCAGCGCCAACCAGGGGTCACCGCCAACATCTTCAATGCGCTGAAAAACCTGCGCTAGGCTGCACCGGGGAGGGTGGCGATGGAACCCGTGCCCTCATCCGGCCCTTCGGGCCACCTTCCCCCACGGGGGGAAGGGGATTTGGAAGGGGACATTGGGGGGTCAGGGTTCGCGGAGGGCTACGGCGCCGCGGGCGCGTAGGGCGAAGAGGTGGATGAGGACCCGGCGGCCGGCGTCGTCGGGGTCCAGGTTGGCGTCCTGGGCCAGGGCCTGGGCCACCTGGGCCGCTGTGCGCTGGCCGTCCAGCAGGCGCCAGACTCGGCTGCCCAGGTCGTCCAGGCGCACCGCCACGAAGCGTTTTTTACTAGGTAGGAAGCGCAGCAGAAAGGTGGGCTCGATGCGGGGGCACAGGACGGTCACGGTGCCCTCGTCCTGGGCCTCGCAGACCCGCCGGGGGGTGTGGGCCAGCAGGTGCTGGTGACGCTCTTCGGGGCTGGGGTGGGGCATGGGGGCTACTTCAACTTCTGGGCCGCCCGCAGGGGCACCTGGACCATCAGGAAGGCGATGGCCACCAGCACCACCACGCCCACCGTGAAGGAGGGCTCGGCGAAG
>CAZMEC010000336.1:0-2257 GCA_964565265.1 uncultured Myxococcales bacterium
CCTCGTCCAGGGCATTGCACAGCCCCAGGGCAAGTAGTATCTTTCGGCCGCAAAGGAGTCACCCATGCTGAAGTTCATTGTGAATCAGCAGGACATCTGCACGGACGAACGACCGGGAATGGTGCTGCTGGAGTTCCTCCGTGAGGTCACCTGCCTTTCGGGCACCAAGGAAGCCTGTCGCGAGGGCGAGTGCGGCGCCTGCACCGTCCTGGTGGGGACTCGCCAGCCGGACGGCTCGGTCTCTTACAAGGCCTGCGCCTCCTGCCTCCTGCCCATCGGGGATGTGGAGGGCTGCCATGTGGTCACGGTGGAGGGCCTGGCGGGCCGGGACCTGACCCTGGTGCAGCAGTTGATCGTGGACCACAATGCCTCCCAGTGCGGCTTCTGTACCCCGGGCATCGTCCTGTCCCTGGTGGGTTTCGCCCTCACCAGCCCGACCCTGGCCTACGGTGACGCCGTCAGCGCCATGGATGGGAACCTCTGCCGCTGCACGGGCTATGTGTCCATCCGCAACGCAGCCCAGGCCCTGGTCGACCGGCTGGCCCCCCTGGACCACAGCCCCGCCGCCCGGGTCCCTACCCTACTGGCCGCCGGCGTGCTGCCCCCCTACTTCCCGACCATCCCCCAGCGCCTCGCCCAGTTGCCCACCCAGGCGGCCCCGCCCACCAGGGGCGCCACCCTGGTAGCCGGGGGCACGGACCTGTTTGTCCAGCGCCCCGAGAAGCTGCGGGACAGCGACCTGTGCTTCCTGTCCCGGCAGCGTGACCTGGACTACCTTCGGGTTGACGGCGAGGTCCTCCGCGTGGGGGGCGCCGTGACCATCGAGGCCTTCCGCCTCTCCCCCGAGGTGCAGCGCCATTTCCCTTCATTAATAGATGATCTGCTGCTGCACTCCTCCACCATCCTGCGGAACAAGGCCACCCTGACGGGCAATCTGGTGAACGCCTCCCCCATCGGGGACGCCACCATCATCCTTCTGGCCCTGGACGCCAGGCTGGTTCTCCGGGCCCAGACCGGCGCCCTCCGCGAGGTCCCCCTGTCCCGGTTCTATCTGGGCTACAAGAAGTGTGATCTTGCCTGTGGAGAGCTGGTCACTGAGATCATCATCCCCCTGCTGCCTGCCGGCGCCCGCTTCAACTTCGAGAAGGTCTCCAACCGCGTCATCCTGGACATCGCCGCGGTGAACTCCGCGCTGCGCCTCACCACGGGCCCGGATGGCACCATCACCGACCTGCGCCTCACCGCCGGCGGCGTGGGCCCCGTCCCTCTCCTGCTGGGGGGCCTGGGGGGCTTCCACGGCCGGGTCCCCGACGCCACCACCGCCCGGGAGGTCGCCCAGGCAGTGGCCGCGGCCGCTGTGCCCATTGATGATGTGCGGGGCTCCGCCGCCTACAAGCAACTCCTCGCCCGGCAACTGGTGCTGGCCCACTTCTCCAAGCTCTTTGGCGTGGCGGTGACCCCATGAAACACACCGAAATGAATCTTCATGTGAGGGGCGCGTCGCTGTTCGTGGACGATCTGCCCACCCCCGCCGGCTGCCTCCACGCGGCCCTCTTCACCTCCCCCGTGGCCCATGGCACCATTCGGGCCCTGGACACCAGCAAGGCCGCCGCGGCCCCCGGGGTGGTGGCGGTCTACACCCACAAGGATGTCCCCGGCCTCAATCAGGTGGGGCACATCTTCAAGGACCAGCCCCTGCTGGCCATCGACACCGTGAAGTACATCGGCCAGCCCATCGCCCTGGTGGTGGCCGACAGTCACCGCGCCGCCGTCAGCGCCGCCCGCCTGGTGCAGGTGGACATTGAAAAGCTGGAGGCCGTCTTCGACCCCCGGGAGGCCGCCGCCCGGGGCCTGATCCATGGCCAGCGACGGGTCCTCACCAACGGCGACCCAGGGGCCGCCTTTGCCCGCTGCGCCAAGGTGGTCCAGGGCAGCCTCGCCAGCGGCCCCCAGGAGCACTTCTACTTCGAGACCCAACGCGCCCTGGCCCTCCCCGGCGAGCACGACACCATGAAGGTCTGCGCCAGCGCCCAGGCCCCCGGCGCCTTCCATCACCACCTGGCGGAGGTGCTGGGCATCCCCATGCACAAGGTGGAGCTGGACATCCGCCGGCTGGGCGGCGGCTTTGGCGGCAAGGAATCCACCGCCGTGTGGATCGTGGCCCCCGCCCTGGCGGCCTTCCTGCTGAAGCGCCCCGTGAAGCTGGTGCTGGGCCGCAACGAGGACCTCGCCACCACGGGCAAGCGCCACGCCTACG
>CAZMEC010000337.1:0-2248 GCA_964565265.1 uncultured Myxococcales bacterium
TGTGCCACCTGTGGGGCCAGCCTCCTCACCCGCCGGGGTTTCACCCTGGTGACCAACAGGGTTCGGCAGGGCCGCTGCCCGGACTGCCAAGCCATAGTGCCGGGAGTATTTGACAGCGCCCCCCGGAAGGCCTGAGAATCACCGCGATTTCAGACTCAGGAGTGCAAGTGGGAACCCAGCCAGCAAACAGGTACCAAGTGGCCGTGGTCGATGACGAAGAGCACAACCGCGTGCTGTTCCAGCTTGCCCTGCGGGAAGGGCCCTACGACCTCTCCGTGTTCAAGTCGGGCAAGGCCTTCCTCGAATCCTTGGCGGAGGGTGGCCCCCTCTACCACATCGTGCTCCTGGATGTGATGATGCCCGAGGTGGATGGCTTCGAGGTCTGCCGCCGCCTTCGCGAGGAAGAGCGGACGCGCTTCATGCCGGTGATCATGGTCACGGGCCTGGACGACACCTCCTACCGGATCCGCGGCCTGGAACTGGGCGCCAACGACTACCTGGGCAAGCCCTTCCACCCCCTGGAACTCAAGGCCCGCATGTCGGCCCTGCTGAGGGTCTCTGATCTGAACGACGAACTGAAGGTCAAGAACGGCCTCCTGGCTGACGACAAGGTCCATCTTGAGGGCCTGGTCCAGGACCGCACCAGAGAACTGGAGGACCTGACCCTGGGTATTGTGGCTGCCCTCGAAAAAGCCAACGAGATGAGCGATGTGGACACGGGCCTGCACATCGCCCGGGTGTCCCGTTACAGCGAACTGCTGGCCAGGGCCATCAATCTCCCGGCGGAAATGATCACCAAGATCACCCGCTTTGCCTCCCTCCACGATGTGGGCAAGGTGGGCATCCCTGACGAAGTCCTCAAGAAACCCGGCACCCTCACGGCCGCCGAGTTCGAAGAGATGAAAAAGCACACCGTCTACGGCTACGAGATCCTCAAGCTGGCCAAGGGCGATCCGGTGGCCCAGAACATCGCCTGGTGTCACCACGAAAAAGGGAACGGCCGGGGCTACCCCCGAGGCATGTCCGGCGCCAGCATCCCCATTGAGGCCCGGGTGGTGGCCATGGCCGATGTCTTCGACGCCCTCACCACGAGGCGCGTCTACAAGAATGCCTACAGCCTGGACCGCTCCAGGGAGATCATCGAGACGGAGGCGGGCATGCACTTCGACCCCGTCCTGGTGGCTGCCCTGGGCCTGATCTGGGGCGAGGTCACGGCCACCTTCCAGGCCAATACGGAGAGTTGATTTTGCCCCCCCCAGCCCCCCTTCAAGCCCTTAGTCTCTCCAAGAGCTTCGCCGAGGACGGCCTTCGGGCCATGCTCCAGGGCCGCAAGCGCCAGGTCTTTGCTGGCCTGTCCCTGACCCTTGCCCCGGGGGACTTCCTCAGCCTCCACGGCCCCAACGGCGTGGGCAAGAGCACCTTTCTGCGGGTGCTTGCGGGGTTCCTGGCACCGGACCACGGCCGCATCGAGCTTGGTGGCCAGGACCTGACCCCGAGGGGAATCCTGCGGCGCCGGGAGGTGACCCTGGTCTCGGGTGACGAACGGTCCTTCTATTGGCGCCTCTCCTGCCGCGAGAACCTGCGCTTCTTCACAGGCATCGCCAGGCCTGACCTGGGGCGCGCGGAACTTCGGGCGGCGGTGGACGAGGAGCTTGAAAGGATGGGGCTAGCCCCCTTTGCGACCCAGCGCTTCGGGCGGCTGTCCTCGGGGTTCATCCAGCGGGCGGCGCTGGCCCGGGGCTTCCTGGTGGGGCGTCGCTTCCTGTTGCTGGACGAGGCGGACCGCCAACTGGACCCGGAGGCCCGCGCCATGCTGGTCCGTCGCGTGGCGGCCCATTGTCTGGCAGGGAATGCGGCTCTGTGGGTCACCCATCGCCCCGAGGACCTGCGCGGCCATGCGACGCGGCAACTGCTGCTGTCGGCCCAGGGCCTCTCCGAACCAGAAGGGGGTGTCCCATGTGGGCGCTGAGGTTCCTGCGGCGCGACCTGCTGGAGGCTGCCTCCTACCGTCTGGCCACCCTGTGGCGCTTCGGGTCCATGGCCATGGGCCTGGTGGGCCTGCTGCTGGTCTCCCGAATGGTGGGCCAGGGCAACCCCCAACTGGCGCCCTGGGGCGGTAACTACTTCCTGTTCTCGGCCGTGGGGCTGGCCATGGGCGATGCCATGTGGTCCTGCATGAAGGGCTGCACGGGCCGCATCCGTTACGACCAGATGGTGGGGACCCTGGAGAACCTCCTGGCGGGAGGGC
>CAZMEC010000338.1:0-2240 GCA_964565265.1 uncultured Myxococcales bacterium
GATCACCCAGTTCCGCAAGCCCATCTGCGAGCACGGCCACCTGACCATCGCCCTGGCCAGCGGCGACGACAAGCGCATGGGCATCACCCGCATCCACCTGGAAGAGGACGCCGGCAAGGATCTGCACCTGGAGGGCCTCCCGGAGAGCTTCGTGGACTTCAACCGCTGCGGGGTCCCCCTCATTGAAATCGTCAGCGAGCCGGACCTGCGCAGCGCGGACGAGGCCGTGGCCTACCTCAAGGAACTGCGCAATGTGCTGCGCTTCCTGGATGTGTGCGACGGCAACATGGATGAGGGCTCCTTCCGCTGCGACGCCAATGTGTCCGTCATGCCCCGGGGCTCGGCCACCTATGGCACCCGCGCCGAGGTCAAGAATGTGAACTCCTTCCGCTTCGTGGCCAAGGCCATCGAGTACGAAGTGAAGCGCCAGATTGAGCTGCTTGAGGCCGGCGGCAAGGTGGTCCAGGAGACCCGCTTGTTTGACTCCCGGGAGGGCGTCACCCGCAGCATGCGCGGCAAGGAGGAGGCCCACGACTACCGCTACTTCCCCGAGCCCGACCTGCTGGACCTGACGGACATTGAGGGGCTCACCGCCGAGGCCCACCAGGACTTCCCCCTGCTGCCGGCCCAGCTTCGGGCCCGCTTCCGGGACCTGGGCCTGCCTCCCTACGATGCGGAGGTCCTCAGCGCCGAGAAGGAGTTGGCCCGCTGGTTCCTGGACCTGGTGGCCCAGGTGAAGAACCCCAAGGCCGCCTCCAACTGGGTCATGACCGAGGTGCTGGGCTACCTGAACCGGGAGAAGCGGACCCTGGCCGAGTTCCCCATGCCCCAGGCCGAACTGGCAAGCCTGATCAACGCCGCGGACGAGGGCAAGGTCTCGGTGACCCGGGCCAAGGAGTTCTTCGGGCGCATGCTGACCGAGGGCCTCAGCGCCGCCAAACTGCTGGACGAGGGCGGGGCCCAGGTGAACGACCAGGACCAGTTGCTGGCGGTGTGCCGGGAGGTGGCCGGAGGGTTCCCCGACGAACTGGGCCGCTACCTGGGCGGCAAGGAGGGCCTGGTGGCCTTCTTCGTGGGGCAGGTAATGAAGCGCACCCAGGGCAAGGCCAACCCCCGCGTCCTGCCCGACCTTATGAAACAAGCCTTGGAAGAGAGAAGATCATGAAAAGCACTGTCAGGGCCGTCCGCTGGAATGGCCGGGAACTGGAACTGTTGGATCAGCGGCTGCTCCCCTCCCGCGAGCAGTGGCTTACCTGCGACAGCATCGACACGGTGGCCTTTGCCATCAAGGACATGGTGGTGCGGGGGGCCCCGGTGATAGGCATCGCCGCGGCCTACGGCCTGGCCATCCGGGCCGCCCAGGTGAGCGGTCCGGCGTCGGTCTTTCTGACCGAAATGGAGACCGCCTCCAAGACCCTGGCGGCCACCCGCCCCACGGCAGTCAACCTCTTCTGGGCCCTGGAGCGGATGCTGCGCCGGGCCGCCCTGGCCTCCAACCTGAATCCCCAGGAACGGGCCATGGCGGTGGCCGAAGAGGCCATCTCCATCGATGAAGAGGATGTCCAGCTTTGCCTGGCCATGGGCCGGCACGGGGCCCCACTCATGCCCGACCGGGGGGGCGTCATGACCCACTGCAATGCGGGGGCCCTGGCCACCGGGGGTCACGGCACGGCCCTGGGTGTGATTCGCAGCGCCCTGTGGTCCGGGAAGTCCTTCAAGGTCTACTCCCGGGAGACCCGGCCTCTCCTCCAGGGGGCCCGCCTCACGGCCTGGGAGCTCCTCAAGGATGGCATCGATGTGACCCTCCTGTGCGACTCCGCCGCGGCCCACGCCATGTCCAAGGGCCTCATCAACGCGGTCATCGTGGGGGCAGATCGGATCGCCGCCAATGGGGACACGGCCAACAAGATCGGCACCCAGGGGCTGGCCATCCTGGCCCGGCACTTCGGCATCCCCTTCTATGTGGCCGCCCCCTACTCCACCGTGGATCTCATGACCCGGAGCGGCGAGGCCATCGTCATCGAGGAGCGCTCCCCCGACGAGGTGCGCCGCTTCCAGGGGGTCCAAAGTGCGCCCCTGGAGGTGGCCGTGCTGAACCCCGCCTTTGATGTCACGCCGGCGGACCTCATCACCGCCATCATCACCGACCGGGGCGTGATCCGGGCCCCCTTTGCCGAACAACTTCTGGGAACCATGGGAAGAAAATGAGGCTTCGTCTCCTGCTGCCCAGCCTTGCCCTG
>CAZMEC010000339.1:0-2237 GCA_964565265.1 uncultured Myxococcales bacterium
CTCATCGCAGGGAACGATCTGCGGACCTTGGACCCGGAGACCAAGGCCATCCTGCTGAACCCGGAGGTCATCGCGGTGGATCAGGATCCTCTTGGAGTGGCCGCCACGCGCCTGTCCGGTGAGGGGGTAGTGGGCGTCTGGGCCCGGCCCCTGGCGGCCCAGGGCGCCCGGGCGGTGGTGCTGTTCAACGGCGGCGCCCAGCCCCAGACCCTGAGCTTCACGCTCTCCGACCTGGGCCTGGAGGGGGACGACGCGGTCCTGCGCGATCTGTGGCTCCACCAGGACCTTCCCGACCAAGGCCCCAGCTTCCAGCGCCAGGTGGAACCCCACAGCGCCATCCTGCTCAAGGTCCTGGGAACCGAAGCCTGACCCCGGGGACGGTCCTAATTTCCCTATGCGTTGCCCCGCTCCTCCCTGTTCCCCCTGCCCAACCCCAGTCTCCGCGCCTCTGAAGCGAGATTAGGACCGTCCCCGATCCTCGTCCGAAGGGAGATTAGGACCGTCCCCGGGGCGCGCTGTCCCCGGGGCGCGCTTAGCCGCCCACCAATTCACGCACCGTCGTCTTCAGCTTCTCGAGATGCACCTCGGGGCTGAACTCGTCCCCCTTGAAGCGGATGAGGCCCTCCCGGTCCACGATGAAGGTGGCGGGCATGGAGTACACGTTGAAGGTCCCCATGAGCACTGACTCGGGGTCCGGGACTATGGAGAACCGGGGCTGGAACTGGGCCGCAAAGTCCACCGACTGCTGGGCCACCCCGTCCACGCCCACGCTGACGATCTCCAAGCCCTTGGCGTTGAACTCGTTGTACAGCTCCACCAGCACGGGGAACTCCTTCTTGCAGGGGCCACACCACGAGGCGAAGAAGTTCACCACCAGGACCTTGCCCTTGAAGGCCGCCAGGTCCACCTCCTTGCCCGTGGAGTCCTTGGCCTTGAACAGGGGCAGGGGCGCGCCCACCTCGGGCTTGCGGGCGCTGGCAAGCTGGTCCGTCGCCGGGGCCTTGGTGGCGGTGGCCTGGTCAGCGCAGCAGCGGAAGCCCGTGGTCTGGTTCCTGTAGCCCGCGCCAAACGTGGAGGTGCGCCGGTTGCAGGTGGCGCCCGACCCCGCCGATGATCCCCCGCCCATGAGGCTGGGCTTGCCCGACGTGGTGGTGACCCACTCGTTGATGTTGCCCGCCAGATCGAAGACGCCGCTGGGCGTGCGGCAGGCTGCCTTGCTGCCCGTGGCGGTGGGCTCGGACTTGGCCTTGTCCCCCTCGTCGTAGCAGTAGCCCACCTCGTAGAAGGGCCCGTAGGGGTACATGTTGCCCTCGATGGCGTCGTCGTTGAACCAGCCGTTGCTGTTGTCGTCCACCGCGGGCTGCCCCGCGCAGGCGCTCATCCATTCCTCCTCCGTGCACAGGCGCTTCCCGGCCTTTTGGCAGGCCGCCCCCGCCTCGTCGAAGCTGACCATGGCGGGGACCTTCCCGCTCAGCGCCACGGCCACCCCGTCGGTGGTCACGGAGCCCTCAAAGGCATCGATGAAGAAGTCCCCGCCGGTCTTGGAGGCCTTCACCATGCCAACTTGCTCGCTGGCTGCGGCGGGGGCCTGGGGGGTCACCGCGGGCGCGGCGCCGCCGGAGAAGCTGGCGGGGTTCTCCAGGGCCTTGACGATGTAGTACTCCAGGGCCTCCGCCGAGTTGGCCCCTGTCAGCAGCCGCCCGTTCACGTAGGTGCGCGGCGTGCCATAGATGGCCGCCCGCTTGGCGATCTCGATGTCCCGCGCGATCCGATCGCGGGTGGCGCCGTCCGTCAGGCAGGCCTCGTACTTGCCCAGGTCCAGCCCCAGGTCCGCGGCGGCCTTGCGGTTGGCCTCGGGGTCAAGGCCGGGGGCCATGCTGTAAAGCCGCTCGTGCATCTCCCAGAACTTGCCCTGGCGCCCCGCGCAGATGGCCGCGAAGGCGGCGTTGCACGCGTTGGGGTGCTTGTCGTAGCCCTCCATGTAGGGGTTGCACTTGGGGTTCATGGGGTACTGCTTCATCACGAAGCGCACCCGGTCCTTGTACTTCTCCATGACGGGCTTGGCCTGCTGCGCAAAATACTGGCAGTAGGAGCACTCGAAGTCCGCGTACTTGACCACCGTGACGGTGGCCTCGGGGTTGCCGAAGAACCAGTCATCGCCGTCCAGAGGCGTGAGGTAGAACGAGTAGCCATTCTCCGTGCGCTTGCCGCCAGGGACCCCGATGGGGGCGCCGCCG
>CAZMEC010000340.1:0-2233 GCA_964565265.1 uncultured Myxococcales bacterium
TCGTCGAGGCGGGCCTGGGGGTGGGTCTGGATGCGCAGCAGCACATCGGTCAGCCAGGCGTGCGGGTTGACCTGGTGGAGCTGGCAGGTCATCAGCAGGGAGAGCAGGCCAGCCAGGTGTTCGCCGGCCTCTTCGTGGCCCACGAAAAGGTAGTTCTTGCGGCCGAGTGCCACGATACGCAGAGCCCGCTCCGAGGCGTTGTTGTCCAAGGGCAGGCTGGCATTGTCGAGGAAGGCGGTCAGGGCCTCCCAGTTGTTCAGTGAGTAGGAGATGGCCTTGCCCATGGGGCCTTTTGGCGGGTGCAGGGCCTGCTGTTCCAGAAGCCAGGCGTGGAAGGCTTTCATCAAGGGGCGGCTTTGCTGCTCGCGTAGGCGCGAGTGCTCGTTGGTTCGGAGGATGCCGCGTTCGCGGGCCTCGTGCTCGACCCGATAGACGGACAGGATGTGGTCCATCGCTTGGCGGGCCTCGGTGGGCGCGGCGCCCAGGGCCTCGAAGAATTTTCGGCGGGCGTGGGCCAGGCAGCCAGCCCGGGACCAGCCATCAGGGGTGAAGACCCGGTTGTAACCGCTGTAGCCGTCTACCACCAGGGTCCCGGCCCCACCGCCCAAGACCTTTTCGGGGGTCTTGCCGCTGCGGCTGGCCGCGTACTTGTAGCAGACGGCGTCATCGGTGAGGAAGGTCCACAGGTAGCCGGTCTCCTTGGACTGCATCTTCAAAGGGGTCTCGTCGGCCTGGACGATGTCGCTGCCGGCAACCAGTTCCAAGAGGCGGTCCGACACGGGCTTCAGCGCCGCGCCGGTGCTCTGGAAGAGCCCCACCATCGTGGAGCGGGCCACCGGGATGCCCAGCCGGCTGAATTGCTTCTCCTGGCGGTACAGGGGCAGGCAGTCCAGGCACTTGGCCACCACCACCTGTGCGATGAAGGCCGGGCTGTACTGGCTGTTTTCAAAGACGCGGTCGGGCCCCGGGGCCTTGACGATGTACTCGCCGCAGCGGCAGGCCAGCTTCTCTTGCCGGTGCTTCTGCCGCACCACCCGGGCCGGGATGTAGTGGTACACCACCGACTCGTCGCCCTTGCCCAGCGGTCGGAAGTCCGTCCCGCCGCACTTGGGGCAGTGCTTCTGCTCCTCGGGGACCTTGTGCTCGACCTCTTCCGTGGGCAGGTTGGCGCGGGTCTCGGCGTTGGCTTTGCGCGTCGCCTTGCCTTTGTCGGGGTCGGCGTCTTGAGCCTGCTCCTGGGTCTTGCGTAGCTCCTCGTCTACCGAGGCCATCTTCTCGGTCTTCCGGCCGAAGATCTGGCGCTGCAGGCCAGCCACCAGGGCCTCAAGCTGGGCGAGGCGCTCCTCGGCCGCAAGGGCTCGCGCTTTCCAGTATTCGAGGTCGTTGGAGTCGTCAGCTTTCATGGGCAATGTTTGATCACACGGTCCCAGTTTTGTCGATCATTTTCTTTCGGGTCCAGGCGCTACCGGCGACGGAAACGGCGTGGTCCACAGCGGCGGCATCCAGGGCACTGGCCGCCGGACCCGGGAGAAGTCTATGCCCTCCAGCAGCATGGACAGGTCCGCCGCACTGAGGGTCACGGTGCGGGCCTGGGGACTGACCGGTGGCACACGAAACCGCCCCCGCTCCAGCCGCTTGCAGTACAGCACGAAGCCGCCCCGGTCCCAGAAGAGGATCTTCACCCGGTCCGCTGCCCGGCTGACAAAGACAAACAGGTGACCGCTGTACGGGTCCTGCCTCCAGGCGCTGCGCACCAAGCCCATCAGGCCATCCATTCCCTTGCGCATGTCCACCGGCGCCGTGGCCAGGTAGATCTTCACCGACGGAGGCAGCCCTATCATCGAAGCCCCCGCGCCAACCGGCACAGCAGCTTGCTCATGTACACAGGGTCCGTCCCCGCCGCGAAGCGCACCATGACCCCGTCCGGGAACGCCACATCAATGGGCTGGAGAGGCTGGGCGGGGACTTCGCCTGAGGCCATCGCCTGCGACTCCCGGGCAACACCACAAATCTCCACCGGCACCAACGCCGCCGTCGCCAACGCCGTCACCGGCCCTGACGACAGGCCCTTCTTCCGCTCTCGCCGCAGCTTGTACAGCCAGTATTGGAAGGTCCCCAGATTCAGGCCCCGGCCCTGCGTGAAGTCCCACTGCTGAACCCGCCCGGCCAGGCCCTCGAACTCAGCTACAACGCCCTGCCAGAACTCCCGGCCCTGCTGCTCCTGCCCATCCAT
>CAZMEC010000341.1:0-2226 GCA_964565265.1 uncultured Myxococcales bacterium
AGGTTCTGGTCGTCGCAGGAATCCGAGTTGGGCAGGAAACTGCAGCCGCTGGCGGGGAGGCAACTGTCGTTGGTGCAGGGGTTCCAGTCGTTGCAGAAGACGGCCTCGCCGGTGCACTCACCTGCCGCGCACTTATCCCCTGAGGTGCAGGCGTTGCCGTCATCGCAGGCAGCCGTGTTGTTCACCCTGGCGCAGCCCGTGGAGGGGCTGCAGCTATCGGTGGTGCAGAGGTTGCCGTCCTCGCAGGAGACCGGGGCCCCGCTCTTGCAGGTGCCGCCCGTGCAGGCGTCCCCCGTGGTGCAGGCGTTGTTGTCGGTGCAGGGCTTGGTGTTGGCGGCATTCACGCAGCCCAGGGCGGGGTCGCAGGAGTCGTCGGTGCACAGGTTGCTGTCATTGCAGCTGATGGCGTTGCCGTTGCATGCCCCGCCGCCGCACTTGTCGCCCGAGGTGCAGGCGCTGCCGTCGTTGCAGGGGACCTTGTTGTTGACCCAGGCGCAGCCAGTGGCCGGCTTGCAGCTATCGGTGGTGCACTGGTTGCCGTCGTCGCAGTTCACGGGGGTGGCGCCCACGCAGGCTCCCAGCAGGCACTGGTCGTCGCTGGTGCAGGCGTTCTTGTCGTCGCAGGCCAGGGTGTTGGCGACATGGGTGCAGCCCAGGGCCGGATCGCAGTCGTCGTCGGTGCAGGGATTCTTGTCGTCGCAGGAGATGAGCTTCCCCGAGCAGAAACCCGCCACGCAGCGGTCGCTGGCGGTGCAGGCATCGCCATCGTTGCAGACCCCGGCGCCCACACAGGGCGGAGGCACATCCACGATGAACAGGGACCACTTGGTGAGGACGCCGCCGTCGCCGCTGTACACATCCTCCACGGTCAGGGTCCAGATGCCGTTCCCCGGCTGCCCCGCGAAGTCCCGCAGGTCGCCGATGGTGTCCAGGCCCAGATCATAGGTGAAATAGAGGTTGGCGGCGTTTTCGGCCGGGTTGTTGGTCCGCAGGGGGACGGAGACATCGCCGTGGGTGAGGGTGAGCTTGAGGTCGCCCCGGTCGCTGTGGGGAAGGTACAGCTTCACATTGACGCCGGCCACCGTGTAGGCGCCGTGGACGCTGATGGTCGAGGTGTAGACTCCGGCGGGACCGGGCAGGATGGTCCTGGGGGTGTCCTTGGAGTCGCTCTTTTTGCCGGGAATGAAATCGCAGATCCGGGACTTCACCACGCAGGCCATGTCCGCCGGGCAGTCGGTGTCCGTCAGACAGGTGATGCAGACCAGGGGTGCGCTGTTGGTGCACTCCCCGTGGTCGCACTTGTCGGCGGTGCATTCCACCGAGTCGTCGCACTGTTCGATGGACTGGCAGGCGGGCCAGCCGTTCTTGAAGAAGTCCAGGAACCTGCCCATGAGGCGGTCCCGGGCGCCGGGCTCAGCACTCGCCAGGGCGGCGAAGGGGATGGAGGACCCCACGGTGCGGTACTGCCGGGTGGTGTCCTCATAGGCGACCATGAAGTTCCAGGTGGCGGTCTCGGCCGCGGGCTTGAGGATGGGCACGGCCCGGGAGCCGGCGGCGGGGGCAATCCGATCCAGGAAGCTGTTCACGCTGGGCAGGGGCGCGGCGTTGAAGGTCTCGCCCCAGGCAAAGTTGCGGCCCGTGAGGCCACCGACATACTTGCCCGCGCTGCCGTCGGCCAGGCCCGCGATCTTGAAGTAGGGATGGAGCACCGAGGGGGTCTCGACGAACCAGGTGTCGCCACCTTCCATATAGATGTTGCCGCCCTTTTCCAGATAGGCGGTCAACCTGGAGAGGGTGATGGTGGGCAGGGAAGAAAGCTGGAAACGGTTCCCGTAGACGCCCAGGGTCATGAAGATGCCATCCAGTTTGCCAAAGGAACCGAACAGCGACAGATCCTCCAGCATCTGGACCGTCTCGCCGGCGGCGGCGATGGCATTGTACAGGGCGTCACCGGCGGCTTGGGGGACCCCGGCGGGCTTCCAGACCAGATATCCCGAGTCCGCCAGCATCACCACCTCGACCTCCAACTTGGTGGTGAGACAGCCGTCCGACGCCGCCAGGACCACCCGGTGGACGCCAAGTTGATCCTTGTTGGTGGGCTTGGCCACCAGGGGCACGGAGTACTGCTTGGTGGACCACAGATAGCTGGGAGGATAGAGCCGCATGAAGGACGGGCCCTCAAGGATGGCGAAGGTCAGGGGGGTGTCGTCGGGATCAAAGGCCTTG
>CAZMEC010000342.1:0-2220 GCA_964565265.1 uncultured Myxococcales bacterium
GCTGGCGATGGAACCCATGCCCTCATCCGGCCCTTCGGGCCACCTTCCCCCACGGGGGGAAGGGAATTTGGAAGGGGACATTGGGGGCCTCGGGCTCCATTGTCTTTGACAGGGTGGAGGGCGGCGGGATAACCTACCACGGCTGATGGTTTTTGCCGGGGCTGGGAAGGGATCGCATGGCCTTGAAGGACGACTCGCGAATCAAGGACGAGATGAGCTACGAGCTGGACCTTGCGGACGGCCAACAGCTGCCGTCTGGGGACGGGGCTGCCTCCTCCCGGTCCGGCGGCTCTGCGGCCCCCCAATCCCCCCAGTCCCCCCAAGCCTCACAATCCTCTCAGCCTGCGGTTGCTTCCAAGCCCGGAGACGAGTCTTCCCCTTCGGCGCAGGCCTTGCGCAAGCCCGAGGTGGCGGTGGACCCGGCCATGGTCAACGACCTGCTGGCCGACGCTGAGCGCCTGGACGCTGAACGGAAGAAGGCCATCAAGAGGGCCACCAAACAGGTCCCTGGGACCCCCAGTGGGGGCGACCCGGAGGGAGAGGGCCCGGACGATCAGAAGGCCTTCACGGAAGCGAGCGAGACCAGTAACACTGCCCTGGTGAAGGCCACCTACGCGGCCTTTGGGCTAAGCTTCGTGCGCTCCATCAACCTGACGGGCTACTACCCCGCGGACCACCCGGCCATCTTGAATGTGGCCACCAAGCCCTTCGAGGACCTGTGCAACCTGAGGCGCTTCTCCTCTGAGGTCTCCTTCATCACCATGGCCGGCCATCACGGCGAAGAGGTGATGGTGGATGTGATGGACGAGCCGCTGCCCTTCCTCAAGCTGCTCAACTCCTACATGGCCGAGACCTTCGCCCTCAAGTTCGTAAACTACCTGTCCCGCAACAATCTGGTGTCCTTCTCCATCAAGACGGGCATGCCCCAGGAGGAGTTCAAGCGCTTCCTGGCCTTGATCGTCGAGCAGAAGACCGCCCTGGAGGAGGGCCGCGACGCAGCTCAGGTCAAGTTCGGGGCCCTGCTGCTTGAGCGCAAGATCTTCTCCGTGTCGGCGGTGTCCCGGGACGAGATCCTGGGCAGCAACCGCTTCCTGCCCTGGCGCGTGAAGATTGCCATCACCCGGCTTCAGAAGGACCTGGGGGTGCTGCCGCTGTATAGTTCGGCCTCCGAGGAGGAGCTGCAGAAGGCCAAGCAGATGATTGTGGGGGACATCATCCGCCCCCTGCGGCAGCCCCGCTTCATCCGAGAGCTGCTGGCCAACTGCGACCTCATCCGGGCCAATGTGGAAGAGCTGGCCGAGGTGGATGTGGAAAGCGAGATCATCGCCTGCCTGCACCCGACCCTGGTGGAGGATGTGACCTGGGAGGTTGTCTCGGTGCTGGAGAAGGCCGCCTGGAATGCCATCACCCAGAGTGACGGCGAGGGCGAGCGCCGCATCGACCTGATCCTGCGGGACATCCTCAAGAAGCTGGCGCTGCGGCTGGTGGCCTTCGCCAATGCCAAGACCTTTGACATGCTGGAGAAGCTGTTCCGGCGCCGCGTCCTGGAATTCCACGAACTGCCCGACAGCCTCCAACGGGTGGTGCTGACAGAGCTGCGCACCAACCAGTTCCTAGAGACCGGCAGCGCCATCGTCGAGCACTTCAACAGCATCGCGGACCCCCAGGAGTACGGCAAGTTCCTGATGAACTTCGAGATGATCCTTCCCGAGTTGGTCAAGCGCCGGAAGATCGACGAGGCCATCATGCTGCTGCGGCTGCTGGATGAACACCAGAAGGCCACGCGCTTCGCGGAGATGGCCTCCATGGTGCGCTACGCCATGATTGGCACGGCCACGGACGAGAATGTCGAGCTGCTCATGCCCCTGGCGGCCCACCCCGACCGCGAGATCCGCGGCAAGGGCATCGAGCTGCTGGGCTATCTGGGCGAGCGCGGTGCGGACGGGCTGTTCCGGGTGCTGGCGGCCTCCGAGCATGTCACTGTGCGCCGGGATGTGCTGAAGGCCCTGGAGAAGATGGGGCAGGTGGCGGGGCCCCTCCTGATGGAGCGTCTCAGCCAGCCGGGCTTTGACTGGTTTGTGTACCGAAACATCATTCTGCTGCTGGACAACCTGCGGTTGGTGAAGGCCTCGGAGGACATCGTCCGGTTCATCAAGTTCAGCCAGCCCCGGGTGCGCGAGCAGGTGGCCCAGTACCTGTTCAACAACCTGGGCAAGGAGT
>CAZMEC010000343.1:0-2184 GCA_964565265.1 uncultured Myxococcales bacterium
GAATCGTGGCGGCCGACATTCAAAGCAAAAGAGATGGACGGTTTCTCGAGATCCTTGGGACCTACGACCCCCGGACTTCCCCCGCGGGCGTGACCCTCAAGCAGGATCGCGTGAAGTACTGGATGGACAACGGCGCCCTTCCGACCGACACTGTCAGAAGCCTGTTGCGTCGCCACCTGGTGAAGCAGGGTTAGTCCAACCACTGATCTGCTGGAGGGCAAGATGGACCTTAAGGAACTTGTCGCGTTCATGGCCAGGGAACTTGTGGATAATCCCGACGAAGTGCGTGTGAACGAGATCCAGGGCGAAAGGACTACAATCCTTGAGCTGCGGGTTCACCCAGAGGATCTGGGCAAGGTCATCGGCAAGAGCGGTCGCACCGCCAAAGCCATCCGCACCGTGGTCAGCGCGGCAGCCACCAAGGCCAGCATGCGCGCCATGGTGGAGATCATGGAATAGCCCCCAGGCACGCCCCCTGCCTGAGGAGTCGCTGTGAAGTTTGTCATTGTCACCCTCTTCCCCGAGTTCTTCCGCTCGCCCCTGGAGGCAGCTCTCCTTTGGAAGGCCTTTACCAAAGGCCTCCTGGAGGTTGAGTTTGTGAACCCCAGGGAGTTCACCGAAGATGTTCACCAGACTGTAGATGATGTCCCCTTCGGCGGCGGCGCCGGCATGGTCATGATGGCCGAGCCCCTGGTCCGCGCCCTTGAGAGCGTCAAGGCCCGGATGCCCGTCAGTCGCAGCCTCTACATGAGCCCCCGGGGCCGGGTCCTTACCCAGGAGTACGCCAGCAAGTTGGCCTCCCTGGAGACGGTCCTCATCCTGTGTGGCCGGTATGAGGGCATAGACCAGCGCATCCTGGACGGGGGCTTCATCGACGAAGAACTGAGCCTGGGCGATTTCGTGCTGGCGGGGGGGGAGACCAGCGCCCTGGCAGTGATCGAGACCGTGTCCAGATTGATCCCCGGCGCCATGGGCAACCAGGAATCCCTCAGCGAGGAGAGCCACGCCGCCGGCCGCCTGGAGTATCCCCAGTACACCAGGCCCAGGGTATTCCGGGGCTTGGAGGCGCCCGAGATCCTGTTGTCCGGTCATCATGGCAAGGTCAAACAATGGAGGAGCACCCAGTCCCTGCTGCTGACCCTGGAGAGGCGCCCCGACCTGTTGGAACGGTGGCCCCTGACCGCGGAGGAGCAGAAATTGCTTGATAAATCCAGATGAGCGTCTATATTTCGCTGCTGCATTATCCGGTCTATGACAAGAACGGACGCATTGTTAGTACGGCGGTGACCAATCTGGACATCCACGACATCGCCCGTATGGCCACGACCTTCGGCCTCGCCGGGTATTTTCTGGTGACGCCGGTGGATGACCAGCGGGAGATGGTCCAAAGGATAGTGCAGCATTGGCTGGAGGGCGCCGGTAGGGGTTACAACCCTGCCCGCACAGAGGCCTTCCAACGGGTCAGCGTGCTTCCCGATTTTGACGCGGTGGTCGGGGAGATTGAACGGCGAGAGGGCAAGCGGCCCTTCACCGTGGGAACCAGCGCCAAGGAGGGCAGCTCAAGGTTGACCTTTTCGGAGCTGCGACACCGGCTTGAAAGTGTGGATACCGACCCTGTTTTGCTGGTGTTGGGCACCGGCTGGGGTCTTGAAGAATCGTTCATTGAATCGCTTGACGCCATCCTGGAGCCCGTTAGGGGCCGGGGGGAGTACAATCACCTCTCGGTAAGGTCAGCGGCGGCCATCATGGTGGACCGATTGCTGGGCAGATAGGGGTTTGGGGTTCAAGCGCTGGAAGGAGCTGGAAAATGGATCTTATCAAGTTCGTTCAAGAGGGTCAGCTGCGTTCGGATATGCCGGCCTTCAGGCCCGGTGACACCATCCGCGTGATGGTGAAGATCGTGGAAGAGGGCGGCACCGGTGAACTGAAGGAGCGGGCTCGTCCCCAGGCCTTCGAGGGCATCGTGATTCGCAAGCACAACGCTGGCATCTCCAGCACCTTCACGGTCCGCAAGATCTCCTACGGCGTCGGCGTCGAGCGCGTGTTCCCCATGCACTCCCCCCGCATCGAAAAGGTTGAGGTCCTGGATCGCGGTCGCGTGCGCCGGGCCAAGCTGTTCTTCCTGCGCAAGCTGCGCGGCAAGTCCGCCCGCATCAAGAGCCTCAGCCGCATCTAGTCCCAGCC
>CAZMEC010000344.1:0-2140 GCA_964565265.1 uncultured Myxococcales bacterium
AGGGAGGGGGTTTCCTCCTCGTCCGTCCGAACCCCGACCGCAAGGGAGGGGGTGTCCTCCCCCACCCTCTGGATCCCCGCCATGCACGAGGTCTGCTCCCCCTTCATGGCCGCGGTCCTGCGCTCCCTGGGCCGCCCCTCCAAGGTGCTGCCCCTGGAGACCCGCGAGTCCTTCGACCTGGGCCGCAGCCGCTGCCGGGGCGGCGAGTGCCTGCCCTGCCCCGCCACCCTGGGGGCCTTCCTGGCCACCCTCAAGGCCGAGGGCGGCGACCCCGCCAACCACGCCCTCTTCATGCCCACCGCCGAGGGCCCCTGCCGCTTCGGCCAGTACTGCACCCTTCAGGAACAGGTCCTCCGGGATCTGGGGCTGGGGGCCGCCAAGGTGGTCTCCTGGAACAGCACGGACAGCTACGACGGCACCTCCATGAGCGAGCGCCGCCGCATCTGGAAGGCCCTGGCCCTGGGCGATGTCCTGTTCAAAATGCGCTGCCGCCTGGTGGCCAAGGAGAAGCGACCCGGCCAGACTGAGGACCTGTACCTGGAAAGCCGGGAGCGCCTGGCCCAGGTCATCGAGCAGGCCGGCGACCTGGAGGGCGCCGTCAAGGAAGTGCGCAACCGCTTCCTACAGATCCCTACCCTTGAGCGCGAGCGCCCCCTGGTGGGCGTGGTGGGCGAGATCTATGTGCGCAACAACGCCTTCTGCAACCAGGGCGTGGTGCGGGCCATCGAGGCCGCCGGCGGCGAGGCCTGGGTGGCGCCCTTCTCCGAGTGGATCATCTACACCGCCTGGATGGAGGCCTGGTTCAAGGGCTTCCGCCGGGGCGGCTTCCTCGAGCGCATGGGCGGCCTGATCAAGAACCGCTTCCTGGCCGGCGACGCCGAGGCCTGGCACCGCGCCGTGTCCCCCATCCTGGACCAGCGCATGGAACCCCCCATCGAGGAAACCGTAAGGGCCGGCGCCGCCTGGCTGCCCATCGACTTTGAAGGCGAGAGCATCATCACCATCGGCCGCACCATTGAGTTCGCAAAGCGGGACGGCGCCTCCCTGGTGCTGAACGCCGCGCCCTTTGGCTGCATGCCCGGGGCCATGACCTCGGGGATCTTGAAGGCCGTGGAGCGGGACCTGGGCATCCCCGTGGTGCCCATGTTCTACGACGGCCAGGGAGACATCAACGGACTGCTGGAAAGCCATCTCTCCGCAATCTTGCGCCAACGAGACAAACAGGGAATGCGGGTTGACTTCCGCGCCGCGGGTGAACAATGATTGCGCCGTGAATAAACCAAGGAGGCCAAATCCCATGGCAGATATCGAAAAGGTCAAGCTGGTCCTGGAAACCGTCCGCCCCTATCTCCAGATGGACGGCGGCGATGTGGAGTTCGTCTCCATGAACGACGAGGGCGTGGTCACCGTCAAGCTGAAGGGCGCCTGCGCCGGCTGCCCCGGGGCCGCCCGCACCCTCAAGCTGGGCATCGAGCGCAAGCTCATGGAAGAGTGCCCCGAGGTCAAGTCCGTAGAAGCCGCCTCATTCTAACCCCCCCAGGCCCGTCCAAGCCGCGCACGAAGTAAGCGGATCTTCGGGTTGTATTTGGTGTTGGCGCGCGTCTACTCTTGGCAGCCGCCGTCGGGGGTGAACTCGTAGTAGCTTGCGGTGCACACGCTGTCGGCAATGGGGCCCCAAGTACCGTATTGGTATGCAGTAGCGTCAAAGGCCTTCCAGCAGCACTCGCATTCAAAGTTGGCTGGGGCTTGGTCGGGCTCTTCGCAGGCGCAGAATTCGTCCGCCGAGGCCCAGCCAGGGGCAGCGGCCAGGGCCGTTTCAACGCAATTGCAATACCAGGTTGACCCAGTGCACTCCGCAGTATCCTCGCCCGCATCCTTCCCGGGCCCGGTCGTGTCTTCGCCACCACCCCCAGCGTCCTTCTCCAGGATGTCGGGATTCACCCACTCGGGGAAGTTGCTGCCGGACCAGAAGGCGGACCCGGCGTAGGAGCCGTGGGTCATGGGATCCATCGGGTCCACTTGGGTGTTGCCTCGGTCACAGCTCACATACAAGGCAGCACAAAGCAGCAACAACATTATCGGCTTGCCCATGGAACACCTCCGCCGGAAAGACAAGAATCACCGTCTGGCAGTCTATCCG
>CAZMEC010000345.1:0-2138 GCA_964565265.1 uncultured Myxococcales bacterium
CCGGAGAAGGAGACGGGCTCGATTTCGGCGGTGGCCTGCCACTCGGACTTGAACAGGAAGAGGGTCAGCTTGGTGCCCTTCTCCTCCCAGGAGACGAACCCGAAGAGCAGGTAGGGGACCTGGGCCTTGGTGCAGAAGTCCGAGGCCAGCTTGTTGAAGTCCCGGCCGTAGTCGCCCTTCTGGGCCAGTTCGTAGACCTGGAAGCCCAGCTTCTCAATGTCGGCCAGGCCCACGCCGGCCTTCTTCTCCTCGGGCAACAGGTTGGCCACCAACTTCTTGGTGCGGCCCTGGCCGGGGACGCCGGAGGTCATGCCCCAGGGGCTGTGGCCATCCTTGAAGACCTGGATGAAGTGCTTGCCGCGGATGAGGCCCTCGATGTCCACGCCCTTGGCGTCGCCCTCCAGGGTGCCCTTGAGGATGCCGTCCACAAAGACCTTGGCGCCGTCCGAGGGGCTGACCTCCACCCGCAACACGCCGGTGGCCTTCTTGACGGACAGCTCCTTGAGCTTGTCCAGGGCGTCGGTGAACTCCTGGGGGTACTTCTTCTTGTCCACCACCAGGTTGGGGCGCCAGACCACTACATCTTTTAGAAGCTCTTCGCCGTTGTCGCGGAAGCCCGCCTGGAAGAAGGCGATGGCCAGCTGCAAGGTGGCGTCCACCAGCTTCTCGTAGTCCTGCAGCTCGGTGTAGTGCTCTTCGTAGGTCTTCTTGGCCTTGTCCAGGACCTCAATGGCCTTCTTGGGGTCGCCCTTTTCGATGAGCTCCATGCCCTGCCACAACATGCCGTTGGCGCTGTCCAGCCAGGGCGCGCCCTTGGCCTTCTCCTTGCGGTTGTCGGCGGTCTCCTGGTCGGCAAGCTGCTTCTCCAGGTCCTTGTCTTCCATGATCTTGAACCGAAGGCTCATGCGGAAGACATTCCTGTAGTCGCGCATGATGCGACTGAAGGCCGCATCCTTGACGCCCTCGCCCTTGATCAGCGGGAAGGCGTAAAGCTTGGGGAGGTTGTTTTCTTGGGTCAGCGCCGCAGAGGGCAGGAGCAGGGCAGCAACAATAACAGCCGCAAGGCAGCTGGCCCCACTGCGAATCGAAGCTCGCTTCATCGATCGACCTCCTGTATGTGCTCGCCGGTTGCAAGCCGGGGGACACATATGTTATCAGCGCTAGATAGCATGTACGCCCCTGAAGGTCAATGCCTTCGGGGCCCTTTTGGGGCCCGGGCCAGGAAGGGTTCATGAGGGTAGAAAACCCATTGCTGCGACTGCTTCTGGGCTACCTCCTGGTGATGGTCGCGTGCTTCGCTGCCATCCGGCTGGGGGGGGCCGTTCCTGCCCTGGAGTCCTACCAGTCCTTCATGGTGGCGCTGGTGTTCCTGTACTCCCCTCTGTGGCTGCTGCGCTGGACCGGGCCCCTGCCGTCGGCGGCGCCCTCCCGCCAAGCCCGCCTTCGATCGTTGCTGGAAGCCCTGGGGCTGGCCTTGGTGGTTTTTCCCCTCTTCACAGCCGCCACCCTGGGGCTGGCAGGGGTCACCGGGGGTGATCTGGGGCCCCTCCCGGAGCCCACTTGGTTTCTCTGGGAGCTGGCCTCCCAGTTTCTCCTGGTGGCCTTCCCCGAGGAGTTCTTCTACCGGGGCTTTCTGCAGCAGCACTTGAAGCGCCTGCTGCCTGCCTGGCGGCCCTTCCTCGGGGTGAGCTGCTGGCCCGCCCTGGCCCTCACCTCCCTGCTGTTCGCCCTGGGCCACCTGCTGGCCTTCCCCAGCCCCGAGCGCCTGCTGGTCTTCTTTCCCTCCCTCCTGTTCGGTTGGCTCCGTGAGCGCTCAGGCTCGCTGGGCGGCCCGGCCCTGTTTCACACCCTCTGCAATGTGCTGCAGGCAACCCTTGGGAGAATGATTCCATGAGAGTGCCTCCCTTCCTGCTCCTGGTGCACGATTCCATTCCCGGCGCCGCGGTGTGCCGGTTCCTCAACAAGTCCCTCCTCAAGGAAGCCGCCGCCCTGGCCTTCTTCTTCATGCTGGCCGCCGTCCCGGCCATCTCGCTGCTGCTGTGGACCGCCTCCCAGGTGGCCTCCTTCGTGCTGGCCGATGAGGCCACCTTGGACCGCCTCCGGCAGGCCATCGTGGTGGCCGCGGGCCAGGCCTTCCC
>CAZMEC010000346.1:0-2121 GCA_964565265.1 uncultured Myxococcales bacterium
CTGGAGGCCACCGCCCCCACCAAGGAGCTGAACAAGGTCTGGGCCAAGGCCATTGACGAGTACAACCTGACCTTGCTGTTCCTGGTGAAGGCCCACGACCCCGTGGCCGGCACCATCACGGCGGCCTTCACCACCGGCACCTCCGAGGCCACCGAGGCGGACGGGGTCTACACCCTGGTCAAGATGATGCCGGCCCTGGAGCCGGTGGACTTCACCGCCAAGCTCACGGGGCGCCGCTTCGATATCCAAGGGGAGGTGTCCTTCGACATCCACGATCCCACCGTGAACAAGCCCTTCCATGTGGAGGGCATCACGGGCTACGGCGTCTTCTCCGCGGACGGCACGGCCATTGAGGACTGCCAGCTCACGGGGGGCATCCGGGAGACCCAGGCGGAGGGCATGTGCGCGACCCTGCTGACCCTGGGCGTGGTGAACTTCCACTGGTTCATGAACCTGATCCACCTCTGCCCCGACTGGGACCTGGACGGGGACCAGACCATGGACGCCTACTACTTCCAGGGGCACCTGGAGGCCGTGGAGCGCACCTCCTTCTACGAGAACACCATCACCCCCATCGTCCCCAACGACAATGTGAAGAACTGCCAGCCCCACACCGAGGAGTGCATTCCCAAGGTGGACTGAGCCCCCCGGGGCCTCATGCTTTGTCTTGCCCGGAGGCGCTGGCGGGTGCTATATTGCCGCCCCGATAACGGGAGGTTGGGCGCTTGCCACCACAGGATTCCAAGAACGGCACGGTTGATCCGTCGGGCCGCTACCGGCTGCTGCGCAAGCTCGGCTCGGGGGGCATGGCGGAGGTCCATCTGGCCGTGATGCGGGGCGAGGCGGGCTTCGAAAAGCAGGTCGTGGTCAAGCGCATCCTGCCCCAGTTCTCCCGGGACGCGGAGTTCGTCCAGCGTCTCATCCGCGAGGGCCGCATAGTGGCCCTGATGAATCACGGGAACATCGTCCAGGTCCTGGAACTGGGCCAGTGGGACGGTGAGTATTTCCTCTCCATGGAGCATGTGGATGGCTGCGATCTGCGGCAACTCGAGGAGCAGCTAGCCCAGGCCTCCAAGCCCTTCCCCCTGGGCCCCGCCATCCAGGTCCTGCTGGCCGTGGCCCGAGCCCTGGACTATGCCCACTCCCTCAGGGACCGGGAGGGCCGCCCCCTGGGGGTGGTGCACCGGGATATCAGCCCCGCCAATGTGCTCATCTCCCGCCATGGCGAGGTCAAGCTGGCGGACTTTGGCATCGCCCGCTGGGAGGACGAAGAGAGCCTCCGCACCGCCACGGGCCATCTGCGGGGCAAGCTGCCCTACATCTCGCCGGAGCAGGTGGAGGGGCGCCCGCCGGACTTCCGCAGCGACCTCTTCTCCTTTGGGGTGCTGGCCTACGAGTTGCTCTCCTCCGGGCGGCCCTTCGACGGGGACACCACGCTGCGCACCCTGGAGAACATCCGGCAGGTGCGGCACAAGCCCCTGGGTCAACACCAGCTCCAGTTGGACCCCGAGTTGAGCGCCCTGGTGGAGTCCTGCCTGGAGCTGGACCCCGCCCGGCGTCCCCCGGCGGCCTCCCAACTGGTACGGGTGCTGGAGGCCGTGGCGGCGCGCGGAGCCGGGGCCGCAAGCTCCGAGTTGGCCCGCCTGGTGGCTGACTGTCTGGCCCTGGCCCCCGTCCCCCGGGAGGAACCCGAGGGCAGGGGCCGGAACACCGAGAGCGTGGTGGTCAAGGTCCGGCGCCGGCCCACCCAGTGGGCCCTGGCCATCCTGTTGGTGGCGTTGGGGCTGGGGGGCCTGGCCCTGACCCTCAAGCTGGTCCTGGACTGGCACTCCCAACCCCCAACCATCACCCATCTCCCACCGAACCCCGACCGCAAGGGAGGGGGTGGGCCCGAAGGGCCCGTTGATGTGCCCGTTGATGGGCTTCCGGGGGCCCCCGTCCATTCGGCCCCCGCGCCGGTTCCAGCCGCTTCGGCGCCTCCGGTGCCACCACCACCCCCCGAGCCTGCCCCCGAGGCCCCCGCTGAGGCCCCCGCCGAGCCTGCCGCCGAGGCCCCCCCCGAGCCCGCCGCCGAGGCCCCCCCCGAGCCCGCCGCCGAGGCCCCCCCCGAGCCCGCCGCCG
>CAZMEC010000347.1:0-2110 GCA_964565265.1 uncultured Myxococcales bacterium
CTGGACGGCACCGAGAACAAGTCCAAGCTGGGCGCCAACGCCATCCTGGGCGTCTCCATGGCCGCCGCCCGCGCCACCGCTGAGGCCCTGGGCATCCCCCTGTACCGCTACCTGGGCGGGGCCGCTGCCCGTCGCCTGCCCGTGCCCATGATGAATGTCATCAACGGCGGCGCCCACGCGGACAACAACCTGGACATCCAGGAGTTCATGATCATCCCCGCGGGCTTTGGCTGCTTCGGCTGCGCCCTGCGCGCCTCCACCGAGGTCTTCCACACCCTCAAGTCCCTGCTGAACAAGAAGGGCCTGGCCACGGGCGTGGGCGACGAGGGCGGCTTCGCCCCCAACCTCAAGTCCAACAAGGAGGCCCTGGATCTCATCCTGGCCGCCATCGAGGGCGCCGGCTACAAGCCCGGCGAGCAGTTCTTCCTGGCCCTGGACTGCGCCGCCTCCGAGTTCTACAACAAGGAAAAGAAGCTCTACGAGCTCAAAGGCGACAACAGCAGCCTGACCCCCGCCGAGCTGGTGGGCTACTACGAGAAGCTGGTCGCCGAATACCCCCTGGTCTCCATCGAGGACGGCCTGGGCGAGGCTGACTGGGACGGCTGGAAGCTGATGACCGACCGCCTGGGCAAGCAGATCCAGATCGTGGGCGACGACCTCTTCGTCACCAACGCCAAGATCCTGGCCGAGGGCATCAACAAGGGCGTGGCCAACGCCATCCTCATCAAGCTGAACCAAATCGGCACCGTCTCCGAGACCCTGGAGACCATCCAGCTTGCCCACCGCAACGGCTACAACACCGTCATCTCCCACCGCAGCGGTGAGACCGCCGACACCACCATCGCCGACCTGGCCGTGGCCGTGAACGCCGGCCAGATCAAGACCGGCTCCCTCTGCCGCAGCGAGCGCATCGAGAAGTACAACCAGCTCCTAAGAATCGAAGACGAACTCGGCAGCGCCGCCCAGTACCTCAGCCCCTTCAAGCGCTAGAACGCCCGAATGTCCCCTTCCGCTTTTCCTTCCCCCAGTGGGGGAAGGTGGCCCGAAGGGCCGGATGAGGGCACGGGTTCCATCACCAAATGTCCCCTTCCAAATCCCCTTCCCCCGTGGGGGAAGGTGGCCCGAAGGGCCGGATGAGGGCACGGGTTCCATCACCAACCATTTCCCCGTCCCAGCCGCGCGCGAAGCAAGCGGATCCGGCCGTGTACCGTGCACCGTGTTCGTGTGTCGTGTTGGGGTGCCCGGCCGGACGATTCACGACACACGATTCACGATTCACGGCACGCCGCCCGCCTTCATCAGCCCCGTCAGCATGGCGCCGACCCGGCGGGCGGTGGTTTGGATGGGGGTGGTGGTGGCCGGGTCCAGCAGGCCCTTGGCGGTGGCCAGGTCCAGGACGGCGGTGGATTCCGCCAGGGACCCCAGGGCGATGGAGAATAAGTTTGAGTACGACGCTGAGGGCTGCCCGTTCCAGTTGGTCCCCGGCGTGCCCGGAGGCCCGGGGAAGACCCTGCAGTTGGCTGCACTGCAAGTAGAACTGCCGGGCCACGCGCCAGGCGTCCAGGCGTTCGTGGGGGAAGGCGTAGGTGCCTGGTGTCGGGGTGTCGGAGTGTGAAGTGTTGGCGTGAGTGGTGTTGGGGTGGAAGGACTGGGGGTTGCTGGCTGGGGTTTGACTGGTCATCGCGGGCCTCCTTGTGCTGGCCGCGTTTTTGCGGCCTCTCACCCAAAGGTCGAGGTCCAAAAACGCGGACAGCACAAAAAGGAGGCCCCCCGCACCAGCCATAGGCAGCCCACCCCGGGACCTGCGCACCAGCGGTGCGCCCGAAGCGGCAGGCTCAAGGTTGCCATCCCCAGGCTGGACGGCCGGACGATTCACGACACACGACACACGACGGACGATTCACGATTCACGACACACGATTCACGACACACGATTCACGACACACGATTCACGACACACGATTCACGAACACGACCCAGGCCGGATCCGCTTGCTGACGCGCGCGGCTGGGACGGGCGAGGTCGCCATCCCCAGGCTGGACGGCCGGACGATTCACGATTCACGACACACGATTCACGACCCAACGCCGGACCCGCTTGCTGACGCGCG
>CAZMEC010000348.1:0-2100 GCA_964565265.1 uncultured Myxococcales bacterium
TGGCGCCAGGCCTGGAGGCGTTCATGGGGGAACAGGTAGGTGCTGGGTGTCGGGGTGTCGGAGTGTGAGGTGTTGGGGTGAGTGGTGTCGGGGTGGGAGGACTGGGGGTTGCTGGCTGGGGTTTGACTGAGCATCGCGGCCTCCTGTTGCTGGCCGCGTTTTTGCGGCCTCTCAACCAAAGGTCGAGGTCCAAAAACGCGGGCAGCAACAAAAGGAGGCCCACAGGCAAGCGTCAGCAAACAACCCAGGGCCTGCGCAGCGACGCTGCGCCCTTGCAGCAGCCCAAAGCTGCCACAACTACCGCCTGAAGGCCGTAGGCACTGTCCGGCCGGCCGGACCCCAACACCCAAAACACCCAAAACACCCAAAACACCCAAAACACCCAAAACACCCAAACACCAGGCCGGCGATGGAACCCGTGCCCTCTTCCGGCGCTTCGCGCCACCTTACCCCACGGGGGGAAGGGTATTTGGAAGGGGTCTTGCTTGGCTACAGCCCCAGCAGCTTCTGCTCGCGGGCCTCGTCGGTGTCGGGGGCCTCGGGACTGATCTCCACCAGGGTCTTTCCAAGTACGAAGACCACGCGCTGGCCCAGGGCCAGGACGCGGGCCAGGTCGGGGTCGCTGGAGGCCAGGGCCAGTGCCGCCGGGCCCAGCGTCCGCAGCAGCACCCTTGGGCCCTTCCACCCTCGGGCCTCCCGCTGCACCCAGGCGCCACCTTCAAGCTCGAACGCTCTCGCCCCGATGGAGACCGGGGCCGTCCCCTCCACCGCCTTCACCGTGTCGGCCTCCCGAAGACGCGCAAGATCCTGGCTGCTACGCACGGCGGAGGCCCCGGTGGTGGCCTTGAAGGCCGCATGATCCGCTGCCCGCTGGGCCATCTGGGGGGAGGCCGCGACGGTCCCCACGGAGGCCTCGGAGATGATCTCCAGCCTGGGAATGGGGGGCCGGTGGCCAGGCATTGGAACGAGGTGAGGGGGCGGCTCGGGGCTGTCCGGGGGCATGGTCTCGCCGGGCACCGTCACCAGATAGCTGGTGTAGGGCGTGACGATGCCGTACTTGGTGGCAAGCTGGACCAGCTCCTTCAGCAGGGCCGGGTTCTCGCCGTCCTGCCGGAGGCGATCCAGCAGCAGCGCCACCTGCCGCTGGGCCCAGAGGGTTGGCACGAAGGCGTGCTGCGCGGCCTGGGCCGGAAAGGCGACCTTCAGCGAGTACCTTCGCTGCTGCTTGCCCATCAGCCCCGTCACTGTCACGGTCCCCTGCCCCGCCTCGCGGTAGCGCCCCAGCACCACCAACTGGTCGCCCCGAAACAGGTCCGGCGGCGGCGACGGCAGCAGCGAATAGGCCCCCACGCCCTCGACCTCCAGCGTCAGGTCCCGCAGCACCGGATGGCTGACCCGATCGTAGAAGGCCTGGAGGGTCTCCTGGATGTCCTTGTCGGGCCGCAGGAAGGTGCTGCGCCCCCGGTTCTCCAGCGCCAGCCGGTCCAGCAGCACGGCGTTCACATCGTCCCCCACGCCGAAGGGGAACAGGCGGTTCTTGCCGCCATTGGCCTGCTTGAAATCCTCGGCGATGCGCTTGGGCGAGGTCTCCCCCACGGTGGGCTCGCCGTCCGTCAGGAACAGGACCGTGGCCCCCGTCGCGGCCTGCTTCACGGTCGCCAACAGGGCGTCATGGATGGCCGTCCCCCCCGCCGCCTCCAGGGCCTTCACGAAGCCCAGCGCCTTGGCGCGGTTGGCCTCGGTGCAGGGCACCAGCTCCTTGAAGAGGGGCTCCACATCGGACGCAAACCGCAGCACATTGAACTGGTCCCCGGGCTTCAGACGCTCCAGCGCGTAGGCAAAGGCCGCCTTGGTGTGCTCCAGCTTCTTGCCCTCCATGGAGCCCGAGCTGTCCACCACCAGCAGCAGCCGCTTGCCCTGCTCCTCGTCCGCGCTGTCCTTGGCCCCGGGGGACCCCAACAGCAGGAAGAACCCGGGCTCCGCGGCCTCTTTCCAGGTCAGCACCGAGAAGGCCAGTTCCCGGTCATCCACCGAGAAGAAGATGCCCAGGTCGCTGTCAAAGCTGCGCCCCGTCTTCTCCAGCGACACCAGGGCCTCGTG
>CAZMEC010000349.1:0-2078 GCA_964565265.1 uncultured Myxococcales bacterium
AGATGTTCATCGACGAGGCCAGGCTGTCCATGCGCCTGACCCACGCCAACATCGTCCAGGTGTTCGATGTGGGCCGGGCCGACGGCACCTACTTCCTGGTCATGGAGCTGGTGGACGGCACCAATGTGCGCCGCATCTTCCAGAAGGCCTCCGAGTCCGGCCGCAAGATGCCGCCCTCGGCGGTGGCCCACATCGGGATGGAGGTCTGCAAGGCCCTGAATCATGCCCACGAGCTGCGCGACGACCAGGGCAACTGTCTGGGGATCGTCCACCGGGATGTGTCTCCGCCAAACATCCTCATTTCCTGGTCCGGCGAGGTCAAGATCACGGACTTTGGGCTGGCCAAGGCCGTCTCCCAGATCGAACGGACCGACCCGGGCGTGGTGAAGGGCAAGTTCAGCTACCTGTCCCCGGAGGCCGTGGACGGCAAGACCGTGGACGCCCGGGCGGACATCTTTGGCCTGGGGGTCATCCTCCACGAGCTGCTCACCGGCCGCCGCCTCTTCATGGGGCGCAACGACCTGGAGACCGTGGAGCTGCTGCGCAAGTGCCAGGTGCCGCCCCCCTCCAGCATCAACAACGAGGTGCCCAAGGACCTGGACGAGATCGTCCTCAAGGCCCTGGCCCGGGACCGGAAGAAGCGCTGGCAATCGGCCAAGGATTTGGGCGACGCCCTGGCCCAGTTCCTCTTCACCCAGGGGCAGAAGTTCACCCAGTTTGACCTGGCCACCCTGGTGAAGTCCCTCCATGAGGAGAAGGGCGTCACCGAGGACTACAGCGGCCGCCTGCGCGAGCTGATCCGGGACGAGGTCCTGAGCCTGTCCATGATCGGCGTGCTGCCCAGCCCCTTCCCGGCGGGTCGGACCGAACCCCTGAACCCGGAAGAGCTGGACGAGCGCAAGGGCGTGCTGGAGGAATACTGGGACGACTACGCTGCCAACCCCAGCGCCGGGGCGGGCTCGGATTTCGACCGCCTGGTGCAGTCCGTGTCCGGCCCCCTGGAGACCCCCAAGCCCGAAAAGAAGCCCCTGGTGAACGGCACCCTGGGGCTGATCATCTTCATTGTCCTGCTGGCTCTGCTGGGCGGCTTCGCGCTGCTGTACCTGAGTGGCCAGTTGGAGGTCCTCCTGGCCGGCGAGACCCCGGACTTCGGCGCCGTCTTCTCCCTGTTCCAGGACGAACCCCAGTAGGGGCAAAGGTCCCTATCCCCACCCCAACACCCAAACCCCAACACTCCGACACAAACACCCCAACACCCAAACACCCCCTCCAGGCAAAGCTCCGCCAAAGGATCAGCTTCAATCCCATACAGGTTGGAGTTTTGGAAGTTCAGGCTGGGCTTGTGAACTATCTGCGGGGGCCGCGGGGCCTTCTTGCGGGGCGGGTCTCGGTCTCCACGGTGGTGACGACCTCGGGGGCCTCGTCGGGGATCCCAAGCATCTTGCCAAGCCAGCCCAGGAGCCCGCTGCCGGGTGCCTCCTCGGTGCCCTGGTTTCGCTTGTCTCGGCTTTCAGCGCCCAGGACCTGGCGGCGCTCGTCCTCGGGGCGGGGCTCGGGGGGCCGGGGCCGGGCCGGGGGCTGGGTCCGCTGGGGGTCCCGGGGCTGGGGGTCCCGGGGCTGGCTGCGCTGGGGGTCCCGGGGCTGGGGCGGCTCAGAGCTGCGGCTGCGCTGGGGGTCCCGGGGCTGGGCTGGCTGGGCAGCGGGCTTGCGCTGGCCATCTCTGGGCTGGGCGGGAGCGGCGGCCTTGTCCTGGCCCCGGCCTCCGTCCCTTGCCGGCTGGCGGGGCTGGCGGCCACCCTCTTGGGGGCCAGCGGCGGCCTTCTGACGGCCACCCTCGGGGGCCTTCTGGCGACCACTCGGGGCGGGCTTGATCTCCGGCACCGTGACCTCAGCGGCCACCAGGGCGTCGGCCTCCGGAGCGGCGGCCTTGCCCTTCCCCCGTCCCCGGGACCGGCGGCGCTTGCCCTCCGGCTTGGGCTCCGTCCCCGAATCGCTCTGGACCCGGGCGGGCTCTTCTTGTCTTGCGCGCTCAGGGGCGGGGCGGTCGTGGCCCCGGTCGTGGCTGTTGCCTTCGCTGT
>CAZMEC010000350.1:0-2072 GCA_964565265.1 uncultured Myxococcales bacterium
GGGTTCAAGTCTTCGTGCAAGGTCTGGAGCGAAGCCCGGAGCGGAATCGGTAACGATTCCGGCAGGCTTGTGAGGGAGCCCTGATCGGGGCAAGACCGGACCATTCACACGTTCCGCTCCGAAGAGGCATGCAGGTCCAAGCCTTCGTGCAAGGTCTGGAGCGAGGCCCGGAGCGGAATCGGTGACGATTCCGGCAAGCTTGTGCAGGAGCCTTCGTCGGGACAAGACCGGAACGTTCACACGTTCCGCTCCGAGGAACTACACGCCAGCCCGCAGCCTATGCTCCATCGCCGGCGTCCGGGGGCGTCTCCGCGGGGAGATCCAGCAGCAGGCCGGCTTTGCCCGTGGGCAGGGACTGGACGTTCCGCAGCTTGTTCTCCATGGCGCGGGTCCGGACGGCGGTCTGCTCCAGCGTGTTGGAGGCCGCGTGGATCTGCTTCTGGACCTTGTCCAGGACCTCGCCGAACTTGCCGAATTCCGTTTTGACAGCGGCGAGGATCTGCCACACCTCGCTTGACCGCTTCTCGATGGCCAGCGTGTGGAACCCGATCCGCAAGCTGTTCAGGATCGCCGAGAGCGTGGTGGGGCCCGTCAGCAATACATGATGCTTCTGCTGCAGGCGGTCATGGAACCCGGGCTGGCGCAACACCTCGGCATAGAGTCCTTCCGTCGGCATGAACAGGATGGCGAAATCGGTTGTGCGGGGAGGGGCGATGTATTTCTCGCGGATGTCCTTCGCACACTTTTCAACGGCGGTCAGGAGCGCCGCTGTGGACCTTTTCACCCCCTCAGCGTCGCCCTGCTGCGCGGCTTCGACCAGTCGCTCGTAGTCCTCCTTCGGAAACTTGGCGTCAATGGGCAACCAGACGGGCTGCCCGTCCGTGTCCCGAGGGCCGGGCAGTTTCACGGCGAACTCAACCTGCTCCGGCCCGTTCTTCGGGTGGAACTTGGCCTCGTACTGGTCAGGAGTGAGCACCTGCTCGAGGATGGCGGCCAACTGGTATTCTCCCCAGGTGCCCCGTTCGCGGACGTTCGTCAGGACTCGTTTGAGGTCACCCACCCCCGTGGCCAGCTTCTGCATGTCACCCAACCCGCGCTGCACCGCCTCGAGGCGTTCGCTGACGAACTTGAAGGATTCGCCCAGGCGTTTCTCAAGGGTGTCATGCAGTTTTTCGTCAACGGTCTGGCGCATCTGCTCGAGCTTACGTTCGTTGGTTTCCTGGATCTGGCGCAGTTGGGCCTCGATCTTGTCGCGCAGCACGCCGACCTCCCGCCGGTAGGACTCCTCGAGACGCGACGTGGCGGTCGCCACGTCGGTGAGCCGCAGGCCCTGCTGCTCCCCGAGTTTGGACAGGACATTGACCACCGATTCGGATGCGCCCTGCTGTGCCCTGGCCACTTCCTCGCGGAGGCCCCTCGCATCGCGCGAACTCTCCTCCCGGCTGGTGCGGAATTCCTCGCGGAGGATCTGCTCCGTCGGGGAGCCGGGGGGAGTCGCGAGCCGTCGCCAGATCAGGACCAGCCCGGCCATCACGAGGATCAGCAAAACCAGAAGAGCCGCCGCCAACAAGTTGGGAATCATGACCTGTCCTCTCTCCTTCGCGGCCATCTTCACACCAAGCGCCTCCGGACCGCAAGCGAATCGGCTAAAAAAGTGAAAAAAGATACTGGACACGGTTCTATGCACCTAGTAGTGTCGCATAAGGTTGGTACGCGAACAGTACGGCTTGTGTGATGGATATTAATTCCCGCATGGGCCCATTTTCGATCGTCCTTCCTTTGGGTCAGGGTTGACCCCTTTCCAAGAAGGGTCCGGAAAGTAAGAAGTGGATCCAGGTTTAGTTGAGGAGATCGAACGATGGGTAAGAAGCTGTATGTTGGGAATCTGAGTTTCAGCGTGACGAATGACGGCCTGGCGCAATTGTTTGCCGCGCACGGCAAGGTCGAGAGTGCTGAAGTCATCATTGACCGGATGACGGGTCGCGCCAAAGGATTCGGGTTCGTCGAGATGGGCAACGATCAGGAAGCCCAGGCGGCGATCGCCGCGTTGAACGGCCAGGAAGTGGAAGGCC
>CAZMEC010000351.1:0-2062 GCA_964565265.1 uncultured Myxococcales bacterium
AGGCGGTGCAGCTGGCGGCGTTGGTGGTGGTGGAGAAGGTGCCGGCCTCGCAGGCCGTGCAGGTGCGGTCAGCGGTGGCCGTCCCCTGGGCAGCCAGGTACTTGCCGGCGCCGCAGTTGGACCAGGCCCGGCACGAGGTTCCACTGCCGAAGTAGCCGCTGTTGCAGGTGCAAATCACCGCAGGATTTGCGTTCTGGCAGGTGGCGTTGTCATCACAGAAGCCTCGGGAGATGGAGCAACTGATGCCCTGGCAGTCCAGCAGGCCCATGGGGACCTTGAACGAGGGACAGTTCCCACAGTACCACAGGGTGGGTTCGTTCTCGGCGGTCACGGGGAATTCGATGCATTCGCGCCCGTTCAGGCAACCGCCGTTGTTGGTGGAGCAAGGATGGATGGGGTCCAGGCCAGGGATGCAGTAGTTGGGCATCTTCATGCAGTGGCCATTGCAGTTCGCTTTGGCGCTGAATGTCGGACCGAAGATTGAAGGTTCCAAAATGCACGAATCTTTGCTCACAACCAGATTCCCAAGTTCCACAACCCCGGACGCCGGTGTCAAGCTGAAGGTCGCATTGGCAGAAAAGGTGTTCTCTTTTGAACCGGTGTAGCCAACCACTTGCAAAGAAACGAAGTCATTGGCCGGGATTTTACCGCTGAAACTCAACGACCCTCCGACGCCAGCATGGGTTGCAACATGATTCAGGCTCTTTCCCCTTGCATACCAGGTCACACTGCCCTTCAGGGCAGCCGCCAGGTCGGGGTCGTCGGTCGTGATGGTACCCCTTACTTCCACGGTAGCACCGTTGTAGCCATCGCAGTTCCACCAGGACAGGTGGGGGATCTGGGCCTCGTAGTACCGCTTGCCTTCGAGGGCGCGGCGAGTTGCGGTGCCCTCCTCTTTCCAAAGGCCGCTGGTCTCGTCAAGACTCCAGAGGGGGACGGTCTCGGGGGCATCCAGGCCCTCCGGCAAGGGGAAGAACACCGTGGCGCTGGCGCCTTCGGCCAGGGTCAAGGGGACGCCGTCCGCGGTGGCCGTGATGTCCATGACCGCAAAGCTGAACAGGGTGCCAGCCTCTCCCGCCGAGTTGATGGCCTCGAAGCCTCCGGGGAAGGCCTGGAGATCCGCGGGGTCATAGGGATTGATGGGGGTGATGGTCACGGTCACCTCGCCGGTCACGGGCTGGCCGCCCTTGGTGACGAAGGCGTTGGCGGGGAACGAGACCTGGGCCCCGCTGGCGTCCAAGATGGTCCCGCCCTCGGCCCCATCAAGCTGGGCGGTGGCGGCCACGGGCTTCATGGCGATTCGAACCGACGGAGTGATGGCCTCGGAGAGGGCCTCTGCCGCGGAGACGCGGACCAGCGCCGCCGTGTAACCTTCCATGGTGGCCCGCACTGCCAGGCCGTCGCGGGACATGGCCTCCAGGGAGAAGCTGCCGTCGGCATCGGTGGTGGTGGGCTCGGCGTCAGGGGCCGTGACGGTGACACCGGCGAGGGGAAGAGCGGTGGCGAAGTCGACCACACGGCCCACGACCGTCACCGGGGTACCCGGCACTTCCACATCGAGCCCGGCCCCGTCCAGGCCAACCGCATCGACGCCGGCGTTGTCGGCAGTGGCGGTGTCGTGGTCATTCGAGCCACCACCGCCGCCGCCACAGCCAATGGTCAAAAGCAGGATGGCGAACGCCAGGGCCAAGAAGTTGCGATTCATGTGTTCTCCCAGTGGCAGGTCAAGACAATAGGGCTCCACTTATACCCGGGATCATCTCATTGGCAATTTTTGGCCTGGGGACCCGCTGCAGGGATTGCGGGGTTCAGGCGGGGGCTTGGGGGGCAGGTCAGTTGGTGAAGGTCAAGGTCACCCGGGGGATCTGGACCAGGAAGCCGTCGTAGATGCTGACATCGGTGGCGGTGTTGGTGTCCACATTGACATTGCCGCGCCAGCCCCAGAGGGATTCAAGGGTGACGGAGTCCACGGTGACCGAAGGGGCGTCGTTGTTGAACTGCAGCATCTCCCACTGGAAGCCCTGGTCGGTGTCGGCCACAGAGACGACGATGCTGTAGGTGT
>CAZMEC010000352.1:0-2061 GCA_964565265.1 uncultured Myxococcales bacterium
GGCGCCGGGGGCTGATTGGCAACAGCCAGCCCATGCGGCGGCTGGTGGCCATGATCCGGCAGGTGGCGCCCTCCAGTGCAACCGTGCTAATACAGGGTGAAAGCGGCACGGGCAAGGAGTTGGTGGCCCGGGAGTTGCACGAACTGTCCCCCCGAGCGGGGCGGCCGTTTATCCCGTTCAACTGCGCGGTTATCACCTCGAGCCTGGCGGAGGCCGAGCTGTTCGGTCACGAGAAGGGGGCCTACACGGGGGCCCACAAGTCCCGCCCCGGGGTCTTCAGGGAGGCCGACGGTGGCACCCTGTTCCTGGACGAAATCGCCGAACTGGACCTGTCGCTTCAAGGCAAGCTGCTGCGGGCCATTCAGGAGGGCGAGATCCGCCCCGTGGGTGGCAGCAAGCCGCTCCATGTGGATGTGCGCATCATCGCCGCCGGCAAGGATGTATTGGAGGAGGCCGTGCGGGAGGGCCGCTTCCGAGAGGATCTGTACTACCGCCTGAATGTCATCACCATGACCATCCCGCCCCTGCGCGAGCGCCGGGACGATGTGCCCATCCTGGCATCCCACTTCCTGGGGGTCTTTGCGGACAAGAACCGCCGCAAGTTGGAGGGCTTCACCCACGAGGCCCTGGACCGCCTGGGCTCCTACAACTGGCCCGGCAATGTGCGGGAGCTTGAGAATGTAGTGGAGCGCGCCGTCGTGCTCAGCCACGGCACCCTCATCGAGGAGACGGACCTGCCCGACCACATCCACGGGTCCGCCAGCGCGGGCCCCGGCATCCTCAACATTCCCTGGGGCAGCACCCTGGAGGAGGTGGAGCGCCGCCTGGTGCTGGACACCCTGGACCGGGTGGGGGGCGACAAGAAGCTCACCGCCGACCTGCTGGGAGTCTCCCAGAGGACCATCTACCGGATGCTGGAGCGCTGGCAGAAGAAGTAGATCTGGAGGGACGGAGCCGGGCTGGTTTGGCAGATCTGGAGGGACGGAGCCGGGCAGGTTTGGGGTCTGGGGGGCTTGGTCAAACCTTTAGACCACGGCCTGAGGGCTTGCTTTGGGCCCGGATCGGGCGCCTGCCTTGAATAACCCTTTGCCATCAGTCCCATTGCTGAGTAACCTTCGCGCCCAATCTGAACGGAAATGCCTTGTTGGAGCGAACCATGCCTGTGCCGCCACCAGTCGCCCCCGACCCCGAGCTTTATCGTGGGCTTCTGCACTCGAGCCCCAATGCCATCTTCGTTGTCAGCCCCGAGGGGAGCATCCTGGATTTGAACGAGCTTGGGGCCGCCTTACGGGCCCGCAGCCGGTCGGATTTGCTGGGGACGGAGGTGCTGGCCCTCTATCCACGCCAGCTCCAGGCCAATCGCCGGGCGCTGCTCAACAAGGTCTTCGACACGGGGCTGGCCGTCTCCTTTGAGGATGAGCTGGACGGCGTCTTCATGAAGAGCACCATCTTTCCCATCGGTTCCTGCGCCGGGCGGCCCTCAACTGTGGGCGTAATGGCCGTGGACCTCACCAGGGAGATCAAGCGGGAGCGGGCCCTTTCGGCGGCGCTGGAGCGGGCAGCGGTGCTGGAGGACATTGTGAACCGCAGCCCCGTGATGGCCTTCCTGTGGCGGGACGAACCTGGCTACCCAGTGGAGTATGTCAGCCGCAATGTGAAGCAACTTGGCTACACGGTCCAGGACATGGTTTCTGGTCTGGTCTCCTGGACAGGCATTACCCACCCCGACGACCTGGCGCGCCTGGAGATGGAGCTGGAAGCGCATGTCCGCAACGGCGAACCGGAATGGACCATGAAGTATCGGCTCCGGCTGGCGGACGGGTCCTGGCGCTGGTTCGAGGACCATACCAGACCAAAAAGAGATTATTCTGGCAAGGTTACGCACTACGAGGCGCTGGTCACGGACATCACGGACAAGGTCCGCTGCCAGGAGTTGCTGGAGGCCACCACCCTCATGGACGAGCTGTCCGGGCTGTATAACCGGCGGGCCTTCCCTGCCCTTGCCCAGCAACAGCTTGCCCTGGCGCGGCGGCACAAGCTCGGGGTCTTTCTCATGTATTG
>CAZMEC010000353.1:0-2037 GCA_964565265.1 uncultured Myxococcales bacterium
GGTGGTCGTGTTCACGGCGCAGGAGTAGCAACTGGTGGTGGTGTCGGATAGCCCCGAGAGCGTGGACTGGGAGTCCGCCACGAAGACCCGGTATTTGTTGGCGCCGCTGACGCTGGACCAGGACAGCTTGGTGTCCAACTCCTGGTTGGTGGCGCCATTGGAGGGGCTGGATAGGCTGGGCTTGGACAGCAACGCGAGGGCCGGCGCCGGCGCCCAGATACCTAGCAACAGAAGCAGCATGGCTACTGTGGATTTCATGGCCCCCTCCCCAAGACAGGCGGTCTTTGGAAAACAGGGGCCCATTCTAGCCCAAAGATCAGGAGCGCACCAACAGGTCTTTGGGCTGGGGCGCCGGCTAGGCCAGGATCAGCCACAGGGACAGCAGGGAGGCGGCCAGGGCAGCCAGGCGCCAGGGGCCGAACTTCTCGCGGAAGACCACGAAGGCCAGGCCCGTGGGGATGAGGAAGGCCATGGCGAAGACCGGCTGCACCACCGAGAGGGGCCCCTTGGAGAAGGCGTCCAGGACCAGCAGGTAGCCCACGAAGTTCAGGACGCCGATGAAGACGCCAAAGGCCAACTCCAGACGGCGGAGGCGCTGGGCTTCCGGGGGGGCGGGGGGGGCCGCAAAGCCAAGGGTGCCCTGGGGATTGGCCTCCCGGGCCCGCCGCAGCATCAAGAGCAGGGACCAGACCACCAGCATGAGGTAGGACAGGAAGATGTACTCCAGGCGGGGAACGGCCGTGCAGGCCAGCTTGCCCACGGTCATGGAGATGGCGTGGGCCACGGCGGCCCCGGTGCCGATGGCGATGCCGGCCAGGATGCCCTGGCGGGCGGAAAAGGCGCGGCGCTGCTCGAGGAACAGGATGGCGATGACCGCAAAGGACGCCAGGATGCCCAGATCCTGCCGGAGGCTGGGCACCTCGGCCAGGAAGACGATGCCCATGAGGACCGCAAAGGCACTGGCGGTCTTCACCAGGGGAAAGGCGGCGTTGGCGTCCAGGCGGCGGAGGGTCTCTAGCTGGCCAATGTAGCCCAGGCCGTAGGTCAGGGAGTTGGCCAGGGCATAGAGCGCCACCAGGGGCCAGTCCACCTCTGCGCTGGGGCTGATGAGCAGCGAGAAGAGGGCCAGGAGGGTCACGGACAGGGACGAAAACAACATCAGCCGGCGGGAGCGCGCGCCCCGACCCAGGGCCACCTTGGCCGAAAAGTCCATGACGCCATAGATGACCGTGGCCACGACGATGGCCAGCTTCCAGGACTCGAACACGAGGGGCCCCTTTGTCCAGCAGGAGAGGTCAGGGCGCTGACGATGGCACCAAGGGAGGGCGAATGTCAACCTGCGGGGAGCGAGGGCCGTCCCTAGTGGCGATGCCGTCAGGGGGCCAGGTTGGCCAAAAGAATCTGGGGCAACGCTGAGTGCTTGTGCGGGGGAGCACGCTGGGCTAGTTTTTCGCGAAGCGGGAGGGGGGTTCATGAAACTGCCGTGGCTTGGTCTGGTGCTGGCGCTGGGGCTGCTGGGCTGTGGGAGGGGCGCAGGGGAGGCGACCGCGCCCCTTGAAGCGCCGCTGCTGTCGGGGGCGCAGATCCGGGACTACCAGCGGGTGCTGGTGGCGGGCTCCAAGGGTTCCCTGGCGGACCTGGCGACCCACCCAGAAGCCCTGGATCGGCAGACCCTGGAGGCGCTGTTGCAGGCCTGGGTGCCCGAGGTGCCGGCCCTGTATCAGGGGGGCGAGCGGCTGACCGAGGCGGCCCTGGAGGCAGCCCTGGGTCAGTTGAATCTGGCGGCCGTCGAGGACCACAATCCGGTTCAGTGGGGGGTGACAGTGGAGGCCACCGAGGTGAGGCTGCGGCCCCAGGCCGAGGGTTGGTTTGAGAGTCCCTTGGACCGCCACTTCGACCTGCTGCAAGGCAGCGTGCTGGACCCCGGCGAGGCGCTGGCCCTGCTGCACCGGTCGGCGGACGGCCAGTGGTGGTTTGCCCGGGCGGTCCACAGCCATGGGTGGGTGCGGGCTGCCAAGGTGGCGCTGGCCCCCCGGG
>CAZMEC010000354.1:0-2018 GCA_964565265.1 uncultured Myxococcales bacterium
CCAAGTCCAACTTCGCGGGCCTGCGTTTCCGCGAGCCCATCTTCCGGTCCCTGCGGGAGCTGGCCCTGTCCTACTTCGAGGACTACTTCAACCTGGACCGCGAGAAGACCCTGCGGGGCTTCTCGGTGGTGCTGGATCTGGCCCGCTTCGACGACCTGAACTGGACCTTCCAGGACGAGCATCTGGAGCAGATCATGAATGCCCTGGACAGGGTGCGCCATTACCCGCTGGTGACGCCCGCCCAGGTGGAGGCCCTGGCCCCGGTGGACGAGCGCCGCTTCAACGCCGGCACCCTGGGCCTGAACTTCGACGGCGTCTACAAACCCCAATGAAGCTGAACAGGATTTACTTGAAACGGGCCCCGGCGCCCCTATTCTTGAGACTCCACTTTGAACGAGGTTCCTGAATGAAGAATGCCCTCCTAGTCCTGTCGGTGCTTTGGCTTGGCGCCTGCTCGACCCATATTGTGCCGCCCTATTCCATCCACCACGGCAACACCGCTGGGCTGCGGACCTCCAAGGCCCCCGAGATAGCGATGGGCCGCTTCGACGCCTTCGCCGGCGCGGACCTGACGCCTACCTGCGGGGGGGGCACGATGGTGACTGCCGACGGGTCCAGCCTCAGTGACTATGTGCGCAAGGCCTTCGTGGACGAGCTGACCATGGCGGACAAGTACAACCCCAAGTCCACCCTGGTGCTTGGCGCCACCATCACCGAATTGGCCTACTCGGCGGCGGACAACCATTGGGATCTGGCGCTGCTGGTGCGCAGCAACAACGGCAAGACCCTGTCCGTCGTAGAGGAGTACAGCTTCCAGACCACCCACACCGGCGAGCTGGCCTGCATCCAGGCGGCCAACGCCTTCCTGTTGGCGGTCCAGGAGTTGGTCGGCAAGGTCTTCACCCACGAGGAGTTTGCAGAGCTTCTGGAACTGTGACCCCCTCCCGCCGCCTTCCCCCCGGCCCCTTCCCAACCTTCCTGCCAATGGACGAGATGCGCAGCTTCATGCAGCCGTTGCATTTCTCTGCCGTCTCGGTGATGCAGGCCTTGGCGGGGTAGATGTCGTAGTGGATGCGGAACTCGGGGGGCGTGACGTTGGGCATGAGGACGTTGGCGCCGCGCTGCAGGCCCGTCTCGCGGCCCGACTCGGTGTTGAGGGTGGCCAGGGCGGTGGTGGCGGGGAGGTTGGCCTGGGGGCACAGCAGGCGCGCCAGGGCCAGCACCTTGTAGGTCGTGAGTTCATCCGCGGGAACCTGGTCGGGGGCTGCGGGGGCTTGGGTAGCGGACTGCCGCCAAAGGGGGGTGCGGGGGCTGGCGATGAAGGGGCCCACACCGATCATGTCCAGGTCCAGGGCGCGGAAGCGCAGGAGGTCGTCGGCCAGGGTCTCAAAGGTCTGGCCAGGGATGCCCACCATGACGCCGCTGCCCACCTCGAACCCGAGGGCGCGCAGGTCCGCCAGCATCTCGAAGCGGTCCCGGTGGTAGCCCCGGCCCTTGGGATGGATGCGGGCGAAGAGGACGGGGTCGGAGGTCTCGAAGCGGATCAAGTAGCGGTCGGCGCCGGCGGCCTTCCAGGTGACCAGATCCGAACGGGGGCGCTCGCCCAGACTGAGGGTGATGGCCACGCCGGCCTCGGTCTTGATGCGCCGTACCAGCTTGGTGACCCACTCGGTGGTGAGGGCTGGGTCTTCACCTGCCTGGAGCACCACGGTGCCGTAGCCGAAGCGGGCCGCCTTGATGGCGCTGGCCACAATCTGATCCTGGGTCATCCGGTAGCGCGTGACGCCCGGGGTCCGTTGGCGGATGCCGCAGTAGGTGCAGGAGCGGCGGCAGTGGTTGGAAATCTCGATTAGTCCGCGAAGCTGGACCTCGTCGCCTACGACGGCGCGGCGCAGGTCGTCGGCGCGGCGCCAGAGGTCCTCCAGGCGCAGGGGGTCGGTTTCGCGCAGCCAGGAGAGGAGTTCTTCGCGCGTGGGGGGCTGGGGAAGTTGTACCATGTTAGGCTCCAGTGTCCGTCC
>CAZMEC010000355.1:0-1981 GCA_964565265.1 uncultured Myxococcales bacterium
CCTACGACAAGGCCTCCAACGCCTCCGCCCCCGCCACCACCCAGATCTTCGGCGACTTCACGCCCCCGACCCCCCCGCTGGCCCCCCCCCGCCACCCCAACCAGACCCCCTACGAGCTGCGCCCCAACCTCAGCGAGGCCGTCACCCTGGTGCGCCTCGGCGGCGTCCCCGACGGCCGCTACTTCGCGGGCCCCGTCATGGCGCTGTCTGGCCTGTCCCTGCTGGAGGGCGAGAACCAGTTTGACCTCATGGTGCGGGACACCGCGGGCAACGTCGTGGAGGCCACCTTCACGGTCATGCTGGACACCGTCAAGCCCATCGTCACCATCACCATGGTGTACCGCGACGGCTTCCAGTTCAGCCCCCAGGGTGGCGTGGACGGCGTCATCACCGACGCCCCCGCGGTGAACCTTGTGGGCACCATCAGCAACCCCGCCTCGGGCATCGAGAAGGTCATCGTGAACGCCTTCGAGGCCGACGTCGTGGAGGGCTCCTTCAGCATCAGCGGCGTCTCCGTGATTCCCCGGGAGAACCCCGTCACCGCCACCGCCTACGACCGCGCCGGCAACACCGCCTACCACGCCATCGAGATCATCCAGGACCTCGAAGGCCCCGCCATGCAGGTCAGCCTCAAGCGCGGCGCCAACATCTCCTCCACGGGGCAGTTCAACGACCCCAGCAAGAACCGCTACAACGGCGCCGCCCCCATCCAGATCACGGGCACCGTGACGGACCTCTACCTGGGCGTCAGTTCCCTGCTGGCCTACTGGAACGGCCAGGCCCTCACCGTCAACGTCACCCCCGCCACCGGCGCCTTCAGCTTCTCCGTCCCCGCCGCCGCCCTGGCCGGCCCCTCCTCGGGCGAGCTGCGCCTCGTGGCCGCGGACGCCTTCGGCAACCAGAACACCGACTACCGCGGCGCCCTCCAGGGCGTCTTCAACCTGCGCGGAACCTCCCTGGCCAACTCCATGGGCATGGCCCTTGGGGAGAGCTCGGTCAGCGTGCTGTCCAGCCTGGTGGAGTCCATGGTCGAGGGCATGGATGGCAAGGGCCTCATCAGCCAGACCATCAGCCAGTGGCCCGCCACAATCGACGTCACGGGCCTCGCCTTCTGCAACCCCCCCGACGACTACAACGGCGGCACCTACACCTTCGCGCCGCCCAACTGCCGCTACGGCTGCACCCAGAACGTCACCGTCACCATGAGCTTTGACGCCGCCGGCCACGTGAAGATCTCCGTGGTCATCCCCTACATGCACATCGACGCCTGGCTGCGCCCCATCTGGCTGCTTTGCGGCAGCGGCTCGGAGGCCTACGCCAAGGTGGAGCCGGCCACCATCAACATGCTGGCGGACTTCGTCAACACCCCCACTGGTCCCGCCCTCCAGGCCGTGGCCAACAGCGTCACCGTGTCCACCGCCGGCGTGAACGTCGAGCTCCAGCGCTGCGGCCTGGTGAACGGCATCCTGGACCTCTTCAACGGCTTCATCGCCACCGCCGTCCAGGACGCCTTCTCCGCCCAGGCCAACACCCTGCTGGCCACCGTCGGGGACTCGCTGAAGAAGCCCCTCTACCAGAGCACCAACTCGGGCTTCACCCTGACCATCGACAAGATGTCCAACGCCCTCAGCCAGGGCTTCAAGGGCCTCTCCCTCTGGCTGAAGAGCACCGTCAACCCCTGCACCAGCGAGTCCGGCTTCACGGACATCCTGAACGAGACCACCACCGACCCCACCGACTACCTGCCCTGCCCCTCCCTGGCCCAGGAGCCCCTGGCCGCCTCCTTCTACAACGCCCCCGGCTCCCTCACCTCGGGCCTGCTCACCACCCCGCCCCTCAGCCTCAGCGGCGCCGCCGGCGTCACCTACAGCTTCCACGGCCTGGTGAACGAGAACTTCGTCAACCAGTACCTGTTCAAGGAGTGGGCCCAGGGTGCCCTGGCCATCACCGTCACCCAGGAGTTCGTGGGCGACGCCATCTC
>CAZMEC010000356.1:0-1980 GCA_964565265.1 uncultured Myxococcales bacterium
GGGTGTGCGGCCCGAGGTACGAGGATTGACACCACCCGTTTGTTACCTGCGTTTCTCGTCGAGACTAGCTTCGCGCGGTTGCTGGACCGCGGGGTTCATAAGGTCGCGGACCTCGTGGAAGAACGTCTCCTGCCTTTCCTTGTATGGTTCGCCCCCGTCGAACATATACCCTCCCCAGCAGCGCACCTCCCTCCGCGGTTGATCTGGGGACTGGGTGGTCAGGTAGAAGCCGCGCAACCCCCCTTCGGGGCCGAAGTACTCCGTGAGGGCTGTACCGTCCCGCCTGCATAAGAACTGAAAGAGCTTACCGTCATGGTAGTAACTCCAAGTGCTGCGGGTGCCCTTCTTCGTGGTTGGGCCATGCGATCTCTCTAGCAGTGTTCCATCGCTTCGCCACGCATAGAAGGGGCCGCCCACCAGGTAGTTGACCTTGCCGTTGGGATCCGGTCGACGGTAATACGCCGCCCAGCCCTCCCCGGGTCGGAGGTCGCTGAGAGCACTGATCTCCCTGAGATCGAGACAGGAGCCGCCCGGTGCAGAAGTGGCCTCCAGGCACATCTGGTACTCGGCGCCATCGATGGTGATCGCTGCCGGCCAGTCCTTTCGATCAGTCCACTTCCCTGCTTCCGCAGGAAGCGCAGGGACTTGGCCCGCAGTGGCATGCACCAACTGGCGGAGGTCACCATCTAGGCAAGCGAGCCACTCCGGCGGACTCACAGCGGCGCCTTCCACATCGCGGTCTTGGACCTGGGACAAAGCCTGAAGCGCGGTCAGAACTCCCAATAGCAGCCCTGCACGGAACGCGGTGCTCCAGCGTGGGTCAGTTGGATGCTGCTTAGTCATCTTCAGGTCCAGGTAACGATCTGGCGTGTGGCTGAGGCGCGTTTCGCGCCCAATAGCCCACGACGCCGTTGTTCGATTCATCTTATCCGTTTCGGTTGTTGTCCAGGTTTCTCCTGAACAAAGACCGTAATATCCGGATGGACGAAAACGTGCTTCAGCCCGTCTTGGGAGTAACACGCAACAGAGATTCTCTGGCCGGAAGGCAGTGGATAGTCAAAATACCCAGTCCCTCCCGACCAAGGCCCCATTTTGCCCTCGACACCAAACAAGCGAGTGAGTTCCGTTGTCGGCATGTCTGGCCGGATGTTTGCGACGAGGCTTGTGACGGAAGATGTTCCGGCGTCGCCTGAGCGCACGGGTGCGTTACATCCGGCTGACACAAGCATCAGACTCAATATGATCATCATTTTCATTTCTGAATCGAACGTCGAGGTCAGCGTCGGTCCTTTATCCGCTGGACCTACGGGTTGGGATTCGTTCCTTGCTTCGGCTTCTCGGGTAACAGAGGGACAATCACCTTCTGCCCCTGCGTCAGGGGCTGGGCAAGATTCGGGTTCAGCTTCCGGATCATCTCGACCGGCGTGTTGTACATCTCGGAGATTATCTCCAGGGTCTCGTGGTCCGGCCCCACGGTGTGCTCGATGTTGGTGACCTTCTGCCGTGGCAGTGGTCGTGGGGTTGGTGCCCCATTGGCTTCACCATAGGCGAAGAGGGTCCAGTTCCTCCAGAACAGGGCCTGCTCAACGATGTCCTCCGGCAGTCGAATCCGAAGTAGCGTGACTCTCCACTGAGGGTCTGTCCGTATCTCGGCACCTTGGTTCCACGTGAACGAGCTGGGAGAGGAGAGATCCTGAAGGGTCACCTGGTCATCTCGAAGGCGGTAGCTTCCTTCCGACTGGATGAGGTCAACGACCATCCCGTACTGCCGTTCACCGCACGTGCGCACGACATGGAGCACCACCTCCTTTTCGCTCGGAAGCTGTGCCTTGATTACGGAAAGGAAGTCGCGGGGGTCGACGACAATGCAGCCTTCTCTGACGTAGAACATTACGTCAGCCCGGTCTTCAATGTTCGACACCATGATTTTAGTGGCGGGACCTTCACCATCTCGGATCGTCGGGTGCAGAATGTTACCCC
>CAZMEC010000357.1:0-1939 GCA_964565265.1 uncultured Myxococcales bacterium
CCTGAGGGGTCAGGACCTTACATTACGCTCGCCGCCCGCTCCTTCACAGTCGCGGTTCGGACGGGCCCGCGCCTCAGCGTCCCGCCACCACCAGAAACACGGGGTACTCCTTCACGCTGCCGTCCCCCTGGGGCCGAGGGATCCTCGTCGCCGTCACCGCCCTCGCGCTCCCAAACCCCAGCCCCCGCAGGCGCGCCGCCAGCGCCCCCCGGTCGAACCCGAAGTGGAACACCCCGGTGTTGTCCGCGTGGAAGTTGCCGTCCTCAGCGTCCAGGTCCGCGATGGCCAGGGTGCCCCCCGGCGCCAGCAACTCGCGCAGGGCCAGGAGCGTGCGGTCCAGCTCGGGCACATGGTGCAGCGCCATGCTGCTGACAATCAGGTCGAAGGGCCCCGTGCAAGGGATGGTGCCGTCCCCGGGCAGCAGGCAGGTGGTCACCTTGGTCAACCCCGCGCCGTGCACCTTGGCCTCCAGCACCCCCAGCATGCCCGCCGAGGTATCCGCCCCCACAATGGCCCCCACCAGCGGCGCCAGGGCCAGCGTCACCAGCCCCGTCCCGCAGCCAAAGTCCAAGGCCCGGGTCCCAGCCCCGGGGGCCGTCTCCCGCAGCATGGCCCGGGCAATCTCCCCAGCCATGGCGACCCGCCCAGGGTTTTCGTCCCACTGGGCCGCGTCCTTGTCAAAGTCCCGAAGCTTCACGGTCATCTTTTGCCTCTTCAACATTCAGGTTTGGGCGCCCGACCTTCAGGGTCTCCCCGAAGCCCAGGACACGAAATAGCGAAGGGTCCACCGCCCTGTCTGCCAGGGCCTGCGCCAAGGCCTCCACCGGTTCATCGGGGCCATCATCAGCCAGCCCCGCAAAGGTGCCAAAGTGAATGGCCACGCTTTGGGCCGAGTGGATGGCCAGGTGGGAGTCCAAAGCCTCCTTGGGGTCCGTGTGGACCTCCTTCATGAACCACCGGGGCTGATAGGCCCCGATGGGCAGGAGGCTCAGCCGGAAGGCCCCAAAACGGGTCGCCAACTGGGCGTCCTGGGGCCCCGCCGCTGTGTCCCCCGCAAAATAGATATGGCCGTGGGGGCTCTCCAGCACGAAGCCGCCCCACAGGGTCTTCATTCGGTCAAACAGCCCCCGGCCAGAGAAATGCTGGGTGGGAGTGAAGTGGACCGTCAGGCTGCCCACCCGCCGGGTGCCCCACCAGCAAAGCTCCTCGACCTGCGCAAAGCCTGCCTGCCGCAGCAACTCGGCGTTCCCCATGCCCGTCAGCACCAGGGGTTGGTGCCGGCCCGCAAGTTGCCGGAGGGTGGGCAGATCCAAGTGGTCGTAGTGATCGTGGGTGATGAGCAGCACATCCAGCCTGGGCAGGTCCTCCAGCAAGACCCCGGGGGCCCGCACCCGCTTGGGGCCAGCGAAGCCCACGGGGCTGGGACGGTCGCTCCAGATGGGGTCCGTGAGGATGTTCAGGCCGTGGTAATGCAGCAGCACCGTGCTGTGGTTGATGAAGGTGATCTGCAGATCCTCCTCGCGGTCCCCCGGCACAGGCACCGATTGGGGCTGGCTGTCGATCCACTCAGGCCAAGGCGCGGGCTCGGACTTCGCCTTCCACTTCATCACATCCCAAAGTGACTTGTCCTCGAAGGGCCCCTGGTTCTTGAAGGGCCCACCGCCACGGCACTCTTCCCCACGGCGAGGCGCCGACGAGCAGGACCCAAGCCCCAGCAGCAAGCCCACAGCCAAAATGGAGGTCACAATAGCCGCCGTCATCAAGCCCCCTCTCCCGAGCAGGAACCCGCCGGAAGTTGTCAGGCAAGCAGATTGCATCCTCCCCACGCCCTTTTCAAGCGGCCTTGGGGTCCTCTACCACCGGCCGTCAGTTGCCACCGGCCGTCACCGGGCATGGACATCATGGACAGGATGGACCGGGGGCCCCGGATGGACAAAGG
>CAZMEC010000358.1:0-1936 GCA_964565265.1 uncultured Myxococcales bacterium
CTGCGACCTGGACGACGCCGAGAGGGTGGCCTGCGCGGACTTTGACCCCAACTTCATGGCTGGCACGGACGCCCTGTGCGAGACCTACGGCGGCACCTACGAGTGCACCTTGAGCCCCGGCTATAACCTCTTTGGGGACTGCGCGGCCCTCTGCGAGGGGGACGAGGGCACCCTGTTCAGCACCCAGCCACTGACCTGGAAGGGCGATTTCACCACCGACGGCACCACCGCCTGGACCTGCATCGCCAAGCCCTGAGGCCACCAAGACAGCCCCCCGCGCCCCCCACCAACTTCTGTTTGGCCAACTTGCGTTTTTCCAAGTTGAGAAAATACAAGTTGGTGCTAGAATCGCCTGCGGACTGGACGGCATCCGGAGGGCAGCATGAAGACCTTCGTTGGACGGCAAAGGGAACTGGGGGCTTTGGTGGAACGGCTTGGGGGACCCCGGTCCTTCGTCCTGCTGTATGGGCAGAGGCGCAGCGGCAAGACCTTCCTCCTGCAGAAACTCCTGGGCCGGGACCAGGACTGCCTGTTCTTCACCGCCGACGAGACCACCGCTCGCATGTCGCTGGATCGCTTCGTCCATGAGGCCGTGGAGGCGGGGCGGCTGGACCCGGCCCTGGAGGCTGCCGCCGCTGCGGACTGGGGTAGCGCCTTGACCCTGCTGTTGCAACAGTCAGCCCTGCTGGGCCGCCGCCTGGTGCTGGTGCTGGACGAGTGCCAGTACCTGTTGGACCGCGAGCCCGCCCTGGCCTCCGTCCTGCAGCGCCTGTGGGATCAGCACTCCCAGCGGCTGCCCCTGCACCTGATACTTTGCGGCTCGGCTCTCCGAACCATGGCCAGCCTGGGCGACAGCAACCAGCCCCTCCATGGTCGCTTCGACCTGAAGCTGCACCTGCAGCCATTTGGATATCTGGACACTGCGGCCTTCGTGCCCCGTTGGGCCGCCGCGGATCGGCTGCGCCTCTACGGGGTCTTTGGCGGTCTGGCTCGGCACCTTGCCTACCTTGATCCCTCCCAGGATCTGGCCGCCAACACCTGCAGGACCATCCTGGATCCCCTGGGGCCCCTACACTGGGCGCCCCAGGATATGCTGCGGGCCGAGCGCATCTCCGTCCCGGCCGAGGCCGCGGCTGTGCTGGCTGCCCTGGCCCAGGGCGAGAACCGCTTCAATGCTGTGGCGTCACGGACCGGGCTGCCCGCGCCGCGCCTGGACCTGGTCCTGCGGGAGCTGAGTGCTTTGGACCTTGTTCAAAGGGACCTGCGCTTCGGCGACCACGAGGGGTCCAAGTTCGTCCACCACCGCTGCCAGGATCCCTTCCTGGCGTTCTGGTTCCGGTTCGTCCGCCCCAACGGCACCGCCCTGGAGGGTCGTACGCCTGCGGCGGTCTTCCAGCAGCGGGTGGCCCCCCAGTTGGACCAGCACCTGGGCTCGGTCTTCGAGACGGTGGTGCGGCAGGCAGTCCTGGCCGGCGCTCTGGCTTCAAGGCTTGGCCCCATCGACGAGGTGGGCTCCTTCTGGAGCCGCGACGGCCAGACCCAGGTGGACCTGGTGGCCAGAAGCGGCCACAGGCTGGCCTTTGTGGAGTGCAAGTGGCGGGCAGACACGGAGGTCACCCAGGCGGCCCTTACCCAACTTCGGGAGCACGCGCAGCGGGCCAGGTTGTGGTCGGCGGATTCTTTGGCGGTGATCGCTTCCGCGGGGAGGTTCTCGGCGGGGCTGCGCCGCCTGGCGGGGGCCGGGGAGGTCATGCTGCTGGGGCTTGCCGACCTGCTGCGAAGGCCAGACTCCGAGGTTGGGGGCGCGGGGGGCGCGGGGGGCGAGGGGGGCGAGGGGGCACCCGCGCCCCAGGCCAACTCAGTCCAGGAGGTTACCCAGCGGTACCGCCGGCAAAGCCGTTAGGTTGCCGCTTGCTTACGCGCGCGGTTCGGACGG
>CAZMEC010000359.1:0-1925 GCA_964565265.1 uncultured Myxococcales bacterium
CCAAGGGCCCAATCCTAGATGTGATCAATAGCAAGCCCACGGGGGGAAGGGAATTTGGTAGGGGACATTGGGGCCAAGCTTTGCTGTTGCCGTCCGAGATTCACGCGACTATAATCCGGCCCACTGTTTTTTGGATGAAGTCCACTTGGATTTGGAGGTAAGGGATGTTGATCAGGAACCTGACTCTGGTTGTTGCCGCTGTCTCTGTGGTCGGCGTGGCCGGCTGCAAGTCTGATAAGGCTGCCAAGCCTGCGGAGAAGAAGGTTGAGGCCCCGGTGGCTGCGGCCCCCAAGGCTGAGGACGCTGCCAAGGCCGCTGAGGCTGCTGCTGAGGCCGCCAAGGTTGCCGAGGCTGCCAAGGCCGCTGAGGCTGCTGCTGAGGCCGCCAAGGCTGCTGAGGCCGCCAAGGCTGCCCCACGGGTTGCCCCTGAGGTCAAGAAGATGCCCGGGCTGTCTCCCGAGGAGATGACCGCGCGGCGCAACAAGATCCGCGACATCTACGCGCTTGGTGATGACCCCACGGAAGAGAATGCCGCCAAGCTCAAGGCCCTGATCAGCGATGAGACCCTGCCCCCCCACGAGCGCTCGGCCGCCGTCCGGGCCATTGCCAAGACCAAGCGGGATGACATGATCGAGGTCCTCAAGGGCTTCGCCGACGCCAAGGAACTGAACCTGGCCTCGGAGTCCGTCATCACGCTGTACCGCTGGGGCGAGAAGGAATTCGCGCTGCCCAAGCTGGAGGGCCTCCAGAAGAAGGGCGTGCCCCTGCGCCGGGCCTTCTTCCTGGGCCGCCAGGATGGCGCCTATGTGTACGACGACAATGCCAATGACTTCTTCACCAAGGGCATTGAAGCCCTCCAGCCCCATGTCCGCTTGGACGCCGCCCTGGGCCTGCTGCACCTTGGTCGCCTCGACATTGCGCTGCCCCTATTCCGGGCCGCCATGGATCCCGCCGAGAAGAGCTTCGTGCGCCTGACTGCATTGAACTACCTGGCGGGCGCCTCCTACCTGCCCGAGGTGGACCAGATCATCTTTGCGGCGCTGACCGACCCGGACGCCAAGGTGGCCGCTCGGGCCCGGCAGATTGTGGGTCCCCGTACGGAGCCCCGCACCACGGCGCCGGCCTCTGCTGTGGCTGCCCAGCTCAAGGCTGCGGAGGTCCCCGTGCCCACCACGGAGCCTGAGGTTGGAGCTCCCGTTGAGGCCGCGCCGGCCCCCGCCCCCGTGCCGCCCCCCGTGCCCCAGGGTGGCGCTCCCCTGACGCCCCCCCCGGCCCCCCCTGCGCCGGTGCCGGCCCCCGCTGCCCCCACCGCCCCCGCCGGTACTTGAGCCCCGAACTGCCCTGCCTGCTCCCATCCCGGAGGTAAGCCGTGAAGCTGCTTGAATGTGTGCCCAATTTCAGTGAGGGCCGGGACCAGACGGTCATCCAGGCCATCGCCCAGGCCATCTCAGCGGTGCCTGGAGTGCGGTTGCTGAATGTGGACCCAGGCGCCGCCACCAACCGCACCGTGTTCACCTTCGCCGGCGAACCCGAGCCCGTGCTGGAGGCAGCCTTTCAGGCGGTGAAGACGGGCAGCGCCCTGATTGACCTGCGGCACCACCACGGCGAGCACGCCCGGAACGGCGCCTGTGATGTTTGCCCGTTGGTGCCCATCAGCGGGATCAGCATGGACGAGGTCGTGGGGTTGGCCCACCGCCTGGGCGCGCGCCTGGGCAGCGAGCTGGGCCTTTCCGGCTACTACTACGAGGCCGCCGCCACCGCCCCCGAACGGCGCAACCTGGCGTTCCTGCGGGAGGGCGAGTACGAGGCCCTGGCGGCCAAGCTGCAGCGCCCCGAGTGGAAGCCGGACTTCGGTCCCACGGCCTTCAATCCCAAGAGCGGCACCACCCAGGTGGGCGCCCGGGACTTCCTGGTGGCCTACAACA
>CAZMEC010000360.1:0-1920 GCA_964565265.1 uncultured Myxococcales bacterium
ACCGCCGTGAAGGCCTGGCCCGTGATGACCAGCCCGATGAAGACCAGCATGGGGGCCACGGCGGCCACGGGGATGAGGGCATTGAGGAGGGTGAAGAGACCAAAGAAGGCCCCTACGAAGAACACCACGCCCACGCCCAAGGCGTAGCCCATGCGGCCCCCCAGGCGCTTGTAGCCCGGGTGACCGATGTAGACCGTGGTGGGGAAGGCGGACCCGAAGAGAGCGCCCACCATGGTGCCCGCGCCGTCCGCCACCTGGCAGATGCCCACCGGGTAGGAGTCTCCGGCGGCCTCAGCAGACTCCACATTGTTCATGGTCTCGATGAAGTTGTAGATCTCGGCGGGCACCACGATGGCCAGGATCCAGGTGTTCTGCAGCAGGGCCTGGAGGCCCAGGTACAGATCCCCCAGGACCGGCACCGGGACATAGATGCCCAGCCCGCTGGTGTCAAAGGAGGCCTGCCCCGTCCCCAGGGCGATGAAGGTGCCCAGCACGATGGCCGCAAGGCCCGCCGGGATGCCGAAGGGCAGCCGCTTCATGGCCACCAGGCCCACCAGGACCACCGCCATGGACAACAGACCGATGACGGGGTTCTCGAAGATCTCCGCCAGGGGGACGGCCGCGATCCACACCAAGGCAATGCCCGCCAGGGTGCCCAGCATGCCCGCCCGGGGCAGATGCCGCTTGAGCCAGGGCCCCACCAGTGAGCCCAGCGCTTCGATGATGCCCCCCAGGAAGGTGGCCGCGATCCCCACCCGCCAGGCCAGGATGCCGGCGTCGGCCTCGGACATGCCGCCGGCGATGGCGTTGTTGGCCACGGGCTTCATGACCATGAAGATGTAGGCAAACATCACCGGCGTGGAGATGCCGTAGGGCAGGGAGGTGACATCGCTGCGCCCCTCCTTCTGGGCCAGCCTCCGGGCCAGCCAGGCGTAGAAGGCGAGGCCCGCCAGGAGGCTCATGCCCACCCCCGGCAGGACCCTGCCGAAGACCAACTCGGCGGGGATCTTGAGGACCAGCAGACAGGCCGCCGTGACCATGATGGTGTTGGCAAGATTGTCCGCAAAGAGGGCCCAGAAGCCATTCAGATCGTTCTTGGAGAACAACGGGTATTTGACGGCCATGGGGTCGCTCCTCTTCTATAGTCCTCCGTTTTTGCACCACCCGCGGCCCCTTGTCAAAATCGGTGAGAACCCCCAAGCCTTGAAAGGTCCCGCCCCAAGCCTTACTCTTGGGCCCAGGTTTGATGCGACAACCAAGGAGAAAGCCAATGGATGAATTGAAAGAGATGACAGTCCTCCCCCGCCTGGGCGAGCCCGCCCCCGACTTCACCATCATCACCACCCACGGCAAGAAGAGCCTGTCGGACTATAAGGGCAAGTGGGTGGTCATGTTCAGCCACCCGGCGGACTTCACCCCCGTGTGCTCCACCGAGTTCATCGCCTTCGCCAAGCTCCAAGAGGAGTTCAAGCAGCGCAATGTCCAGCTCATCGGCCTGTCGGTGGACTCGGTCCACAGCCACATCGCCTGGCAACAGGACCTGGAGGCGCTGTCCGGGATCAAGATCGACTACCCCATCATCGCCGACCTGAACAAGCGCGTGGCCCGGCTCTACGGCATGGTCCACCCCGGCGAGGACAGCATGGCCGCCGTCCGGGCCGTGTTCATCATCGATCACAACGGCATCCTCAAGGGCATGATCTACTACCCGCTGTCCGTGGGCCGCAACATTGACGAGGTCCTGCGCTTCGTGGACGCCGCCCAGTTCGCCAACAAGAACAAGCTGGCCACCCCGGCCAACTGGCACCCCGGCGAGCCCGCCATCGTGCCCCCTCCCACCACCATCGAGCAGGTCCGGGGAGACAGCCCCAGCGCCTACAGCGAGTTCAAGCGCTGGTACCTGCGCTACAAGAAGATCGC
>CAZMEC010000361.1:0-1886 GCA_964565265.1 uncultured Myxococcales bacterium
GAGGAGCGCAGCGTGGCCTTCCTGGACCAGAAGGGGCTGGTGCGCCAGCGCAGCTTCGTCCACGGCAAGGCGGCGGCCTGCGAGGTCTGCACCCTGTCCCCCCTCTGCGCCGGGCTCTTCGACCTGGACCGGGCCTACTCCTCCCGCTGGCTCTACCCGCTGTTCTTGTCCCCCGAGCCCATCCTCAGGGCCATCCGGCGGCAGGAGGGGACATGAACCCCTCCGCTCTGGATCTGGCGAGGCTGGCCCTGTGCCTCCTGGCCGCCCTGGCCTTTTGCGCCACCGATCTGCTGCACTTCCTGGGGCGGGGCCACCTGGTGCCCGGGCTTGGGCCCATCTCCAACCGCCTCCTGGTGCCCTTTCTAGGCCTGGCCCTGGGTCTGCTGCTGCTGGCGACCCTGGGGCCCGAGGCCCTCCGGGGCCAGCCCCCCAGTGGTCCTCCCGGGCCCTCCCCCTATCTCCTGGCAGCGGGCAATGTCCTGGGCGCCGCGGCCGTGGGCTTTGGCCTCTGGGCGGGGGGCTTCTGGGCCGCCGGTGACGGCAAGCTCTTTACGCTGCTGGCCATGGCCTTTCCACCCGCCCTGCTGCACCAAGCGCCCCCCCTGTACTTCACCGGCTGGGTCCTCTTGGTGAATGCCTTCCTGGTCTTCGTGATCCTGCTGCCCCTGGATCTGCTCTGGGGCCTGACCCGCCGCTTCATCAAGGGCCCCCCGGCCCCCCCCCGGACGGTCCCCTCCTCCGTCCCTGGTCCGTCCTCCTCCGTCCCCGGGCCGTCCAGGCCCTGGCGGGTTGGTCTTCGGGCCGCCCTGGGCCGCCTCCTGCCGCCCTTCCTCACCTTCCTGTTGGCTTTCCTGGCCCTGCGCATCGCCCGCCTCTACGCCCGGGAGGAGCTGGCGGGCCACTTCCAGCTTGGCGCTGAGGCCCTGTTCCTGCTGCTCTTCTTTGGCTTTGCGGGGGCAAAACGCCTGCTGCGGTTCCGCTTCCTGCTGCCCGTCTCCGCAGGGCTGGTGCTGGTCCTGGCCGCCTGGCTGTGGTTGACGGGCCGCCTGACCCCCCAGACCCTGGCCTGGTCCGCCGCCTTCTCCCTGGGGCTGGTGCTGCTGCGCTGGGGCTACGAGGCCTGGCTGGACCGGGCGGACTTCCAGGACCTGCCCTGGCAGCAACTCCGCCCCGGCCTCATCCCCACCCCTGCCTGCGTTGCCCAGTTCAAGCTCCGGGAGCGCTTCTTCCAGGCCTTCCTCACGGATCTGGCCCCCGATGGACTGACCCTGCGCCAGGCCCAGGCGCTGCGGGACTGGTACGCCCGGAACCAGCCCCAGGGCACCTTCCAGGTCTCCAAGACCCTCCCCTTCGCCCCCGCCCTCCTCCTGGGCCTCCTGCTCACGGCCCTCTTTGGCGAGCCCCTGCTGCGATTCTGAGCACCCCTTCCCTGGCGGTCGGGGTTCGGACGGCCACCCCCTCCCTGGCGGTCGGGGTTCGGACGGACACCCGCTCCTTCACAGTCGCGGTTCGGACGGCCGGGCTGGTCTTCCGAACCGCGCGCGTGAGCAAGCGGGCCGCCCTTTGGTTGACAGATCGGCTGCCTTGACTAGAATCCAGCGCGTCAGACTTTTATTTTGAAACAACCAGGAGATGCAAGAAATGAAGAAGCTGTCCCTCATCTTGGCCTTGTGCCTGGGCCTTTTCAGCGGCTGCGCGGCCACCGATGACACCGGCGACACTGTGGGCGGCACGGACGCCCTGGTGGACCAGGATGTGCCCGTGGATGTCCCCGAGGCTGAGGATCTCACCGACGCCAAGGATCCCGCCGACACCGTCTGCGCCCCCGTCTGCGGCGACAAGGTCTGCGGCGACGACGGCTGCGGCGGCCTCTGTGGCGAGTGCGA
>CAZMEC010000362.1:0-1882 GCA_964565265.1 uncultured Myxococcales bacterium
ACCCTGGCGGCATGATCCTGGCTAACCAGTGGCGGCATCCCCCTGGCTAACGACAGGTAGGGATATTCGCGCCACCTTCCCCCACGGGGGGAAGGGTATTTGGAAGGGGACATTGGGGGGGGCGTTGCTTGGCAATTGTGCCTCTTGACAATAGAATCGCGGCGTCTGTTTTTTGTTGGAGGTGACCATGTTCCGTGTCCTGTTGGCTGTTGCCCTGTCTGTGCTCCTGCCTGCCTGCGCCTCGGGCACCTCCGAACCCCTGGACTTGGACCTGGCCGATTCGATGGGCGCTGACCTTGCCCTGGACGGCTTTGACCCGGACGGCGACCCGGACGGCGATCCGGGGGCTGACCTGGACACCTGGGTGCCCGGCCCCCTTTGCCCCGCCGACTACGAGCTGCCCCCCCAGGGGGACGGCCCCCAACTTAGCCCCCACGAGAGCTGGAAGACCAGCGTGGGCTTCGACTGGAGTGAGGCCTTCTACGCCGGTGATTCGGGCGGGGGCAACCTGTTCATGAAGTTCACGGTCTTCGTCGAGGATCTGGACACCGTCTACTTCCAGAACACGAACGACTACCTGTTTCACTACGAGTTCGCCGCGGACCGCCTGGCCCCCTTCGAAGGCCTGAACCCCGAACAGTTCGATCAGGTCACGCTGTACAACGAGGGCCGCGTGGCCATCCTGGGGGCCATCATCACGCCCCCTTGGTTCGAGCCCAACGAGGTGGGCGTGCAGTTGGTCTCCCGAGACCCTCTCCACCCCAAACTCGTGAGGGCCCTCTTGGACTCCGTCGCCGCCTCCCTCGACTACGACCAGCCCGTGGTCCCTCTCTACTTCCCCACCGCCGAGCAGGACCCCGTCATCCGGGCCTGCGTCGAGGCCTTCGAGGCCACGGGCGTCACGGTCAGCTCCGTGTCCACCTGGGGGGACTCGGGGGCCTGTTTCAGCACCGGCTACGCCATCGGGCGCCTGCGCGAGGTCCGGTCAGAGGAAATCCAAGCCGCCTACCTGGCCGGCGACCTCCTGCCCACGGACATCCTGCTGACGGACCTGGTCCCCGCCGAGTTGCCCATCCTGGCGGGTCTCATCTGCACCCTCCCCTCCACCATGAATTCCCATGTGGCCATCTACTCCCAATCCCTGGGCACCCCCTTCGCCTGGCTATCCTCCGCGGCCGCCGTCGACGCCGCCCGGGCCCACCTGGACCAGGAGGTGCTGTTGGTGGCGCAGGCGGACTGGACAGGCTGTTCCGTCCAGGTTGTCCCCACCGCCCAGGGCTTCACCCCTGGAGACCTCCAGAGCCTCAAGGACCTCAAGCAACTTCCGCCCCTGGAGTTCCCGGCCAAGGACTGCCCCCAGGGCCTCCTGTCCCTGGACACCGCTGAGACGGTGCTGGCTGATGCCGCCTGTTTTGGTGGCAAGGCCGTGGGGCTGGGGGTGCTGAACCGGGCCCTCCCTGATAACTCCCCGGAGGCTGTGGCCATCTCCCTGGAAACCTGGGACGCCCTCCTGGCCACCACTGACGACCAGCAGCGGACCCTGGGCGACCGCATCCACACCCTCCTGGCTCCCTTCCATTGGCCCCCCGACATGGCTGCCCTGGACGCCGCCCTGGCCCAGGTCCGTCTGCTGATCAAGGATGCGGCCCCCGCCCTCCCCCAGGATCTCCAGGGCCACATCCTGGACGCCCTGGCGGGCTTTGACCCCGCCACCAAGGTCCGGGTCCGCAGCTCCAGCAACGCCGAGGACGCCGAGTCCTTCGTCGCCGCGGGCCTCTACGAAAGCTACAGCGCCTGCCTGGCCGACGACCTGGACGAAGACGACACCGGCCCCAGCGCCTGCAACCCCGCCCAGTCCGAGGAACGGGGCTTCTTCCGCGCC
>CAZMEC010000363.1:0-1872 GCA_964565265.1 uncultured Myxococcales bacterium
GACTACGGCGAGATGTACCTGACCGTCCCCGTGGAGGAGGGTCCCCAGTACACCGTCGGCCGCGTGGACCTCATCTGCCCGGACGGCGACGGCTTCCTGATAGACAAGGGCGAACTGTTGGAGAAGCTGCGGCTCAAGACGGGCGACATCTTCAACATGGAGAATGTCCAGCTTGACTCCCAGGATCTGACCACCCGCTACGGCGACCTGGGCTATGCCCACGCCAACATCGGCAGCCGCAACAACCCCAACAAGGAAGCCCGCATCATGGACTTCCTGTATGTGGTCGAAAAGGGCAACCCCACCTACATCCGCCGCATCGAGGTGGAGGGCAACGAGACCACCCGCGACAAGGTCATCCGCCGGGAGATGAAGATCTCCGAGGGGGATCTCTACAACCAAAGCCTCATCAAGAAGAGCGAGGCCTACATCTTCCGCCTGGGCTACTACAAGACCGCCACAGTGGAGGCCCGCACCGTGGAACCGGGCGCCCTGGCCGAGCCCGGCACGGATCAGGTGGACCTCATCGTCAACCTGGAGGAGCAGGACACCGGCACCATGCAGGTGGGCGCGGGCTTCAGCTCCCTGGAGTCCTTCATCTTCCAAGGCCGCGTCTCCAAGAACAACTTCCTGGGCCGGGGCCAGACCCTGTCCGTGCAGGCCATGCTGTCCTCCCTGCGGCAGATCTACATGATCACCTTCATGGAACCCTACTTCTTCGACACCAACTGGAACTTCAGCTTCAACCTCTACAACATGGAGACCGTCTACGAGGCCTTCGAGACCCGCGCCACCGGTGGCGATGTGTCCTGGGGCTATCGGTTCTTCGATGACTATCTGGTCTTCCTCACCTACACCCTGGAGGACAAGTACGCGCGCATTGGCGGCATCGAGGGCTTCACGCCCGTGCCCATTGAGCGCTTCCAGGACAGCGGCATCACCTCCAGCCTGCGCTTGTCCCTCTCCTGGGACACCCGCAACAACCGGCTCACCCCGACGGCGGGCTTCTACCACAGCATCTCCGGCGAGCAGGCCTCCCCGCGCCTCGGCAGCGAGAGCTCCTTCAGCCGCTTCATCCTGAACAACCGCTGGTACATCCCCTTGAAGTGGGACCTGGTCCTGCGCCTCAACAGCACCCTGGGCTACATCACCTCCGGGGACGCCAAGGGCATCCCCATCTACGAGCGCTTCTATGTGGGCGGCATCTTCTCGGTCCGCGGCTTCCAGCGCAACTCCCTGTCCCCCAGCGTCAGCACGGCCTCCTCCATGGATCCCTTTGGCGCCCTGGCGGCCTTCCCCGTGGGCGGCACCCGGGAGGCCATCTTCAACGCCGAACTGGAGATCCCCATCGTCCAGGCCATGCGCATCACCGGCGTCCTGTTCCTGGATGCGGGCAATGCCTACGCGGAGTCCGACAATATCTTTGACCAGGGCCTCCGCAGCAGTTGGGGCTTTGGTTTCCGCTGGTGGTCCCAGATGGGGCCCCTGCGCTTTGAGTGGGGCTTCCCCTTCGATCCCAAACGAGGCGAAGAACCCATGGTGTTTGAGTTCACCATCGGTAGTGCGTTCTAAACAATCACAGGAGCTGAAATGAAATCCACAAGAGTAGCGCTGCTGGCCGCCCTGGCCCTGGTCTTTGCCGTCACCCTTTGCCCCGCTGCCCAGGCCGCCGGCAAAAGCATCGAAGGTGAACTGAAGATTGGCGTGGTGGATATCCAGGCCGCCGTGGCCAAGACCAAGGAGGGCCAGGAGGCCCAGAAGAAGCTGGAAGAACTGGGCGCCGCCAAGCGCAAGGAACTGGACGCCAAGACCGCCAAGATCAAGGCCATGGAGGAAGACCTCAAGAAGCAGCTTCCCCTCATGAACGAGAAG
>CAZMEC010000364.1:0-1829 GCA_964565265.1 uncultured Myxococcales bacterium
CATGTACTTGGCTAAACCCGCCTCAGACTGGCGGCATGGGCGTGGCTAACGACAGAGGCCGGCCCGGCGGGGCGGGTTCATTGACAGCCGATCCCTGGCGATTTATGGTAGGGGCCAGTTGGGGCCCCAAGGGCCAAAAGACAGGAGCGACTCATGCAAAGGTTCTGGTTGACCCTGGGGTTCGTCATGGTGTTGTCCGGCAACCTGCTGGCCCAGGCCGGCAGCCCCGAGGACCTCTTCCGCAAGGGCAATGAATACTTCGCCTCCGGCCGCTACGGCGAGGCCAGCGCCATCTACCAGGAGGCCGTGGGCCAGAAGCCGGACTTCAAGGAGGCCTGGTACAACCTGGGGGCGGCCTTCGGCCAGATGCGGCTGTTTGACAAGGAGAAGGAGGCCTATCGCAAGGCCCTGGAGGTGGACCCCTCCTACTCCCGCGCCCACTACAACCTGGCCCTGGCCCTGGAGGACGAGGGCTCGTTTGAAGAGGCCGCCGCCGAATACCGCGAGGTCTTGAAGGTCCAGCCCGATGCCCTGGATGCCTACCTGAACCTGGGCATCCTGCTGGCCCGCCAGGATCGCCTGGAGGAATCCGTGGCCGTCTATGAGGACGCCCTCAAGGCCCTCTCCGAGCTCCCCGAGCTGCACTTCAACCTGGGGGTGGCCCTGGGCCGCATGGCGGACAAGGCCACGGACCCCACCTTGAAGACCCAGTTCACCACCCGGGAGGTCCAGGCCTACACCCGCGCCATCGAGCTGCGGGCCTCCTTCTACAAGGCCGCCTACAACGAGGGCCTGGCCTGGCACCGGGTGGGCGAGCTGGACAAGGAGATTGAGGCCTACCAGAAGGCCCTGGACTTCAAGAGCCGCTACCCCGAGGCCCTCTACAATCTGGCCTACGCCTACGAGGAGAAGGGGGACCTGACCAAGGCCGCGGACACCTGGACCCGCTACCTGGACGCCTCCGCCAAATTGGATGGAGAAAAAGACTACGCCGAGCTGGCCGCCAAGGAGCAGGAGCGGATCCAGAAGAAGCTCGCTACCCAGCCCCCCCAGGCCCCCCCAGCCCCCTGAACCTGACCCGGACTATTCGAAGACGATGCTGGTGATCTCGTACTCGCGGTTTCCGCCGGGGGTCTTGACCACGACGCAGTCCGCCACCCGTTTGCCGATGAGGGCCTTGCCCAGGGGCGAGGCGACGGAGATGCGGCCCTCCTTGGGGTCGGCCTCGTCCACCCCCACGATTTGATAACGAATCTCCTCGTCACTGTCGCCCAACTCCAGGCAGACCGTGGCCCCGAACACCACCTTGTCACCGCTGAGGGTGGCCGGATCGATGACCTGGGCGCGGCCCACCTTGTCCTCCAGATCCCGGATCTGGACATCGATGAGCCCCTGGCGGTCCTTGGCGGCGTGGTATTCAGCGTTCTCTGAGAGATCCCCGTGGGCCCGGGCCTCCTCGATCTCGCGCACATTCTTGCCCCGCTCCACTTCCTTGAGCTGACGCAGTTGCTCCTTGAGCTTGCGAAAGCCGTGCAGCGTCATGGGAACTCGGTCCATGGTCCAACCTCCTGCGTTGGGGGCTCAGCGGCGCTGAACCACCCCAGTGTCATCAACAAAATACTGAGCCGGCAGCTGCTCCGAGAGGAGCTTCCGGTTCTTCCGCACATTCCAGCGCCGCTCCAGCAGCAGGTCCGTGACGAAGGTCTTGATGCGGCCCGTCTCCTCTGCCACCAGCAGGCGGGACACGATGGCATCCACGGCCTCTTCGTGCTCGTCGAAGGTGGACAGCCCGTCCAGGGCCAGGAAGCGGATCTCCTCGGCGTCATCCT
>CAZMEC010000365.1:0-1829 GCA_964565265.1 uncultured Myxococcales bacterium
CGCCTCCCCCGCGCCCCTCCCCGCCCCCTACCCTCCCGATACCGCCGTGGGGGCCCTGGCCTCCGGTGCCAGGGGCCTGGCCGCCGTCACTCCGTCGGGCGTCTACCTGCGCGCCGACCAGACCTGGGAAAACCTTGCCTTTCCCTCCGACCCGGGCGGCCTCACCGCCCTGACCTTCGACTCCTGGGGGCGCCTCTGGGCGGCCTCCAAGGGAGTGCTCTGGTACCACGCCTTCGACACCTGGAACCGCGTCAATCTGGTGCGCCCGGTCCAACTCCGGGCTCTGCTGGTGGCCGGCGACAGCCTCTACGCCGTGGGGGACGCCGGCACCGTGGCGGTGGTGAACCTGGAGACCCTGGCCTTCCACTTCGAGGACTGGTTCGGCTTCGACAACCTGCGTGCCGCTGCCGAGGTGGCCGGCACCCTCTGGTTTGCCGGGGACGGAGGCCTCCTCCTGCAGCGCAGCACCCCTGGTATCTACGCCCCCACGCGCCTCGGCACCCTCCCGGTGCTGGCCCTCTGCGCCCTGCCCGACACCTCCCTGCTGGCCGTCGGCGCCCAGGGCTCGGTGTTCCTGGGCAAGGACAACTCCTGGGCCGTCCACCAGCCCCTGGTCACCCAAAACCTCACCGCCTGCGCCACCCTGGGCCCCCGCACCCTCATCGTGGGTGAGGATGGCGTCCTCCTGGAACTGGCCGGCCCCTCCCCCACGCTCCTACCCCTGGACCGCACCGTGGACTTCCGCGCCGCCGTGGTCCACCAGGACCTCCTCTGGCTGGGTGGCTCGGCCGCCGCCTCCATTGGCCCCTTCCACCGCCTCCCCGGCTTCCTGCCAGGCTCGGACCGCCACGCCCTTGCCTGGGACTACTACCCCGGCGCCCTGGACCCGTCCTACCAGCAGATTTCCATCTCCGACCTGGAGGGCCAGGTGTTCTGGCGAATCCTCCTGAACGGCTCCGTGCGCAGCCTCAAGCTCCCCGACCTGGCGACCCTTCTGGGGGTCCAGCAGGTGCCCGAAGACGGCATCCGCGTGGTCCTCTCGGGGGTGGCCTCCGGCATCTTTGACATTGATGAATACCGTAGCGACGACATCAACTACTCCAAGCGCGAGAGCTGGTCCCTGCTGTTTGAAGTCCTACCCTGAGGAGCCCCATGCCGTCCATTGCTGCCGCTGCCCACTCTGTCCCTGGCCTGAAGCGCAAATCCAATGAGGACGCCCACCGCATCTTTCTTGACCAGGAGGCCGTCACCAACAGCAGTCGCCCCGCCCTCTTTGCCGTGGCCGACGGCATGGGCTCCTACACCAAGGGCGCCGAGGCCGCCACCATGGCCGTGGACCATCTGGCCCAGTTCTTCAGCCTGGAGGCCGACGCTTACCAGGGCGAACACAGCCTCCAGGAGCTGTTCTTCAAGGCCAACATTGCCGTCACGCGCCTGCGCAACCAAAGCCGCGCCAACTACGGCATGGGCACCACCCTCACCTGTCTGATGCTGGACGCCGCCACCCTGGACGCGGTCCTGCTGTATGTGGGGGACAGCGCCGCCTGGCTGCTGCGGGACAAAGAACTGCTGCGCCTGACCATCCCCCATGTGGACCAGACCGGCGCCATCACCCAGCACATCGGCATGGGCCCGGGCATGAAGCTGGACCGGGTGCGCCTGCGCCTCACCCCCGGCGACCGCCTCCTCCTGTGCAGCGACGGCGTGGACACCCAGGTGCCTGCAAGAATGATGCAATCCGTGCTTGCGGAGGCGCTGGCCCCGGAGGCCGCCGCCCAGGCCCTGACCTCCCTGGCGGACAAACTGGGGGGCAAGGACAACGCCACCGC
>CAZMEC010000366.1:0-1825 GCA_964565265.1 uncultured Myxococcales bacterium
GAGTACGAGGAGTACATCGGCAGCGCCTACAACGACAAGTTCTACATGATCCTGACGGCCCCCAAGACCACCAACGGCCAGGCCACCGTCGTCAACTACACCAAGTGCCGCAGCCCCAACCAGTACTTCGACTTCCAGGACGGCAACGGCAACCGCTGGTGCTACATCGCCATCAACACGGCCTTCTCGGAGCCCTGCCCCAACCCGCCCACGAACATCGCCGGGACGGGGTTCGAGTGCTATATCCCATCTTGGGGGGAGAACGAGTGCCCCTACGGCAGTGCGTCCTTCGGCATCTGTGATCAGTACGGCTCCTCCACCGGTTGGCTCCAGACCTCCTGGCCCATCACCCCCGGCGAGCAGTTTGACCTGGTCTTCCACATCCACGACACCTCCGACGGCATCTACGACTCGGAGGTCATCCTGGACAACTTCCGCTGGCTGACCAAGCCCTTCACCCCCGGCACCACCACCCACAAGTAATCATCAGTTTTTTGGCTTGATGCCGGGGCGCGGATAAAGTGGTGCGGCCCCGCTTCGGGGGTCCATCGCCAGAGGTGTTGCATGAGCCCTGTGCCGTTCCTGAAGCCCGAGAAGCTGTACTCCAAGGACTGGTGGTTCAACTACGCGCGCCTGCTCCTGGGGGCCATCATCATGGCCCTGGGCTATGTGCTGTTCATCGTGCCCTACAACATCGTCCCCGGAGGCGTGTACGGCGTCGCCATCATCCTCCACGCCTTCTACGGCCTGCCGGTGGGCACCACGGGCCTCATCATGAACATCCCGCTGCTCATCTGGGGCATCAAGGAGTTGGGGCCGCGCTTTGGCGCCAAGACCGTGGTGGGGTTGGTGTTGGTGTCGGGCCTCATCGACCTGTTCACCTACTGGTACGGCAGCGAGCCCCTGACCAAGGATGTGCTGATGTCGTCGGTCTTCGGCGGCATCTTCATCGGCGTGGGCCTGGGCCTCATCTTCCAGTCCAAGGCCACCACCGCGGGCAGCGACATCGTGGCCCAGATCATGAACAAGCGCCTCAAGTTCCCCCTGGGACAGGCCCTCATTCTCATCGACACCGCCGTGGTGACCCTGGGCATCGTGGCCTTCAAGGATGTCACCCTGGCCCTCTACGCGGTGGTCACCATCGTCGTCACGGGCAAGGTCATCGACATGGTCATGTCCGGCCTGCAGGTCTACAAGTCCACCATGATCGTCACCTCCCGCCCGGAGGAACTGAAGGCCCGCATCCTCTACAGCATGGTCCGCGGCGGCACCTTCTTCCAGGCCGAGGGCATGTACAGCGGCAAGCCCTGGCGCGTCATCTTCTGCACCCTCACCCGCCGCGAGATGGTAATCCTCCAAGAGCATGTCCGCGAAGTGGACCCCAACGCCTTCATGACCGTCTTCGACTCCTCCGAGGTTCTAGGCGAAGGCTTCAAGGCCCTCCTGGAAGAACCCCAACCGGGCGAAAAGCCACCAGCGTAGGGGGGGCCGCGGGGGGAAGAACTGCACCCGCTGTTACCACGACCGGTGGGGCGCGCCCCCAAGGACAATGGACACCATGGACAAGATGGACACCATGGACATCATGGACGGGTGGGGGCGCGCCCCGAACCATGGACCGGCAGCGCGCGCTGCTGCCGCAGCGCTGGCTGCCATGGACGGGCTGCAAAGGTCACCGTGGCCACCGCCGGCCGTCGCAACTGTGGCCCGCAGCCGGTCCTTGGTCCCTTGTCCATCCGGGGGCCCCGGGTCCATCTTGTCCATCCTGTCCATGATGTCCATCCCAGGACCGCTGGCCGTTGTAACTGGCGCCCTTTGTCCATCC
>CAZMEC010000367.1:0-1806 GCA_964565265.1 uncultured Myxococcales bacterium
GGCAAGTATCCCACCGCCATCGGGCTCTACAAGCAGGCCTTGAGGATCAAGGACCGCACAGACATTCACCTGAACCTGGGCAAGTCCTACAACTCCGTGGGCAACTACCCGGAGGGCGCCAAACACCTGAAGATCTATCTGCAGCGCATGTCGGGCAAGCTGTCCCCCGTGAAGGAACAGCTCATCCGGCGCCAGATCCGGGAGTGAGGCCCGTCCAGACTGCTATCCAAGGATGGTCACCCATGAGGACAAGTGCAAAACCCGCCGGCCTGTTGCTCTCGGCCATGATCCTGCTTGCTCCCGTCGCTGCCGCCGCCCAGGATGGGCGCTGCGCCGTGTACGCCCAGGGGGTGGGCTCGGGCAGGGCCGGGGACCTGGCCAAGCTCCTTGAGCAGGTCTTCGTCTCCACCAATTCCTGCTCCCGGGCCACTCTGCAAGAAGAGATCCCCTCCATGGCAGGGCTGGACCAGCGCCTGGAGGACATCATCGGGCAGATTCGCAACGGCCGCGGCGGGGCCTCCTTCGCTGAGGGCGCCAAGGCCATCCAAAGCCTGTACCTGGAAAGCAAGGCCTACCTGCCCTTCATCCAGGCTCCGGCGCTGGCCAAGCTCTACAAGGTCATGACCATGGTCCAGCTCGAACTGGATCAGCAGGGCCTGGCCCAGGAATACCTGGCCGCCTCCCTCAACACCGACCCAGGCCAGACCCCCCTGTCCTTCGCCTACTCCCAGAAGCTCAAGGACTTCCACGCCGCCCAGGCTGGGGCCCTGGCCAGCGCCCCCAAGACCCGGGTCCGCATCGACACCGTCCCCGCCGCCGCCCTGGTGACCGTGGATGGCAAGGCCGCCGGTCAGGCTCCCCTGGACCTGGAACTGGGATCTGGCCCCCACCTCGTGCAGCTTCAAAAGGACGGCTACAAGAGCACGGGCTGGCTGAAGGCCACCACCGAGGCCCCCTGGAGCTTCAAGCTGGACCCCCTGCCCGGGCTGGCCCGCCTGGAGGCCTCCCGGGGCCAACTGCTGGACTCCCTGGGTGGCAAGCCTGCCAAGGGCAAGGCCAAGGCCGCCCCCACTCCCTGCCCCGAAAAGGAAATGAACACCCTGGCCACCATGCTGGGCGCCGGCAAGGTCCTGGTCGCCCGGGTGGAAGAGAAGAACGGCATGATGCAGGTCTCGGCCTGCCTCAAGGGCTCCGGCCCGGCCGCCTCCGCGGTGGAGACCTTCGTCATTGACGGCACCCTGCCGGCCCGCCTCAAGGATAAGTTTGGCGGCAGCGGCGAGCTGGCGGCCCAGGCCCCCGATGCCCCTCAGGCCCCCACCGCCACCCTCCCCGGCAAGAGCGCCCTGCCCCCCGTGGTGGACAAGATCCATCGCACCCGGGCCGCCGTCACCGACTTCTACCAGGTCCTCATGGCCAAGCAGCGGGACTTCCGGGACCACGGCTTCCTTGAGCAGGTCAAGCGTCTGGACTCGATCCGGACCGCCGTGGTGGGAATCCTTGGGGATCTGGACGCCGGCGAGGCCGCCCACCCCGCGGATGTGCGCAAGGCCGCCCGCCTGGAGGCCAAAGCCAGCGAGCTCTGGGCCCGCATGGCGGACACGGCCCTCTCGGTGCGCTCCATGGAGGTCTCCCAGAAGAAGGCCGAGCAGGGGGCCAAGGAGGCCAAGCTCCTGGGCGAGCGCTGCCAGTCCAACCTGAATGCCCTGGCCCAGCGCTGGAAGAAGGACGGCCGCAAGCTGAAGGACCGCGCTTTCCAAAAGACCTTCACCAAGGCCCTCTCGGACCTGCAGAAGAAATGGCAGCCCA
>CAZMEC010000368.1:0-1800 GCA_964565265.1 uncultured Myxococcales bacterium
GTGCGCGACGCCGACCGGGTGCTGGACAACGGCCTGGCCCTGCGCTCCACGGCGCCCATCAACGCTGCAAGCTGGGACTACGACATCCTGACCCTGGCCCTCACCACGCGGCTGTACCAGGACCTGGTGCGGCTGCGCGCGGAGTACTACTTCATCCGCGAGCACAACGGCGTGGCGGCCCTGGGGCTGGCCGACAAGCCCTTTCGAAACGACGAGTTTCTATTGCAGCTTGAGCTGCGGTTCTAGGTTGGACTTCGCCGGACTGGCGGGGCGAGCACGAAGGAGAAGAGGGTGATGAAGATGACGCTGAACAACTTCAATTGGGGCCGGGCCGGGGTGGCGCTGGCTGGATGTGTGTTGGCCCTGGGCCTGGGGGGCTGCGGGGGTGACTCCAAGGGCAGCCTGGACGCCATTGGCCAGGACACGGGCGATCCGGATCAGGATGTGCTGGAGGCCGACGGGGCCGAGGTGACCCAGCCCGCGGGGCACTTCGTGGGCCAGCTTGAGCAGACCATGCTGTTCGGGGAGGGGGACAACGCCGAGGTGGCCAAGCTGGTGCCCGGGACCACCAGGGTGCTGCTGCTGGCCTCCAAGGCGCGCAAGGTGGTGCTGCTGGAGACCGGGGGCAAGCAGCTCACCTCCATCCGCGAGGAGCTGTTCTTCCCCAACGACGCTACGGAGAGCGAGTTGACCAATCTGGCCGTCAGCCCCGACGGCACCTGGGCCGTGGCCACCCGCACCATCCTGGTGACGGACGGCGACGGGCAGCAGACGGACTGCGGCGGGTCCCTGGTGTTCTTCGACGCCACGGACACGGACAGCTTCGGCAGCATCCTGGCGGAGGTCGAGGTGGGTCCCATGCCCGACGCCGTGGCGGTGTCCGACGACGGCCTGTGGGTGGCCAGCGCCGACGAGCGGGACGGCCCCGAGGCCTGGGGCAAGTGCGATGTGGCGGGGGAGCAGGCCTCCATCAGCATCCTGGATCTGGCGGCGGGCCCGGCGGCGGCCCAGGTGGTCCACACCATTACCCTGGTGGACGAGGGCACGGGCCCCCGGGAGCCGGAGTGCGCCGTCTTTTCCAAGGACAACGACCTGCTGGTGGTGACCTTGCAGGACAGCCACGAGGTGCTGTTCGTGCGGGTCAGCGACCTGACCGGCAAGGCCACCCTGGCTTCCACGGATGCCGCCGTGAAGATCGTGCGCCTGCCCGACGACAGCGTGGGCGCTGGCCCCTGGCCCGACGGTGTGGGGCGGGTGGTGCTGCCCAGCGGGAACGAGTACTTCGTCACCGCCGGCGAGTGGAACGACACCTTCACGGTGTTGGATGGCAGCGGCACCGTCATCTCCAACAACGCCCTCTCGCCCTCCGACATCCCGGAGGACCTGCCCCGCGTCGTGGACGAGGGCTACCCTCTGTTCAGCCCCGACTCGGTGGCCCCCTTCACCTACAACGGCAAGGCCCTGGTGGCCTTCACCCTGCGGCACTCCGGCGCCGTGGCGGTGTACGACCTGTCGGCGCCCGAGGCCCCCGTTTTTGATTCCGCCGTGGGCGTGGGCAAGAACGAAACCGGCACCTGGGACGAGAATGGCAGCACCATTCGGCCCGAGGGCATCGCCGCCGCCCCCGACGGCAGCTTCATCGTCACCGCCAACGAGGGCGAGTCCTCCGCCAGCCTGGTCACCCCCGCCAACTGACCCGGGGTTTTGGGGCCCTCAAACCGCTTCTCTGACCTGCCTTTTCATGATTCAATCCGGCTGCACTTTTCCACTTCGTCGGGGGCACTCCACATGAGTTGGCGC
>CAZMEC010000369.1:0-1794 GCA_964565265.1 uncultured Myxococcales bacterium
CGGGCGCATGGCCGAGTGGTTCGTGGAGGCCTCGTTCATCGCGGCGGCGGCAGCCTACGGCAAGCCCGATGAGATTGTGTGCCTGAAGATGCACGGGCTGAAGTTCCAGGACCCGGCGCGCAAGGGGGACATCCTGCTGCTGACCACGCGGGTGGTGGGGGCGGGTAACACCAGCCTGACCATTCACGGGATGGCCCAGCGCCATGGCGAGGAGAAAATTCTGGTAGAGGGCTTCGTGACCTTTGTATGCGTGGACAGCAACGGGCACAAGAAGCCCCACGGCCTGATCCTGCCCTCGGCGGCGGACGCCTTCGAGGTGACCCTGCGGGCCACGGCCGCGACCTTGAAGTGACCCCGGGGTAGGGCGACCAGGGTACCCGGACACCACACGAACGAAGTCACTCTCGAACCGTCGGTCCTGCGAACCTGGCCGAACGGTCCGCTGGATGCAGCCTGTCCGAGCCCCTTGTTCAGACCCAAGGGCCTTTCAGACCGAGTTTGGGCCAGCGCCGCCCTCGGCACGCCAGGGGGCCCCTTCGTCGTGCTGCACCGAAACCTTGACCGAAGGCTTCACCCCGGCCAGGGCGGGCAGGACATGGTTCAGCACCTGCTCGGCGGTGGCCCGAAAGACCCGGCCCCTGGCCGATACCTTCAGCCAGCCATCCTTGTCCCGGTAGTAGCGCTCGGTGATGTTGTCGTTTCCAAGGCAGATGAGATAACAGTCGTTGGTCAGCTTCATGGCTGGAAGCTATTTGGTGTCACGGGGGCTGTCAAGCAGCGGCCCGGGAACGGTGCCACCGTTCCGTTTGTGCCCCGGGTGTCTTCAGGCCGGGCCTCGAAGACCTTGCCCCTTGAGGCACCTTGCTGCTAACCTGCCACGGTCCCCGGGGCGTTGTGGCCCAGGGGGTCTTGGAGGCACCGGTGGATCTGCTGCAAGAACTGAAGGCCCTGACCCTAAGCCTGGACGAGGCAGGCCTGGACCACGCCCTCTGCGGCGGCTTGGCCCTTGCCGTGTATGCCCTGCCCCGGGCCACGCTGGACATTGACCTGCTGATCCCCTCTGAGACCCTGGACCGGGTCAAGGCCGTGGCCGCATCCCTTGGCTTCACCTTCCCCGCCAACCCCATGGAGTTCCAGGGCGGCCAGGTCCAAATCCACCGCCTCACCAAGCTGGACCAGGCCAGCGGCCAGCCTCTGGTCCTGGACCTTCTGCTGGTAACGCCAGCCACCAAGCCGGCCTGGGAGACCAGACGCTTCCTGGACTGGGATGGCGGGCGCCTGACTGTGCTGTCCCCTTCCGGCCTCATTGCCCTCAAGTCCCTGCGGGCCAGCGGGCAGGACCTGGACGACATTGCCTACCTGAGAGGTCTGGACGATGAAGCTTGATCTGTCCTCGGAGGCAATCAGCGCCAGGCTGCGGCAGGTCGCAGCCCTTCGAGAGCTTTGCCTCTCCCTGGCCGACTCCAGCCTGGGCCGTCAGATCCGCGCCAAACACCCCGACAACCCCGCTGTCCAGCGCACGACCGAGGCGTTGGGCAAGCGCAAATAAGCAGACGGTACCGGTTCCGGTCGCGTTCGTTTTCCGGGTGGTGGCCACGGCGATCTTGAAGGGTGGGGCGTTAAACGAAAAGACCCGGCGTTTCCGCCGGGCGTCCTGTTGGCTTCCCAGACGGTCGGATGAACGGACTCAGAATCTTAAGACTGGCGCGGCTCGTTTTGTGTGCCACTTTCGGCCATAAGTGGCACACAAGCCTCCGTTGTGTGCCACTTACGCTCGAATCTGTCACTCAACGG
>CAZMEC010000370.1:0-1793 GCA_964565265.1 uncultured Myxococcales bacterium
GTGACCAGCTTGAACGGGCTGCCCTCAGTGTCCTGCTGAACCTCGTTGAAGGGGCCGGGCGGACTTCCTGGAAAGAGAAACGGCACTTCTTCTCCATCTCCCTTGGGTCTCTTGCTGAAGCGGTGGCGGTAGTGGATGTGGCGGCCACCAGGGGCCTCATCGAAGGCGCCCAAGCTGACAGGGCCATCGCCGCTGGTCGGAAGGTCGGCTCCATGCTGGCAGGCTTGCTCAAGGTGCAGGGGCCATGAACGCCGGGCATCCCCGAGGCATTCCGAACCCCGACCGCAAGGGAGGGGGCTTCTTCGGCCTTCATCTGCCGGGTATTCGGCCACCGCTCTCCAGACAGGACTGCATGTCCTGGAAGGCGGTGAAGGTGCCCGTCATCTTGTAGAACCGACTTCCCCTTGAGTGACATATGCCGTTGTTGCTCTTCTTGACCGGAGGGCCGTCCGGAAACTCGGGCCGCTCCTTCCAGGCTCTCGGCTGCCGTTGGGCGCTTGCAGGGCGCTGCGGTGCCGAGGCGGCGCTTGGAACTGAGGTGGTGTTTGGCGCTGAAATGGCTGCCGCCGGCGCGGAGACACCGCCGCCACCCGGGCCGCCGCCTCCCGAGCCTCTGGCCTGGTGGCCTTGCGCTGGTGAAGGGGCAGAAGAGGCTGTTTGCTGGTCCGGGTCCCCGGGCTGTCCCTGCCTGACAACCTGCCCTGTCGGCGCCGCAGCATCCGAGACCAACACGGCGGCATCTGGATTGACCGGCTCCCCTCCACAATTTGAAAAGTACCAGACCAGGCCAGCCACCAGTGCCACCAGGATCAGACATCCATAGGTAACCTGTTCAGCCTCGCCTGCCGAGTTTCCACGGGTTGAGGACTTAGGTAATCGCGGCTTGCGAACTCGGGGCATGGGCCTACTCCATTATGAGTTGGTAGCCGTCGGCCGACCGGATCGCCTGGCCCAGGACCACCAGGGTGTCCAGCAGTTCGTTGACGCGGTCGCTTCGCCGGCCCTTGAAGCCCGTCGCCACCTGCTCGGCGGTGGCCCCGGCGGCCAGGGTTGCCAGCCGCTCCCGGACGGCCAGGATCTGCTGGGGTACGGACTCGGGCCAAGGCTGCTTGGAACTGCGGGCCAGGGGACCGGGCGTGGGGGCCTCAAGCTCCCCTTCCTGGACCAGCTTCAGGGCCCCCTGGGTTGGGGCCGTCTCCGCGCCGCCAGAAACCTCGTTGGGACATTGGAACTCCGGGCGCAGCCAGCGCACCAGCCCGCCCTGCTCCTCCGCCCGGCGCTGCTTGTTCAACGCCAGCAGGCGGCCCAGCACCTCCTGCTCGGTAAGGTCCTGGGGCCAGCCGTAGGCCGCCAGGACTGCCCGGTCCAGTTCCTGGTGCAGTTGCAAGAGGACCTCCGCCAGCCCCTGCTCGTTGGTGCTGCGGTCCTTGCCGGTCAGCGTCTCGCCTGCGCGCAGCTTCTCCACGACATTGTAAAGGTCCGTGATTGTCAGCCCGGGGTGCAAGGCCTGGCGCTGCTTGCGGGTTGCGTCAAGCTGTTCAGCCAGATCCCTGATGCTGGCTCTGACGGCCTCATCGCAGTCGGGGAAGGGGAAGGTGTCGAAGCAGCGCGATTTGGTGTAGCGGGGGTCGTTACCTACTCCCTGTCTACCCCCAGCAGCAAGCGACCATGTCACATGTACTTGGCTCGAAAGAACACCAAGGAAGAACCCCTCAAACAGGCCGAAGTTCACCAACATTGTCGTTAGCCAGGGGGATGCCGCCACTGGTTAGCCAGGATCATGCCGCCAGGGT
>CAZMEC010000371.1:0-1792 GCA_964565265.1 uncultured Myxococcales bacterium
TGCAGGGCTGCGGTCACGGCGCTGTGGCGGTTGTCCACATGGGTGAACAGGGTGGGGGTCTCCGACTGGTCAAGGGTCTTGGGGTGCTGTTTCATTTGGTTATCCTTGTAGAGTTGGAACAGAACACCCCACGGACTTGCAATAATCTTGCCACCTGTTGGGCGAATATCAGCCAGATGCGGCTGGGCCTTTGGCACTGCCCTTTCCAGGGAACCTGGTCAGCAGAGCCAGCCCGGCTGGGGCCCGGGGCAGGGCATCATTCTGAAGGCCTCTACTTCGAAATGAGGACCGGGTCGTGCAGGTACATGAAGGCCTTCTCGGGGGTGAGGGGGAGGGAGGGGAGGGGCTTGTCCTTGCGCACGCTTCGCAGGGCCTGGAGGAGGGCGAAGTAGGCCCCCAGGCCGTGAACGAAGGGGGGCTCGCCGACGGCCTTGGAGTTGCACACGGCGTAGGGGTTGTCGGAGTGCTCCAGCAGGGTCACCTTGAAACGCGGTGGGCAGAACTTGAGATCCGGCACCTTGTAGGCGTTCACCAGTGTGAGGACGCGGCCGTCGGGGGCGTAGCGCAGCTGCTCCAGGGTGGCCCAGCCCAGGCCCTGGATGACGGCGCCCTCCACCTGGCCCCGGTCAATGGGGACGGAGAGGGACTGGCCCACATCCTGCACCACATCAATGGACTCGATGGTGTAGGTACCTCGGATGCAGTCCAGCAACACCTCCGTAAGGGAGGTGCCGTAGCTGTAGTAGGCGAAGGGGCGGCCGCGCTCGGTGGTCAGATCGTGGTGCAGGTCGGGGGTGGCGTAGAAGGCGTGGGAGGAGAGGTCCACCCGGGCCCACTGGGCGGCCTTCACCAGCTTCTCCCAGGACAGGTCAGTGGGCTTGCCGGCCAGGAAGGTGGCGTCGTCTCGCAGGTCAATCTGGGCGGGGTCGGCGCAGCCCAGATGCCGGGCGGCGAAGCCCAGCAGGCGGGCGCGCAGCTCCTGGCAGGCGAAGAGAGTGGCCATGCCGTTCAGGTCCGCGCCGGTGCTGGCGGAGGTGGGGGAGGCGTTGGGGATGCGGGAGGTATTGGTGGCCTCGACCCGCACCTTGTCGGGGCTGAGGCCCAGGGTGCGGGCGGCGATGCCCTGGATCTTGGCGTTCACGCCCTGGCCCATCTCCACGGCGCCGGTGCTTACGGAGACGCTGCCATCCACGAAGATGTTGACCAGGGAGCTGGCCTGATTGAGGGCCGTCTGGGCAAAGGAGATGCCGAAGCACACGGGGACCACGGCCAGACCCCGCTTGGAGTCCTGGTGGCTGCGGTTGTAGGCGGCCACGGCCTCCCGGCGGGCGGCCAGATCCACCTGCCGGTCCAGGGTCTCCCAGCAGCGCAGGGCGTTGGTCTTCTCCAGCTTCATCCCGTAGGGGAGGCTGTCTCCGTCCCTCAGCAGATTCCGGTGCTTCACCTCGGTGGGGTCCAGGCCCAGGGCCTCGGCGGCGGCGGTCAGGGCGGCCTCGATGGCGAAGGTGCCCTGGGGCACCCCGAAGCCTCTGAAGGCATTGTTGGGCGGGATGTTGGTGGCGCAGCTCACGGCGCTGATGCGGATGTTGGGGATGCGATAGGAGCCGGAGGCGTGCAGGAAGGAGCGCCCGAGGACCGCCGTGGAGATGTCGGCGCAGGCGCCGGCGTGCTGGAACAGGTCCACCTCGAAGGCCAGGATGTGGCCCTCGGCGTCCAGGCCGATCTTGTAGTCGTACTCGTAGGCGTGGCGCTTGCCCGTGGTGGCGAGGTCCTCGTTGCGGCCCAGCACCAG
>CAZMEC010000372.1:0-1781 GCA_964565265.1 uncultured Myxococcales bacterium
CCTTGCGGGTGCGGACCTCCAGGGTGAAGGGGCCCTGGACGGTGCCGTCGGGGCCGGCCAGGCTTTCCTGGGGGGTGCCGTCGTAGGCGTTCCAGGAGCGCACCTTGGGGCCCTTGGTCTGGGTGGCGCCGGCGACCTTGAGCTGGTCGGAGAGGGGCTCCGCGGTGACCGCGACCTTGTAGGGCCAGGAGGCGGGCTCGAAGGCGGGCTGGGCCGGGGCCTGGACGCGAAGCTGAAGGGTGGAGGAGACGGTGCTGCTGCCGCTGCCCGCCCAGGAGCCACCGCCCCAGCCGCCCACGCGCAGCAGGAGGCCGCTTGGGGTCTTGCACCTGGCCTTGTCTGCCACGGTGAGGGTGCAGGTCTCGGCGCCGCCCAGGGGCTTGCCGTCTCGGTTGTAAAGCTGGGCGGAGAGCTTCACGGGGGCCCCTGTCGGGTCCGCGGTGAAGGGGATCTGGGCCAGGAACTCGGGCTGCAGACTGCTGGGCTTCAGGTCAAGATAGGCGGGCTTTTCGGAGAACTCGGACCAGATGAAGACCTCAAGGCCGCCGGCCAGGTACTCCACCTTGGAGGCCAGCAGCGTCAGGTCCAGGAGGACCGTGCCTTCGGGGGAGATATCCAGGGTGCCCGAGGTCAGTTGCACATCGCGGACATCAAGCTCCAGGGAGGCCTCGCCAAGCAGCTCGGGCTTGCCGTCACTGTTGCTGTCCAGGCTCCAGACCGTGGGGATGGTCTGCTGCCAAAGGCCCGCAGCAGCGATGATGGGGTCGGCCGCCTGGGCGGGGGCCTGCAGCCGCACGAAGCTGCGCTGTTGGGGCAGGGTCAGGGCCTTGGCAGGGCCGCTGGGCTTGCCGGCCTCGTCCAGGCCCAGCACCTCTACATAGACCCCGTGGGCCAGCCCGAAGGCCTCGTCGGCCAGGGTGACCACCACCCGGCTCTTGGCCCCGGAGGCCACCACCTCGATCTTCACCTTGGCCTTGACATCTTTGTGGTAGGTCAGGGCCAGCACCGGGGGCGGCTGGGTGGGGTCCACTGTGACGGTGGTGGCCCCCAGCAACCCCCCACCCTCGTCAGTGACCTTGACGGTCACGGCGTAGGTCTTGGCAGACGGGAACTGCTTGGAGCTTGCGGCGAAGACCTCCACGAAGGAGTGCTGGCCCGCCTCGGGCAGGTCCAGGGTGGCCGCGGCCTTGGTGGTCAGGGTGCCCAGCTTCTTGAGATCGGCGGTCTCCAGCAGCAGATTGGCCACCTGGGGCCAGGCCTTGGCGTCCAGGTCCAGGCGGCCTCGCAGGGCCCCAGGCAGCCCCGGTAGCCTAAGGGCCTCCAACTTGCCAACGCCGGTGCCAGGGTCCTGCTGGGCCTGGGCCAGGCCTGGGCTGAAGAGGGACAGCAACAGCGCGAACACGGGTATATATGTGCTTCTCATGGGATGCTCCTTAGGTGTCTTGTTTTCAGGTTTGGCGCGGGCTTCTCCCGGGCCTATGGGAGGAACATGGGCACTGCCAAGGACAAGTCAATTGACAACGGCCCGGAAACGCCAAAACCAGCAGGACAGCGAGGCCCACCCACCCCACCCCACGGTCGCGATTGACCTGCTACCGGGGCGGGGCCATAGTGCCCAGCAATTCCCACTTCAGGGAACAACACCGAGGTACCTGATGAAGCCTGGAGGCCGCATTCGTTCTGCAATCCTGTTCCTTGCCCTGGGCCTGCTGTCCCTCACGGCGCTTGCCGCCTGCAGTGACGACACCGGCGCCGGGCCGGGCATTGACACGGAGTCCGAG
>CAZMEC010000373.1:0-1758 GCA_964565265.1 uncultured Myxococcales bacterium
GAGAAGCCCGACGAGTTCGACCCCCGCAAGTACCTGGGCCCCGCCCGGGACGCCCTCAAGGAGCTGTACAAGCACAAGAACCTGGATGTCCTGGGCAGCGCCGGCCGTTACTGATAGCGAGGGCCCCGGCAAGGGGCCTCCCAATCCCCGGAGGTCAGCATGTACGGCATCTTCCTGGTAATAGGCTTGGCCCTGGGCTTTGTCGCCTTCCTGGTGTTGAAGAGAACCAGCTCCGGTGGAGGCCTGGCGCCCAAGCTCCTGGCCCTGGCTGGCAACAAGCCTGACGCCGCAGCCCTGGCGACCCTGCTGGACCCGGTGCCCCCCAGACAGGCCCGGGCCGCCCTGGATACTGTGGCGGGGCAACTCTGGGAGGAGTACCGCCGGGAGGAGGCCGTGCCCTTTGTCCTTGAGTTGCACCGCCGGGCCCCGGGCAGCAAGGAGACCCTCTATCAGGTGCAGCGGCTTGCCGAGGTCGAGCCCAACCTGGCCATCCAGGCCTTTGGGGTGGAGACCTTGAAGGAAATCCTGGGCATCAAGGACGCGGCGCCCCGGGCGCCCCGCGATCCCCTTGAGGAAGACGAACCCGTGGACGACGGCAGCCGCGAACTGGAAGAGAACGAAGAAGTCGACCTCCCCGAAGAACTGCGCTAGGGGTCAGGACCTATCACCTATCACACCGCGACACCCTGGCGCCTTCGTCCCACCCTTTTCCTGGGGCCGGGGCGGGGGTAGCGCTTTGGAGAGCCGGCGTCCGGGGGGCTTCCCCCCTTGACGCCTAGCCGCCGCAAGTCGCACACACCCCCCTTTGAAGCGGAAGGCGACTTGCGGAGGCTGCCTCCAAAGCGCCACCCCACGCTCCGGCCCGCCGAATGCTGGACCTTGGGGTCAGGACCTTACATTACACTCCCCAGCTTCCTTCGCACCCTCCTCCGGTCGCTCGCTCTCCGGACAGCCCCATGGCCTGGAGGTAGTGGCGCCATCGTCCCACCCTTTTCCTGGGGCCGGGGCGGGGGTAGCGCTTTGGGGCTTGAGGGGTCAGGACCTTACATTACACTCCCCAGTTTCCTTCGCGCCCTCCTCCGGTCGCTCGCTCTCCGGACAGCCCCATAGCCTGGCGTTCGCCAGGATGGGGCTTCCTTCGCGCTCCCTACGGAGGGCAGGTGGGGACTTGAGGGGTCAGGACCTATCACATATCACTGCTTTGCTTTTTTTTGGCGCGGGACCGGCGGCGGAGGGCCAGGGCGGCGGCCAGGGTGAGGAGCAGGAGGGTGGTGGTTGGGGGGGCCTGGGGGCTGGTCTGGCAGCCTCCTCCTCCCCCGGTGCCCCCACCGCCAACGGGTTGAGTGTCGGCGGCCTGGAGGTCGCCGTCGGTGCTGCCTCCGTCCCCGGTGTCCGGGGCCGGGCTGGTGGTGTCCAGGGGGAAGTTCCAGGTGGCGTAGCGGGGGCACTCGCCGCTGGGCTCCAGGATGCGGCCATCCTTGCCCACGCCGGGTTGGCAGCGGTGGGCGCGGTCCAGGTTGAAGCGCAGGGTCTCGCCCTTGGCGATGGGGACCTCTTCGTAGTTCTGCCAGCCCCAGCACTCGCCCTCGCAGGGGCCCTGGTCCAGGAAGCCAAGGTGCAGGCTGAAGGTGCCGTCCTCCAGGCCCACCAGGGTCAGTTCCTGGCGGTCGTCGGGGACGAAGACCAGCTTGCCGGCGCCGCCTTCCTCCTCGGGGACGGGCAGGAAGCTCCAGCGGCCGGGGTGCTTCTGTTTGATGG
>CAZMEC010000374.1:0-1741 GCA_964565265.1 uncultured Myxococcales bacterium
AGAAGACCCCCGTGGAGGTCATGGAGGTCAAGACCGGCCTGCTGGAGCGCCGCGGCAACTACTTCGGCGTGGTGAACCCCCGGGCGGATGTCACCATCAGCGCGGAGTTGCCTGGCGTGGTGGTCGAGCTGCCCGTGGACCAGGGCGCCCTGGTTGAAGCCAGCACCACCCTGCTGCGCCTGGACTCGCGCCAATACGAGATTGCCCTGGCCCAGGCCGAACAGAACCTGGAGGCGGCCAAGCTGGCCCATGAGCGCATGGCCCAGAACCTGGAGATTGAGAAGAAACGGCTGGAGGCGTCGTTGTCCCAGGCGGAGGGCGGAGTCGAGGCCTCCCAGGCCAACCTGCGGCTGGTGGAGAACGGGGCCCGGCCCGAGGAGAAGAAGCAGATCAAGGCCGCCCAGGATGCCTCCCGGGCCAACTTCAAGAACGCTGAGGCCCAGTACGCGCGGGTCAAGCAGCTCTTCGAGGCCGGGGCCTCTACCAAGCAGCAGTTCGATGCCGCCGAGGCCGCCTTCAAGGCCACCGACGCCGAGTACCGCCGGGCCACCCTGGCCTGGGAACTGGTGGAGAAGGGCGCCCGGGAGGAGAACCGCAGCGCCGCCAAGGCCGCCCTGCGCCAGGTCGAGGCCATGAGGGACGCCGCCAAGGCCGCCATGGATACACTGGAGCTGCGCAAGAGCGAAGTGGCCAACGCCGCGGTCCAGTCCAAGCTGGCCGAGCTGGCCCTGGACGGCGCCAAGCTGGCCCTGTCCAAGACCACCCTCACCCCCAGGATTGAAGAGGGCGCCAAGGCCGTGGTGGCCAAGCGCTTCGTGGAACTGGGCGAGACCGTGGGAGTGGGCACCCCCCTGTTCAACCTGCTGCTGATGGACCGCCCCAAGGCCATCTTCTACCTGCCCGGCAAGGAGATGGGGCAACTCAAGGAAGGCAGCGGCGTGGACCTGCGCTGCACTGGTGAGGCCTTGCCCCGGGCCGCCAAGGTCACCCGCCTGGCCCTGAACTCCAACCCCCTGAACAGCACCTTCGATGTGGAAGTGGAGCTGGACAACCGCGACGGGTCCTTGCGCGCGGGCCAGATCTGCGAGGCCTTCCCCATCATTGAAGCCTATCGCCTCCCCCTGGTGCCCGACTCCGCCGTCACCGAGACCGAAGGTGGCAAGCTGGTCATGGTGGAGAACTCCGGGACGGCCCGCGAACAGCGCGTGGTCGTGGCCGCGGTGCAAAACGCCGTGGCCGCCATCAAGGAGGGCCTCAAGCCCGGCGACCGCGTCATCACCGAGGGCAGTCGGCTGGTCAACGACGGCGATCAAGTCACCGTCTCCAAGATTCACAAGGGCCTGGACAGCTACCTCCAGGGCGACCCCGAATCCCCCTGGGAGGAGAAGAAGTAGATGCCGCTAACCCTGTTTGCGCTGAGGCACAGGACCACCATCCTGGTCTTTGTCTTCCTGCTCGTCATCATCGGCATGGTGTCCTACCTTGGGATGCCCCGGGAGTCCACGCCCGACATCAAGATGCCCTATGTCATGACCATGGTGCCCTACATCGGCGCCTCCCCCGAGGATGTGGAACAGCTCATCACCAACCGCCTCGAGAAGGAGTTCGAAGACCTGACGGACATCGAGGAGATGAACTCCACCTCCGCCGAGGGCATGGCCATGGTGGTGTTGAAGTTCCTGCCGGACACAGAGATCACCGACGCCATGCAGCGCGTCCGGGACCGCGTGAACCGGGCCCG
>CAZMEC010000375.1:0-1712 GCA_964565265.1 uncultured Myxococcales bacterium
AGGTCGAGGCGCCGGTCAATAAGCAGGGCGACTCGGTTTGGCTATTGGTGGCCGGATCCAGCAATCCCATGCAGGTTCGCATCGCCAACGCGGTGGTGCGCTTCGAGTACGCCGATGGCGTCAAGGAGGAGTTGGAACTGGTCAACCCGCTGAACTTCTGGTCGCTCTGCTCGTTCCAGGTGGCCGATTATGATTATGCTATCGAGGGATTCTCGCTACCCAAGGTGCCGCCCTCACAAGTCCAGCTTGGTGTCAACTGCCGGGCCATGGTCTATGGCTGGAAACTGCGCCAGGGGGTGGAACTCAAGCAGGTGACGCTGGAAACACTGTCCCAGGAAGTCATCATCGGTCTCATGGGTGTGAGTGTGTGCGGGCGGTAGGGGGGGGGAGAAGACCACGGACCTTAGACTGCGCGAAGCCTCTTTGTAGGGCGGGCTTCCCCGGCGAAGCGTACCCGCGAGGACGGGGAGCCTGCGTGATACCCAGGACGCACGCTCCCTGCTGCCGCAGGGAAGCGCGCCCTGCAATGGAGATGAGTCGCATGCCATCACCCGCAGATGCGCCCCCAGCTCACAATGGTTGCAAGAATAGAGTGAAATACACCTTCAATTAAAACATAGCGTGGTGGAAAGAAAGGTGTGTTTTATCTTGAATGAAATTAACCTGGAAAAACATCTGCGCCTGGACGAGGTGTTCAAAAGTCTGGATATCAAGAGAATTGTGTTGGAGCTTGAGGGGTTGCTTGGGCGGAATATTCTCGGGGGGGTGCTTTTCCTTGACGAAGTGCAGGCGACTCCGCATGCGCTGGAGGCCCTGTCGGGCTCTTGCACCGACGGGGATTCATGCTGAAGTTCCTTCGTAATCCGGCTGGTCTGTGTTGACCTGACGTGCAGCCCGGAAGCCGGACCGGGTAACCTTTAGCAATATCGATCCACAACCACCCGAACAGGTGATGACAGGCCGGAATTTCTCTGTTAGCTTGCTGGAGTAACTAATAAGCCTCTTTGGATAAATCTTCTCTTGAATTTGGATACACATTGGAATGGTGGCCTTTTACGGGCGGGGCTTCGTGAGCCGGGGCCGGGCCGCCAACTGGCAGCCCGGCCATCCATACCCTTGGCAGCCGCTACTGGTCCACTGGCAGGGGCTCCTTCCACAACGGCGGCCATCTTTTCAACAGGGATATCTCCAGGGGCTTTCCCTATCTGTGCGCCTCGACGCTGGTCTACTCCGACCCGGGCCTGGTCCGGTTCTTTCCGGCTCGTCCCGAGCAATGGAAGAGCGGGTCGATTAGGGGACTTCGTCTGCGAGGGGCCATCACGCTGAAGGATCTGACTTGGGACGCGCAGGGTGCCAGGGCGGTGCTGGTTTCCGACAAGGACCAGACGGTGACCATCGTTACGCCGGGCGGCGAGAAGAGACCATGCTCACTACGCGTCGGGCAGACTGTGGAAGTGAATCTGTAAACCAACAAGTGGGGCAACTATGATCAAAATTCGTTTGAATATCCTGCTGGCCACCTTTATTGGGGGCGTATGCGCCGGAGTTGGTGCCGTGTCGGTGGCCGCTTCACCGCAGCCGGGTATCCGCGTCGTGGTGGGGGCCACGGCCTCCAGCGCCGAGAAGCTGGCGGCAAGGGAACTTGAAAGTTACTTGGAGCGCGTGTTCAAGATCACGATCGTGTCAGGGGTCGAAGGTGAAGCGGCTGGAGC
>CAZMEC010000376.1:0-1708 GCA_964565265.1 uncultured Myxococcales bacterium
CACCCCAAACACCCCAAACACCCCAAACGCTTCCAAGGGCCCAATCCAAGGCGTGATTATGAGCAAGCCCGACCTCGGGGAAGGTGGCGCGCAGCGCCGAATGAGGGGTGTCGTGGGTCTTCACCGTCCCCGGGGCAGCGACGGTTTGCGGACCACGAGCTTCCCCAACACCCAGTTGAGACCCAGCCCCAGGACGCCGCCGGTGAGGGCCGACAGCAGCACCGCGAAGAGGCCCTGGCCCACGGAGCCGGGCTGCAGGTAGATGCGGGCGAAGTGCACCAGGAACAGCAGGCCCACGCCCACCACACTGAAGAAGGAGGCCTCCCCCTCCTTGAGGGCCGGGATACTGGCCAGCAACGACAGCAGCAGCAGGGCAATGGCGGCCCCGTAGACCACCAGAGGATCGACGCGCTTCTCGTGGACGGAGACCCGGGCGGCGACCCCACTGCTGGGGTTCAAGGACTCCAGGACCAGGGCCGTGCCGGGACCAGGAGCACTCTCAAAGCGCAGGTGGGTCTCGGCCACCTTGCCCAGGGACCCGCCCCCCGGCCCCTTGTCAATCGAGCCGGCCTTGGGGGCCAACACCTCCAGGCCCAGGCTCTGCACCACCTGGCCGCCCTCCTCCAGCCCCAGGCGCACCTTGAGCCCGGCACCTCCAGAGGTGGACAGCGGGTGCATGGTGACCGTGTAGCAGCCAGGGGGGAGCTGATCGGGCAAGCTGAGGCGCTCCCCGACCCGGGCCAGATCGCGGCTCCGCAGGGGCTCCTTGGGCCAGAGGGGATCGATGAGGCCCAGGGCCCCCACCCCCAGCGCCCCCACCCCCACCAACAGGACGGCCAGCCGCACGATGCCCCAGGAGAACAGGAACAGGGCCTCCACCATGAACAGAATCACCACCACGGCCACGGCTCCCAGGGCCGCAGCAAAGGCCAGGCGTGGCCCCTCCAACAGGCCCAGCACCCACAGCGCCGCCACCAGGGCGGCCACCACCAGCGCGGTGCCCACCCGGCCCACATTCTTCCAGCCCTCGTAATCCATCGCCCCTCCAGCCCCAAGGCCTTGCTTTGGCGCTGAATGTAGGGGGCCTTGCTCCAAAGGGCAAGCTCTGGTAAAAGGGGCCCGCCATGGCATCAGCAAAGCAAGGAGCGACCATGCCCAGCACCTCAGAACTCAAGCGCGGCGTAAGATTCGAATCCGAAGGCGTCCCCTTCATCACCGTGGATGTGTCCTACCAAAGCCCCTCCGCCCGGGGCGCCACCACGCTGGTCAAGGTCAAGGCCCGGGACCTGCTCACGGGTAGCCTCAAGGCCTTCACCTTCAAGTCCGGCGAGCGCCTCGCCGACCCCGACATCGAGATCAACAAGAGCCAGTTCCTGTACAAAGACGGGGACGACTACAACTTCATGGATGTGGAGACCTTCGAGCAGATCATGATCCCCGGCGAGCAGCTCGGCGACTCCACCGACTACCTCACCGAGAACATGGAAGTGAAGATGATGTTCTACCAGGGCCGCCCGGTCTCCGTGGAGGTCCCCAATGTGGTCGAACTCAAGATCACCGAGACCGAGCCCGCCGTGAAGGGTGACACCGTCACCAGCGTCACCAAGAACGCCACCATGGAGACGGGGCTGGTGGTCCAGGTGCCCCTCTTCGTGGCCCAGGACGAGACCATCCGGGTGGACACCCGGGACGGCCGCTACATCGAACG
>CAZMEC010000377.1:0-1678 GCA_964565265.1 uncultured Myxococcales bacterium
GGCAAGTTCATCAACGCGGACCACGAGCCCGTGGGCGGCTTCTACCCCGTCTCCTCCTGGCAGGCGGGCCAGTACATCCGGGACATCCAGGAGCTGCGCCTCTCCAAGGCCGAGGCCGCCCGGGCCCATTCCGTGGTGGCGGGGCTCTATTCGGGCAACCAGCGCCTCAAGATCCTGTCCCTGGGCAAGGCCCAGGCGGCCCTTGGAGGAGGCCTGGTGCTAGGCTCCCTCCCAAAACAAAGCGGCCCCGCGGCCCCCGGCCGGAGACCCTAGAAAGGAGCCCATGGAGCTATTTCCCATCACCGACACCATCTTCCTCGTACCCGCCGACGACCAGGGCGCCTTCCCCCACTCCCACGCCGTCTATGTGAAGGGCAACCGCTGCGTCCTGTTCGACGGCGGCTGCGGCCCCCAGGTCATGCAGGCCTTCTTCAAGCAGTTCAAGGTGGATGTGGTCATCGCCTCCCACTCCCACCCCAACCACTGCTCCTCCTTGTGGATGCTCCAGGGCAAGGAGATCCCCCTCTTTGTGCCAAAGGAATCGGGCGACGACTTCGGTGATCTGGCGGCCCTGGCCCAACGCTTCGTCCGAACCCCCGTGGCCCGCAACCTCTGGGCCGGCCTGGCCACCCAGCGGGGGGGCTTTCGGCCCTGCCCACCCACCCACTTCTACGACGGCAAGAGCAGCTTCGACCTCGGCTCCCACAAGCTCCTGGCGGTGCACACCCCCGGCCACACCCGGGACCACTACTGCTTCTTTGAGGAGCTCAGCGGCGTGATGCTGGGCTTCGATGTGGACCTCTCGGCCCTGGGCCCTTCCTACTACTCGCCGGAGTCCGACATCTCCTCCTACCAGGCCTCCATTGAGCTGGTGAAGTCCTACAAACCCTCGGTGTTCGTGTCCTCCCACCGGGGCGTCCTACGCAAGGGAATCCCCCAGGCCCTGGAGCGCTTCGCCGCCGTCCTGGACCGCCGGGACCAGGCCCTGCTGGCCCTCCTGGAGGCCCCCCTCTCCAGCCAGGAACTGGCCGCCAAGCACCTCTTCTTCCCCGACTTCCCGGAGGACCTGGCCCCCCTCTACCAGGAGTGGGAGCTGACCATGCTGGAGAAGCACCTGACCCTCCTCATGGAGCGGGGCCAACTGGGGCGTACGGTCCGGGGCTGGCAGCGTATTTAACCTCGGCTGGTTGGCTTCAATTCAGGGTTTTCGCGCAAGTATCTTGCCTCTCAGCGGCGAAGGCCTAGACTTCCCTTCGGACGATTGACAGGACGCCCGGCAAGCCCATGAACCAGGTGAACTTCGTAAGCAGCTTCAACATCGTGGTCCTGAGCGCCGACCAGAAGCTGGCGGCCCAGCTTGAGGCCTACCTCAAGCCCTTCGGCTACATGGTCAGCGTGGACGGCAACGCCCTGGAGGGGCTGGATCACATCCGCACCAACCGCCCCGACCTGGTGCTGGCGGATGTGTCCCTGGCGCCCCTCTCCGGCTTCGAAATCTGCCGCAGCATCAAACAGGACCCGGCCCTCAAGAACACCCCGGTGATCCTGGTGGCGGGCAACTACTCCGATGTGGACCAGAAGGTCAAGGCCCTCTCCGTGGACGCCGATGACATCATCTACCGCCCCGTCCACGGCGGCGAACTGCGGGCCCGACTCCGGGCCTCCCTGCGCCTCAAGG
>CAZMEC010000378.1:0-1677 GCA_964565265.1 uncultured Myxococcales bacterium
CGGTCGTGAAGGAGTACTTCGGGTCCAGCCAGCTGTCCCAGTTCATGGACCAGACCAACCCCCTCTCCGAGCTGACCCACAAGCGGCGCCTGTCCGCCCTGGGTCCTGGTGGTCTGACCCGTGACCGCGCGGGCTTCGATGTGCGCGATGTGCACGCCACCCACTACGGCCGCATCTGCCCCATCGAGACGCCGGAAGGTCCCAACATCGGTCTGATCTCGTCTTTGTCGACCTACGCCCGGGTGAACGACTACGGCTTCATTGAGACGCCCTACCGGACCATCAAGGACGGCCATGTGACGGACGAGGTCAAGTTCTATACGGCCACCAAGGAAGAGAAGCACATCATCGTCCAGGCCACCCACCCGGTGGACAAGGACGGCAAGTTGGTGGGCGATCTGGTGCATGCCCGCAAGCGCGGCGAGCCCACCCTGGTGTCCCGCGAAGAAGTGGACCTGATGGATGTGGCCTCCAACCAGCTCGTGTCGGTGGCGGCCTCTCTCATTCCCTTCCTTGAACACGACGACGCCAACCGCGCCCTCATGGGCTCCAACATGCAGCGCCAGGCGGTGCCGCTGTTGCGGGCCTCGGCCCCCATCGTGGGCACGGGCGTGGAGAATGTGGTGGCCCGGGACTCGGGCGTCACCGTGGCGGCCCGTCGCAAGGGCGTGGTCGAGAGCGTGGATGCCAACCGCATCGTGGTGCGTCCCCAGGGCGCCGACGATCTGGACACCCGCCCCGACATCTACAACCTGATCAAGTATCAGCGCTCCAATCAGGACACCTGCATCACCCAGCGGCCCATCGTGCGCCCCGGCGACACCGTGGACAAGGGTGAGGTCATCGCGGACGGTCCCTCCACGGACAAGGGCGAGTTGGCCCTTGGTCAGAACGTGGTGGTGGCCTTCATGCCCTGGGGTGGCTACAACTTCGAGGACGCCATCCTGGTGTCCGAGCGCATCGTCCAGGAGGACCGCTTCACCTCGATTCACATTGAAGAGTTCGAGTGTGCGGCCCGGGACACCAAGCTGGGCAAGGAAGAGATCACCCGGGACATCCCCAATGTGGGTGATGAGACCCTGATGAATCTGGACGAGTCCGGCGTCATCCGCATCGGCGCCGAGGTCAAGACCGGCGACATCCTGGTGGGCAAGATCACCCCCAAGGGCGAGACCCAGTTGTCCCCTGAAGAGAAGCTGCTGCGCGCAATCTTCGGCGAGAAGGCCGGCGATGTGCGGGACACCTCCCTGCGGGTCCCCACGGGCGTGAACGGCACGGTCATCGCGGCCAAGATCTTCTCCCGCAAGGGCATCGACAAGGATGACCGCGCCCAGGAGCTTGAGGACGCGGAAGAGGCTCGCATCATGCAGGACGAGCAGGATGAGGTTCGCATCATCAACGATGCCGCCTACCAGCGCGTTCGCGAGCTGTTCCTGACTCAGAAGACCGCCTCCCGCCTGGTGGGCGACGGCGGCGACCTGCTGTGTGCCGAGGGCGTGGCCCTCACCGCCGAGATCCTGGAAGCCATCCCCCGCGGCATGTGGCCCCACATTCATGTGGAGGCCGGTGACGAGGTGGAGGACAAGGTCTACAAGGTCCTGGAGAACCTGGACGAGCAGATCCGCGTGACCCGCAACAACTTCTCCGAGAAGGTCAAGCGCCTCAAGCGCGGCGACG
>CAZMEC010000379.1:0-1664 GCA_964565265.1 uncultured Myxococcales bacterium
GTAGTCGGGCAGGGCGGTGGCGGTGGTGAAGCACTGGACCAGAATGTTCAGGCTGTAGGTGCCCAGTTCGTCCAGGTAGACCAGCTTGCCCTCGGCGTGCAGGTCGGGGTTGTCCGTCAGTAGTTGCCTGATGGAGTCAATGGTGGCCTGCAGCTTCTCCGGCGGCGTGCCGTAGACCAGGCTCAGGGTGAAGCGGATGCGGCGCCGGCCCATGCGGGACCAGTTCTCGATGGCCTGGGTGGTGAGGTTGGCGTTGGGCATGGTGATGAGGCTCTGCTCGAAGGTGCGGACGCGGGTGGTGCGCAGGTTCACCTCCTCCACCGTCCCCTCCACGCCTCCCATTTCAATCCAGTCCCCGACCTCAAAGGGCCGGTCCAGGAAGACCGCCATGGCGCCGAACAGGTTGGCCAGCGTGTCCTTGGACGCCAGCGCCACGGCCATGCCGCCCAGGCCCAGGCCTGCCAGCAGGGACCCCACGCTGTACCCCAGGTTCTGCAGGAACATGGCGCCGCCCAGCAGCACCAGGAAGACCTTGGCGGCCTTGCGGATGATGGGCGTGGCCTGCCGATTCAGATTCTGCTGTTTCTCGCCCCCCTTCTTCTCCCATTGGGCGGCCACCTGATCGATGAAGCGCAGGCAGAACCAGATGACCAGGATGACCGAGAAACCCCGCCCCAGGGCGTTCACCAGCCGGGGGAAGTCCAGGGGCTCGGTGGGCAGGGGCAGGATGTTCAGGCCCAGCCAGACGCCCGCCACCAGCATGGCCAACGCCGCCGGCCGATCCGCCGAGTTCAGCACGATGTCGTCCAGCACATTGTCCGTCTTCTCGGCCAGGCGCCTGGCCCGCCGGAAGAAGGCCGCCACTGCCGCCCGCGCCAGATAGCCCGCCAGCACCGCCCCGAAGGCCAGCCCGACCTGATAGACACTGACCCCCATGAACTGGGCTTCCATGACTTCCATGAACTCCACGGGTCACCTCCTGATTGGGGGCGATTGTTTTGGGGACGGAGGCGAATGTCAACCCCCAAGGAAGGGCCCGCCTCGCCAGCCATTACGCGGTTGCCGGTTGCGGCGCCAGCGATTACTGTTACCTTGTCTTTGCATTTGCAAACAGCGCCTGGAGGTCCCCATGGATGAGCAGCGGTTGGTGGCGTTTAGAAAGAGCGTGCTGGACATCCTGGCCCGGCCCGGCGGCACCATGGTCAAGCTGGATGCCATCCTGGACGACCCCGCCAGCACCGAACTGGTCCAGGCCCTCAGTCCCTCGGAGTTCTTCTTCCTCATCCGCGACATTGGCCCGGACGACGCCGGTTCTCTGATGATGCTGGCCTCCGAAGAGCAGCTTGGCCGCAGCGCCGACTTCTTCCTCTGGTCCGGCCGCGAACTCGCCGTCGAGCGCCTGGACCGCTGGCTGCGGCTGGCCCAGGAGGCCGGCGACGCCGTCCTCGGGAAGGTCCTCACCTCCCTGGACCCCGAGTTGCTGGTGGTCCAGATCCTCAAGCTGGCCCGCGTCGTCGAATACCTGGACGACCCCGAGCAGATGGACATGCTGGGCGCCGAGGAGGGGGTCCTGCGCTCTCCCGACGGCTGCTTCCATCTGATCTGCGGAGACAACGAGGACGCCACCGTCCAGTGCCGCAACCTGCTGGAGATCCTCTACACCT
>CAZMEC010000380.1:0-1661 GCA_964565265.1 uncultured Myxococcales bacterium
ACCCAAGTTTAGGGTAGCACTGGGTCAGTGGCCTCCGGGATTGGCGGAGGCGGGTTGATCCAGGCCTCAGCAGGCAGGGCCTTGAGCCGAGGGTCTCCGTTGGGGAAGCGCTCGGGATGGGCCTGTCTGGCGGCCATGACGACCTGGTGTCTTTGCTGTAGGACTTCCTGCGGGTTGCCGTAATGGACCTGGGCCGGGGTCAGCATGGCGATGCCGCTGTGCCGATGGTCGTTGTTGTACCAGTCGAAGAAGCCAGCGCAGAAGGCCCTGGCGTCCTGGATGGAGCCGAAGTTGCCCGGGAAGTCGGGCCGGTACTTGAGGGTCTTGAACTGGCTTTCAGAGAACGGGTTGTCGTCGGAGACATGGGGCCTGCTGTGGGACTTGATGACCCCCAGGTCGACCAGCAGTTCGGCCAAGCCCTTGGACTTCATTGACGATCCCCGGTCTGCGTGGATGCATAGTTGGCCCGGTTCAATGCCCTGCTTCTTGCAGGTCGCCAGGATCAGGCGCTTGGCCAGTTCGGTGCTCTCCTTGTTGGCCACCATCCAGCCGACGACATACCTGGAGAAGATGTCCAGGATGACATACAGGTGGAAGTAGACCCACTTCACGGGCCCCCTGAGCTTTGTGATGTCCCAGGACCAGACCTGGTTGGGGCCGGTGGCGTGCAGTTGCGGCTTCACATAGTGGGGGTGCCGCGCCTGGTTGCGGCGTTCCCGGACCTCATCGTGGGCCTTCAGGATGCGGTACATCGTCCGTTCGGAGCATAGGTACACGCCCTCATCCAGCAGCGTGGCGGCGACCTCGCCAGGGGCCATGTCCAGGAAGCGTTCACTGTGAAGCACTGCCAGGACCTCTGCCTCCTCGGCGGAGGAGAGAGACCTGGCTGGAGGCTTGCGAAGCCGCAGGGCCGGAATCATCGCCCTTTGCGATGGCCGCACCACCCGGTAGAAGGAGGCCCGGGGCAAATCGAACGCCCGACAGGCCGAGGCCACCCCCACCACCGGGATCAGCTCTTTAGCTGCCGCGATCACTTCTTGTCTCCCTCGTCCAGGTCGCTCGCTGCCAAGGCGATCCCCAACAGCGAGGCCACTTTTTTTTGGACATCAATGACCAACTCCGCGTTCGACAGCCGCTTGGCCAGCCGCTGATTCTCCTTCTCCAACTGGGCGACTCGCTGCCGCAGGGCCCTGTCGGGATCCGGCGATGGGCCGCGTTTCTTGGGGGTCAGGCCTTCCAGGGTCCCGGCATCCCGCTGCTGCCGCCAACGCTGGAGGGTCGAGCAGTAGAGGCCCTCGCGCCGAAGCAGAGCGCCAATCTCTCCACGCTCGCAGGCGTCGGCCTGGGCAACAATCCTGGCCTTGTACGCGGGCGAGAAGACCCGACGGTGGCCAATCGGCTCCACCTCCGGATTCGGCGCCGGTTTCAGCGCCGACTTGGCCCCGCCCAGGGGGCCCCCTCCTCCGGTCGCGCCAGGCTCGCTCTGCTCGCCTGGCCCTCCCTCCGTCGGGGTCCCCCTGGGCGGCCTTCCTCCCTCAGCTCGGTCGTCGGGCGTCTTCTGCCGCTGCATCTGTTCTGGTGACATCTGCCTGCCTTCCTTCTCCGCCCAACTACTCTAAACTCTTTATCCCGGGTGTCTCACGCAATGTTGGCAGGAAGGG
>CAZMEC010000381.1:0-1659 GCA_964565265.1 uncultured Myxococcales bacterium
TCAGGGCCATGAAGAAGAAGGTGTCCCCGAGGGTGATGCCCAGGAGGCCGCTGACGGTCAGCAGCAGGAGGTCCGTGGCGGACAGGTTCGCCACCAGGCCGGCGGGGTCACCACCCGCCAGGATCAGCACAAAGGCGCCAAAGAGCACCAGGCCCAGCAGGTTCTTGCACAGATTCAGGGGGAGCGGGGGGACGGAGAGGCCCAACTTCTCGTAGACCACGGACCCCAGCGCCCAGGAGAAGGCGGAGAGCAGGGCGGCACCCAGGCCCAGGTAGAGGGACTCCATGTCAGCTCCTCCGGAAGGCGGTGAGGTGGCGGTTGACGAAGGGGGAGGGGAGGGGGGCCGGCTGGTAGCCGCACTTCTTCATGAGGGTGACGATGGTGGGCGATTCAAGGGTCGCCCGCACGGCCCTGTAGCGCCGCAGTTCGGGGTCGGCGAGGCCATAGTAGGCCGAGAGGAGGACGGAGTTGGCGGCCAGTTGGACCCTGGCGGGGATGGCCCCGGGGGCGCCGGGGGTCAGGAGGGGCCAGATGCGTGCCAGCCAGCGAAGGGTGGAGAATGACGGACTGTCCAGAAAGGCACCAATCTCGGAGGCCGTGTGGGTCCGGGCGTTGAAGTAGCTGTTGGTTCGCGCCATCAGGTCGGGCTGGGCGAGGAGGCCGTTGAGGGCCGCCAGGGTGGCGGGGCTGGGGCCATTGCGGTCGCCCGCCACGGGGACCGTCAGGGGGTTGGCGGGGCCGTCCAGGGCCAGCCGGAAGGAGGCCGCCTCGGGGGAGAAGCTCTGGGCCGGGTGGAAGGGGTGACTGGTGCCCGCATGGAGGAAGACCACCCGGGTGGCGGTGGCGCCCAGGAGGGGGCGGGCGGCGGCCAGGTCCTCAGGGCCGCTGACGGCGAAGCCCACCACCAGGGCCAGGTCGTACTGGCCACTGCCGGGAAAGCTGGGGCCGTCGGGGGAGGGCCCCTGGTCATAGTCGTTCAGAAAGACCTTGGCCTGGGTCGCGCCAGCCAGGGACAGGCCTACCTCCAGCGCCTCGAAGGCGTAGTTGACCACCACATGGAGTTGGGCCTGGGCCCCCGCCGCCTGGAGCAGGACCTTGGAGATACAGCCGGAGACATCGCCAATGACCAGCAGCCGGCCACCCACCGGTGGGGCCAGGGCCTTCACCAAGGCGCCCAGCCCGGGATCGGTATCAAGGTCTGCGCAGTTGCGATCATTGTCGTGGAACCAAAGCCCTTCGGAGCCAGGGGATGGGACCTTCTCCGGAGCGGCATCGGAAGCGGGAGGTGGCTTCGGGGCGCAACCCCAGGCTCCTGCAAGACCCAGGCAAAAAAAGCCCAAGATGATGAACGCCCTGCCAGTCACACTCACCTCACCGACACAAAGGGCAAAAGCGCACGAATTGTAGTGTGCCCCCGGGCCCCGGCGCAACCATTAATATCCAAAACGGTGGCCTGCAACCGCTGGGGGTGGGAAGGGCAACCGCTGTTACGACGGCCGGCGGGGCGCGCCCGATGGACAATGGACAATGGACATCATGGACCGCATGGACCGCATGGACATCATGGACACCATGGACGGGGGGGGCGCGCCCCGAACCATGGACCGGCAGCGCCGCGCCGCTTGCGGCGCTGGCTGCCATGGACGGGCTGCAGGGGCA
>CAZMEC010000382.1:0-1632 GCA_964565265.1 uncultured Myxococcales bacterium
GGGGTCGGTTCCTGTCACGCACACGCGCCGCTACCCCACCACGCGCCATTTCAACATAGTAACTCTTGCTCCAATGGAGATACTATGCTCAAATAGCGCCATGAACGGAAACCTGCGCAGGCAAATCGGTCGCGAGGAGTTCGATTACACGGCACTGATGGCGTCGCTGTCGGGCTACGCCAAGCCCCACGACCGGATCACGCATCTGCTGCGCACCAACGAGATCCTGCGCGTCAAGAAGGGGCTGTACATCTTCGGCGAGGACCAGCGGCGCCGGCCCTACTCCCGGGAGTTGCTGGCCAACCTCATCCATGGTCCATCCTTTGTGTCCCTGGACTACGCGCTGTCCTACCACGGCCTGGTGCCCGAGCGGGTCGCCCAGGTCACCTCGGTTACGCCGGGGCGCCCCTGCCGCTTCCTGACACCCGTTGGCACCTTCGTCTACCGCACGGTGCCCCCGGCGTCCTTCCATTTGGGCATGACCCTTGTGCAGGTCCAGGAGGTCTCCTTTCTGATGGCCTCCCCGGAGCGCGCGCTGGCGGACAAGGTCCGGGAAGACCGAACCGCCAGGATTCGCTCTCTGGGCGACGCCGAGCAGTACCTTCTGGAGGACCTTCGGCTCAACCGGGCGGGCCTCCTCGCCCTGCGCCCGGACCTGCTGTTGCAGCTTGCCCGCGCCCTGGGGTCCCGCAAGGCCGTCCTTTGTGCAACCCTCGTCGACAAGCTCAGGAGGAGATCATGAATCCAGCCCTGGAAGCGATGATCGCCAGATACCCCCAGGGGGGCGTGGACGAAAGCATCAACGCCCTGCGGGAGGTCCTGCAGGAGTTGGCGCTGCTGGGCCTGTGGAGGGGCAAGTTCTTCGAGCGGGCAGCGTTCTACGGGGGCACCGCCCTGCGGGTGCTGTACGGGCTGGACCGCTTCAGCGAGGACCTGGACTTCTCGTTGCTCAAGGCCGATCCCGACTTCCACTTGAATCAATACCTTCCGTATGTCGAGAAGGAACTGGCCGCCTGGGGTTTTGGCGTCACTGTTGAACTCAAGGAGAAGACCGCCCAGAGCGCCCTCGAGTCCGCCTTCCTGAAGGCCAACACCAAGGCCCAGCTTTTGGTGATCAGGGCCGCCCGCGACCTGGCCGCCGGGGTCCACCCCGACCAGGTGCTGCGCATCAAACTGGAGGTCGACACGGACCCGCCCCCCGGCTTCGCCACCGAGACCCGGTTCTGCCTCCAGCCCGTGCCCTTCTCCGTGCTGGCCTACTCCCAGCCCTCACTCTTCGCCGGCAAGATGCACGCGCTGCTGTGCCGAGGCTGGGGCAACCGCGTCAAGGGGCGGGACTGGTACGACCTGGTCTGGTATGTGGCCCGAGGCATCCCGCTGGATCTTCCCCATCTGGAGGCCCGCATGCGCCAAAGCGGCCACCACCAGGGCAAACGCGCCCTCTCCGCTGACGGGTTCCGGCAACTGCTGGAAGACCGCATCTCCAACCTGGAGGTCCCCCAGGCACGGGCCGATGTGGTCCGCTTCCTCACCAACGCCTCTGCCGTGGAGGTCTGGTCCAACGAGTTCTTCCGCGCCGTCGCCGCCAAGGTGCGCCTGGCCCCCTGATGCTCCAGCAGTGGGGTCGGCTCC
>CAZMEC010000383.1:0-1619 GCA_964565265.1 uncultured Myxococcales bacterium
TCTCCCTAACCCTCCCCCAGAGGGGGAGGGAACGGAAGCTAGCGCTCCCCCAGGGGGAGGGAACGGCCGTGATGTGAGATTGTTTTGGATTGTCTTGGGGGGCTTCGGGGTTTCTTAGCGGACGAAGACGAGGCTGGCCACGAGGCCGCCCCACATGAGGCCGTAGGCGATGGCGGCGGGGGGAATGCTTCTTGCCAGGCGCTCTATCATGGGGTCACCCCTTTCAAATGAACAACGGCGCTGGTCTATTGCAGGTCCTGTGCCAGGTTCGCAACAAACACATTTTGCTTGAAAATCAAGGGGTTGGATTTAGTGGACCGGGGTAAATCTCAGTAAAGTGGAGCAGGCCTGCTCCAGGGGTGTGGAGCAGGCTTACTCCAGATTCGTCATTCGTCCTGCTCGTCGGGGTCCTCGCCGGGCCCCTCGGGGGCCTTTGCCTGGGGCTCTTCCTCTCCCCCTTCGGGGCCTCCCCCCTCGCCCCCTTCCTCTCCCTGCTCGGCCCGGTCAAACTCGTCCAGGTGGATGAGGCAGAGGTCAAAGATGGTGCCCTCGGAGTACTGGCCCTCGTCGTTCAAGGTGCCAGCGGGGATGCCGGTGAGGAGTTCAATGCCTTCCTCGATGGTGGACACGGGGTAGATGTGGAACTTGCCCTTCTCCACCGCCTCGACGATCTCGGCGTCCAGCATCAGATGCTGGACATTCTGTTTGGGAATGATGACGCCCTGGGTGCCCGTGAGGCCCTTGTCGCGGCAGACGGAGAACCAGCCTTCGACCTTCTCGTTGACGCCGCCGATGGGCTGGATGTTGCCCAACTGGTCCACGGACCCGGTGACCGCCAGATCCTGGCGCAGGGGGACCCGGGAGAGGGCCGAGAGGACGGCGTAGAGTTCCGTGCTGGAGGCGCTGTCACCGTCCACGGGGCCGTAGCTCTGCTCGAAGACCAGACTGACGGTCATGGACAGGGAGTGGGTGCGGGCAAAGCGGTCCCCCAGGAAGCCGGAGATGATCAGCACACCCTTGCTGTGGAAGGGACCCGAAAGGCGGGCCTCCCGTTCCACATTGGTGATGCCGCCCTTCCCTGCGAAGACCGTGGCGGTGATGCGTGAGGGCTTGCCGAAGGCGTGGCCCCCGACCTCGTAGACCGCCAGCCCATTGACGGCACCGATGGCCTGGCCCTCGGTCTTCACCAGGATGGTGTTGTCCTTGTAGCCCTCCTGGATCTTGTCCTCCACGAGGGAGCGCCGCACATGGCGCATCTCGATGGTCTTCTGGACATGCTTGCGGGTGATCACGGAGGCCCTCTTCTGGTTGGCCAGGAAGTCCGCTTCGATGAGGAGGTTGCAGATCTCGTTGAAGCGCAGGGTCATCTTCTTCTGGCTGTCCACCAGGCGGCTGCCGTACTCCACCACGGCGGCCACGCCGCTGCGATCCACGGGGCGCAGGCTTTCCCGTTCACAGGTGGTGGCGACGAAGCGGGCGTATTCCATCTCGGTGGTGGGGCTGCGGTCAATCTCGCTGTCGAACTCGGCCACCACCTGGAACAGCTTGCGGTAGTCCTCGTCGTAGCGCTGCAGCATCTCGTGCAGGTAGTGGCTGCCGATGAGCACCACCTTGAGGTC
>CAZMEC010000384.1:0-1617 GCA_964565265.1 uncultured Myxococcales bacterium
TCCTTGCGCTTGGCCTCCCCCAGCCGCTCCTCCAGGAGGGCCGCCAGGGAGCTCCAGTCCCCCGTCTGGGCATAGAGCCCCGACAGCCGCGTCCACACCGTCTTGTCCTTGGGGTTGGCCTCCCCCAGGCTGCGCAGCCAGGCCACCGCCTCATCCGGTTTCTTCAGGCGGTCCAGGGCCAGCCGGGCCAGCTCCTCCAGGGCCCCCGTGCGCTCCGTTCCCTGGCGCAGCCCCAGGACCTCCTTGAGGGCCTCATAGAGCTTCTCGCTGAGCCCCCGGGAGCGATACAGCCCGGCCAGCTCCTCCCAGACTTCCAGATCCCCGGGGTGCAGGTCCACCAGCTTCTCCAGGACCTCCATGGCCTTCTTCTGGTTCTTGAGCTTGTCCGCCCAGATGGTGGCCAGCTCCCGCAGGGTCTCCCGTTCTTTCGTGGGGGAGGAGGGGGCCAGGGTCAGCTTCTCCAGGGCCTCCGCCAGGGCACTCCAGCGACCCAGGCTGCGGAACCGCTCCACCAGGGTCTCCGCGCAGCGCTGGTCCTCGGGGTCCAGCTCGGCGATCTTCTTCAGCGTATTGATCTCCATCTCGGGCACGGGCAGCCGCTGGGCATCCGCATAGATCTCGGCGATCCGCCACAGCAGGCCCAGCCTGTCCCCCCGGTCCTGCGCCGCCTCCGCCCGGGAGGCCAGCAGATCCACCAGGGAATGCCACTTCTTCTGACCCAGATAGAGGTTCTCCAGGGCCTCCCCGGAGGTCTGGTCCCCGGGGTCCATGGCCAACAGCTTCTTGAGGGCATCAGCGGCCCGCTCGGGGGAGCCAATCTCCTCCGCCACCTTGGCCATCTCCCGCAGGAGGTCGGCCCGCTCCAGCTCGTCCTCCTCCACGGCCAGGTGGGAGGACAGGGCGCTGTACAGCTTGCGGGGGTCCCCGGTGCGCCGGTGGTATTCCTCGTAGAACAGCAGCCCGGCCCGGTTCTTGGGGTCGATGGAGCGGATCCTGCGGTACAGCTTCTCAGCCCGCTCCAGGTCCCCCAGGTTGTTCCACGCCAGGGCCGCCTCCAGTTCCAGGATGCGCTGCTCCTCTTCCCGGCTCTGGGTGGCCTGGCGGGCCTCCCCCAGCAGCTCCATGGCTTCGCTCCACAGGCCCGCCCCCCCAAGCAACGAGATCTGTTCCTGAAGCAGCTCCAGGCCCAGGCCCCCGGGGGCCCCTTCCCGAAGCTCCCGGAGGGTCCCCAGGGCCTCGGCCTTGTCTCCCGCCGCCAGCAGCACTCGGGCCTTCTCCAATAAAAACCCCACCCGCGCCGCGGGATCCTTGGCGGCCCTGGCTGCGGCCTCAAAGACCCTCCCCAGGTCCGCCCTTCGCCCGGCCCGCTCCAGCCCGTCCAGCAGGGGCCAGAAGGCCACTGCCGCCACTTCCTCCGAGCGGGGGCTCTTCAGGTAGACCTCAAGCAGGGTCTCCAGGGCCTCGCCGTCGTCGGGGTTCAGGGACAGCTTCAGTCTTGCCAGGCTGGCCCGATCCTCCTGGGAGGGGGCCTTGGCCTTCTCCATCTCCGCTATCTGGGACCCCAGCATGGTCAGGATGCCCGCCAGCCGCTCCGCCTCTTTCTTGGCCTCGGTGGCC
>CAZMEC010000385.1:0-1612 GCA_964565265.1 uncultured Myxococcales bacterium
GTGGGCAGAGTGACCAGTGCAACACGGGTGTTTGCGATTCCACCGGGGACAACGCCTACACCTGCGTCAAGGACGCGGCGCCCCACGAGGCTGACCTTTGCAACGCCGACTCTACGGGCTGCACGGTGGACGACAAGTGCGCCTCAGGCCAGTGTGTGGCTGGGGCTGCCCCGGATTGTAGCGGGCAGAGTGACCAGTGCAACACCGGCATCTGTGATTCCACCGGGGACAATGCGTTTGTGTGCGTCAAGGACGCGGAGCCCCACGAGGCCGACCTTTGCAACGCGGACTCTACGGGCTGCACCGTGGACGACAAGTGTGCGGCTGGCCTGTGTGTGGCTGGGGCCGTGCCGGACTGCAGCGGGCAGAGTGACCAGTGCAACACGGGGGTCTGTGATTCCACCGGGGACAACGCGTTTGTGTGCGTCAAGGATGCGGCGCCCTTGGAGGCTGGGGCCTGCGACGACTCCAATCCTTGCAGTTGGAACGACGCCTGCGTGACTGGGGTCTGCGTGGGCGAGGAGCCGGACTGTGTGGATGCCAGTTCCTGCACCGTGGATGCCTGCAACCCCGAGACGGGAGCCTGCGACCACTCTCCCGACGACGCGGTCTGTGATGACTCCAACGACTGCACGATCAACGGTTGCGACCCGACCTCGGGCTGCACTTCCCAGGCCTTGGCCGACTGGAGCCCCTGCGGTGACCAGGAGACCGAGGCCTGCTTCGCGGGCACCTGTGAGGCCTTGCCCGGCAATGACACCTGCGCGGCGCCCGCCGAGCTGGCCTTGGGCCAGGAGTATTCTGTTGGGCTGGACGCCTTCCATGCCTGGTTGGACGCCTCCGCTGCCTGCGAGGTAGAGGGGCTTTCGGGACCAGATGCCTTCTATCAACTGGGCATCCAGGAGGGCTGGAGGTATTCCATCTATGCAAGTCCCGACGCCGAGCTTGATGTGGCCCTGGTGGTCTGGGCCGACTGTGCCGAGGCCCAGGAATGCCTGGTGGCCTTGAATGAGGCCGGCGAGGGTACTCAGGAAGCCGCGGTGGACTTGGTGGCCGACCGGACCGGGACCCTGGTTCTCCAGGTCATCGGGTTGGGCGGGGCCCCGTCGGGCACTCTCAAGCTGTTGGTGGAAGCCAGGCCACCGGACGAGGGCGACCTGGGCACGGACGCCGGCACGGACCTGGACGGCGGAGCGGACCTGGACGCCGGCACCGAGGGCGACGGCGGCGGCAAGGCCGAGACGATCAACGACGAGGATGGCCAGGCCCCCACCGACAGTCGGGACTCCTTCGGGGACGACACGGTGCCCTCTGGTGGCGGCGGTGGTGGGGGAGGCGGGGGCTGTTCCACGGCAGCCCAGGGCAACCTGGCCCTGCTGCCTTTGCTACTGGCTGCCCTGGGGCTTATGCTGCGGCGGCGTTTGCGGTGTTCCTTGAACTGACGGCTACCTTTGGAACCCGTGCCCTCATCCTGCGCTTCGCGCCACCTTCCCCCACGGGGCTTGCCGTTAGTCACAACTCGCATGGTACTGCCCTGGGGCCGTTCATGGGGGAACAGGGTGGAAGGACTGAAGGCCGTAGGCACTGTCCGGCCGGCCGGACCCCAACACCC
>CAZMEC010000386.1:0-1578 GCA_964565265.1 uncultured Myxococcales bacterium
TGCGGAGGCTGCCTCCGAAGCGCCACCCCACGCCCCGGCCCAGCAACCTTGGCGTCGCTTGCACGGCGCCGCACCGCTCAAGGCTCCAGTTGCCTGTGGCCCTCGAAGACGGTCAGAATCTGCACCTGCGTTGACGCGACTCTGTAGACGATGCGGTAGCCTTCCACGATCAACTCGCGAACTGCGTCGTCGCCCAGTTCAGGGACTACCCGCCCCAGGAGTGGATGCGCGGCCAACGCCTCCGGCCCAGCCCTGAGCCTGCCAACGAAGGCCCGCGCGTTGTCAGGGTTCGTCCGCGAGATCCAGGCAGCGATGGTCTTCATGTCGGTGCGGGCCCTGGGAGTCCACCTTACATTGGCCTTGGCCTTCATCGCCGCCCGGCCCCATTCTTTCTGGGTGGCAGGAGGGGCTCCAGTTCGGCGTCCAGCGTTGCACCGTCCACCAACTGCCCTTCGTCGGCCTGGGCCAGGCCTTCTTGAACCGCGGCCAGGAAGCGGCGGCGAAGCTGGAGTTCGTCGAAATCCTCGGGGGGGATGATGACCCCGATGGGCGAGCCGTTCTGGGTGATCACCAGCGGACGCTTTTCGTCGTTGACCCGGTGCAGAAAGCCCGAGGCCTGCCGCTTGAACTCACCCACCGGAATGATGTCATCGCAGACTCGAAGGTCTTTCATGTGAACCTCCAATGGATCTGAATACGGGCCTGAATATAGCCCCACAAGCAGTTAGTGTCAACGGTCAGCCAGTTAGCAACGGCCTTCACCTGGCACCAGACGAATCACCCCCCTTTGGTCCCTTCCCCCGACCCGGGGGAAGGTGGCGCGAAGCGCCGGATGAGGGCACGGGTTCCATCGCCCAACTACACTCTGCGATCTCCCCAGCAATCCCCCTCTCCCTAACCCTCCCCCGCAGGGGGAGGGAACCAGCCGGCCTGGCGCGAAGCGCCGGAAGAGGGGTTTCGGGGCTACCGGGCGGACAGGCCGCTTGGCTTCACTTGGACCTGGCACAACGGCCGCCGAGATGGGGTAAATTGTTCGACGGGAGGATGTCGAAGCGATACGACACGGACAATTCGCCGTCACCGTTGCCGAAGTCATGCCCGCGTACGACTCGGCTGGTCCCGCTGTCGGGACCCGGAGGGTTGGTCTGGGCTCCTGTCGGGTAGCTCCCGTACCAATCGTTCGTCCACTCCCAGACATTCCCCAACATGTCGTACAAGCCGTAAGCGTTCGCAGTCTTCCCCTTCACCGGCTGCTTACTGTTGCCGGAGTTGGCGTAGTACCAGGCAATACCGGAAAGGCAGGTTGATGCATCTCCGCAGTAGTACCTGGTGGTTGTCCCTCCCCGCGCGGCATACTCCCACTCGGCCTCCGTTGGCAGACGGCCGCCGATAGCTTTGCAGAAGGCCGTGGCATAGGACCAGTTGATGTTCTCAACGGGCATGGTCGGTCCGGACGCTCCGTTGAAGTGCTGCGACGGGTTGCTGCCCATGACGGCCAGAAACTGGCCCTCCGTGATCTCCGTCTCCAGCATCTCGAAACCACTCAAGGTCACCTGATGCACAGGCTTCTCGTCCACC
>CAZMEC010000387.1:0-1569 GCA_964565265.1 uncultured Myxococcales bacterium
ACCAGAAGCTGCCCACATTGGCGGGGGAGTTGGGGATCATCATGCCCACGGCGGCGGCGGCCATCATGGCATAGGCCACCACGGGGGTGACCCACTCCTGGAGGCCAAAGGCCCGGGCGATGAACCAGAAGTAGAAGCCGTTGACCGCCCAGTAGAGGGTGGTCCACAGCACACAGCGGGCGAAGACCGCAGGGCTTGGCAGGGCGCTGAGGCCCTCGATGAAGCGGGCCGTGATGTCCGACAGGCGATGGGAGAGGCGTTTGGAGAAGGGCTTGATGCAGCAGCGGATGAGGGCCGCTGCGCGCTGGCGGTTGAACAGCGCCAGCCAGAGGATGCCCAGGGCCCCCAGGAAGCCCCCCAGGGCGATGAGGGAGCCGACCCTCAGCGTGTAGTAGGCCGCCGGGTTGTTGTCGGCGGGCAGGAGGGCCAAAACGCAGAACAGCAGGAAGGCCATCATCAGCCCGTCCAGGACCCGCTCCAGGACCACGGTCCCCAGGACCTCGCTCTTTCGGACGCGACCAAGGGAGGCCACCAGGTAGGGTCGGGCCAGCTCGCCCAGACGCAGGGGCAGGATGAAGAGGGCCATGAAGGAGACCGCGCTGATGCGGTTCAGTTCGGCAAAGGAGTGGGGCGCGATGCCGTCCAACAGGGGGCGCCAGCGCAGCACCCGCAGGAAGTGGACCGCCGCCAGCACCAGGAAGGCGGGCAGCAGCCACAGGTACTCCAGGCGCCAGGAGAGCTCGCCCTCGACCCGGCAGGAGAGGCTGCCACCGCTCAGGTCCAGGTCATCACAAAGCAGCTTGTCCATGGGCCACTGTTTGGAAGACAGCCACACGAAGAGGGCCCCGATGGCCAACCCCAGCACCCAGCGCAGGGCTATTCCTTGGGTTCGGGTCATCGTCAGATCCTGATGGTATTTGGGGACGGGGGCTGGTGCCTCGTGACCCCGCGGGTGTCAAAAATCAAGGGCGCCAGCCGTTCCAGGGCCACATAGTCCACGCAGCGGTGGTCCGTCACGATGAGGCAGCAGTCGCTCCCGGGGGCCTCCACCTGGAAGTCCACTGAGGCCAGGCGGTGACCGTTCTCGAGGACCAGGCTGGGCACATAGGGATCGTGGTACTGGACCAGGGCCCCCTTCTCCGCCAGCAATTCCAGCACCCGCAGGGCGGGGGACTCGCGCAGGTCCCCCACATCCGGCTTGTAGGCCACGCCCATGACCAGGATCCTTGACCCCTTGAGGCAGCGGCTTCGCTCGTTGAGCAGCTCCATCAGGCGGGAGATGACATACTCGGGCATGTTGGTGTTCACGGCGTCGGCCAGCTCAATGAAGCGCACCGAGTAGTTCAGGCTTTTGAGCTTCCAGGACAGGTAGATGGGGTCCACCGGGATGCAGTGTCCGCCCAACCCCGGGCCGGGGTAAAAGGGCATGAAACCGAAGGGTTTGGTGGCGGCGGCGTCGATGATCTCCCAGGGGTCCAGGCCCAGGCGCCGGGACATCACCAGGGTCTCGTTGGCCAGGGCGATGTTCACCGCCCGGAAGGTGTTCTCGTGCAGCTTGACCATCTCGGC
>CAZMEC010000388.1:0-1566 GCA_964565265.1 uncultured Myxococcales bacterium
CATTGGTGTAGCCGGCCTTCTTCAGGTCCCGGGTCAACTCCAGGGTCTGGGGCAGTTCCTTGTAGGCCGCCAGCAGGTCCCAGAACTGGCGCTCCCGGGCCCCGAACTCGCCCTCCGCCGCCTTGCTGAACTCTTCCTGCGCCTTGGCAAACCAGTCCAGCTGCTTCTGCAGCGACTCCAGCCGGTAGTCCTCCGCCTCCAGGCCGTGGGAGGGCATCTCCTTGAGCAGGGACAGCAGGGCCTGCCCCGCCGGGGACAGGCTGGGCACCCGGGCCGAGAAGTCATGGAACAGCAGCCCGTACTCGGCCGCCGCGTAGATCTCCTTGAGCTGCCCGGCGAAGGCCCGGCGGGCCCCCATCTTCCGGTCAAACTCTTCCATGTATTTGGTGTAATAGGCGCGCTCATTGCGGAAGCGGAATTCCAAAAAGTCGTTCACCGCCTCCACCAAGGCTGACAGCTCGCCCCCCTCCAGGCTTTCCAACTCGCCCAGGATCTCCTTGGCCTTCTTGCGCTCCGCCTTGGCCTTCATCTCGGCCTTGAGCTTTTCCGCCAGGCCTGGCTCGGCGCTGGGGGGGGCCGGGGGGGCCGCTTCCTCCAACTGGGAGGCTGCCTCCCCGGCCGCCTCCTCCTTGCCTCCACAGGCAGACGCCCAGATTGCCACGGCAATTACAATTGCAAACCAGCGCGTTGCATCAGCAACCCGGAACCATGCTGCCATCACCCACACCACCTTTCGGCCCCTTCAAGGGCCTTTGCATTCAATCATGCAACGGCCCCATGTCAAGAGAAAGCGGCCTGGGGCCGGGACCAATGTATTGGGACCTGACCCCACTGGACTTGCGCCCAGTTTGTGCTAAGGTCCGCGCCGCTAAACCGTGCCGGAGGATCGTTTGATGCTGCCTCTTCTACAACTTGCTGCCTCTGATTTGAACGGGGGCATGGTCGCCTTCGTGGGGATTCTCGGGGTGCTGCTGCTGATCTCCCTGGTGCTGGTGGTTCGGCACCTGCTCAAGACCAGGGGCCAGCCCGACGAAGACGCGGCCCCCCGCGGCCCCCGGGCTCCGGGCCTGGGACGAGACGAGGACTTGCCAGAAGTAGAGGAAGACGAGGAGGCTGCGGCCCCCAAGGCCCCCTCCGTCCCCGGCAAACCTGCCCCCGTCAAGGCCTCCGTCCCCGGCTCCGTCCCCGCCCCCGCGGCCCCCAAGGATGAGGGCGCATCCATCAAGGAAGGCCTGCTGCGCACTCGCAAGGAGGGCTTCGTGGCCCGCTTGGCGGGGCTGTTCCGCAAGGACCTTTCGGCGAACCTGGAGCACGAGGTCGAGGAGATCCTCCTCACCGCAGACATCGGCGTACACAGCGCCACCGCGCTGCTGGAGACCCTGCGCCAGAACCTCAACCGGGAGAAGTTGACGGACCGCGGCGCCGTTTTTGCTCAACTCAAGACCGAGGTGGCCAACCTGCTACTGCCCGTCTGCGAGGTCCCCCCGCCCCCGTCCCCCACGACCGGTCCCGAGGTCTGGCTGGTGGTGGGTGTGAACGGCGCCGGCAAGACCACCTCCATCGGCA
>CAZMEC010000389.1:0-1521 GCA_964565265.1 uncultured Myxococcales bacterium
TGAACTTCCGACCCAACCCAGACAGCAGTGCTGGCAGCCAATACTCTCCTTTTTCTTCTACTTGCTCAGGCGCGGCCCCGGAAACGACATAGGTGCGTTTGGGGTGCTCTCTAAGGGGGCCTATGTAGTGCACCGAGTCCATCAGACGCTCGAATTCAAGAGCCAAGTCGGGGAGGCATGCGGAGTTCTGATAGCGGGCAACTGCCTCGCCCGGGAAGCCGTAGAAGTGAACGGGGCGCCCCATTGCCCATTTGCGTCCCACCTGCCCGACCAAGTCATAGCCACTGGCCGTCAACTCAAACTTGCCGGCCTCTTTGGCACTTCGACTCAGGGAGAAGGACATGCCTGGTTCGTTGTCCCCAGCAGTCGAGTAGGCCAGCCGGTACAGCGACATTTGACCCGAAGGCCCACCGTTTTCCCCAACCTCGCAAGAGAATCTCAAGTGCTTGATGGGGGTGCTTTGCTTCATCGTCTTACTGTCGACGATCCGAAGGGGTTTGGGGAGGTCCCACCCGATTTCGAAGCCCAAGTGGTCACCCGAAACGTGGTTATGGATCATGTCGCGGAATGTGCCCAGTTCGACCAGTCCGCGGCCATCTCCCGGGTCCAGCACCTGGCTGCGGTCGGAGGAGCGGGCAGTCTGCTTCAGCATCAACAACAGTTGGTGAATGCTCGATTTGCCAGAGCTGTTGTTTCCAAAAAAGACGGTGATAGGAGCCAGGCGGATCTCCTGGGTATCCCGCCAGGCCTTGAAGTTCTTGATTCTCAGTTGCGTCAGCATGGGTCACCTCACAGACGGGCACACAATAGACCAGAACGGAGGCTCCAAGCAAGGACCGCTGCAACCAGAAATGACAAGCAGTTCAGCCCCGGCGTGCATCGAGTTCTTGAGGCCCTTGTTGGTGATCCGAATTGGTAGAAGGTCAGTCGGCGGACTGACTGAACCCGGGCCTATCCCGGGCCGGACTTCATGAGGTCGGTGAGGAGGGCGCCGACCCTGCGGTCGAGGGCGATGGTCTTGGTGGCATGGCTGGCTTCCTGGAGTTCCTTCGCGTTGGCCAGGTCCAGCACGGCCACTGCTTCCGCGAGAGACCCCAAAGGGATGGAGAAGAAGTGGCGCTTCTCCTTCCGGGAGGTCCGGCCTGCTGCTTCCTCCGTGTTGAGGACGACGCTGAGGGCCGCACGTTCGAGTTGGTCGCCAAGGTGGCCGGCCGCCCGCGGAAGTCCGTGCAGCGCCCCGCAGCCAAGGTAGATGTTCCGGGCCTGCCGCTAGGCTTCCAGGCGCTCGTGGGGAAAGAGACGGGCAGGGGGGCGGGTGGTAGTGATGGTGGGAGTGCTGGTGTTGGTGCAGGCAGCGTCACTGCCACCGGCGGTGCGCCCGAAGACCTAGGTTGTCGGTCAAGGAGATTCTCCTGGTGCTGGCTGTGGCGTTCGGCCGGCCGTTACCATCACCATCACCAACACCACTCGGCTCCTCTTACTGCCTACGCGGCTTCGATTTCGACCCCCAGCCAGCACCTG